>JAISDJ010000215.1 GCA_031264865.1 Tannerellaceae bacterium | reverse complement strand
TAAACAGCCGTCCCCGCAATGGGAAGGGAGGCTTTCCCTCCGCCGAGGCGGTCGCGTATTTCGCCGCCCGTACCGGTTGCCGCCCCATTGAAAGGCTCTACGGTAGTAGGGAAATTATGTGTTTCGGCTTTCAGCGAAATCACGGTCTTTATCGTACGGGCGCCATAGAAATCGGGCTTGTCTCCGCTTGCCGGAGCAAATTGTTCGATGGAAGGCCCTTCATTAAAGGCTACATTATCTTTATAGGCCGAAACCAATTGGTTGGGGTTTTCTTCCGACGTTTTCTTTATCAGTTGAAAAAGAGAGTTCTCCTTTTCCTCCCCATCAATAATAAATTGCCCGTTAAATATTTTGTGCCGGCAATGTTCCGAGTTTACCTGTGCAAAACCATATACTTCACTGTCGGTTAAAGGACGTCCGAGTTTTTTGCTCACCTCATTCAGATAGGCTGTTTCATCGCTGCTCAGCGCCAACCCCTCTTGCAGGTTATAAGATTCTATGTCATAGATAGGGATAACCGGTTCGGGTAGTTTATCAATAGTAAATAACTGTTGTCCCAACCCGTTGTAAATACGTTGCAACATCGGATCGTGAGCAGCATCGCCGGACGCTACGGAATAAAATTCCTCTATACGCGAAATCCCGTCGAGCCCCATATTCCGGGTAATCTCCACCGCGTTAGTACTCCAGGGAGTAATCATCTCCCGCCGCGGCCCGATATACCAACCATCCAGACTATCACCTGCAATAGGCGTAGCACCACTAAATAACCAAACTAATTTTTGAATATCTTCAGATGAGAAAGTATGTGCTGCTTCTACGGTAAATATTGTCTTCGCCGGCGATTTGAAAAATAGAATCATATTGAATAGAATATCTTATACTTGAATTCGCATGCAAAGATACATAGAAATGTGTAATAATATATGTATATGTAACAAATAAAAGAAATCAATTGTCCCCAATGTTCCAATCACCCTCTGAAAATCCATGCATCCATGCAAAATAACAGTTTGCTTCGGGCTTAGCTCTTTCTCTAACGTTTTGAGCGATATTCCCCTTTTGGGCTTACATGCTCTTTTGATGAAAGGCGTGAAATTATTGGTTCATTTCGAATATATGGCCGTTCTATTGGTTTATTTTGAATAACAAGCATGGATAGTTAAAAAAAAGAGTACGATGTTTCTTCCAGGACAATACGATACTTTTGGGAAAAGATCGTAATCCTTTAGTAAAAACATCGTATTGTCTTGGAAATAACACCGTATTGTTCCGGAAAAAAGTATGAAATAAGCTTGAAAATCCCTCGAAAAAGCCCCTTTTTTTCGCTATTTTGATTCGAAAAAGCCTTAATTCTAAAATATCATATTGTAACGAAATAACCCAAGATTCGCTGAGAAGCTATTGGAAAACCATACAAAATGCCGGAAAAACAGCTATTTCGAAAGTAATCAACCAATTTCACTGTCTTTTTGTAAAACGGGAACCCTCAAATCCAGCGCGTATTTATTGAAAATCTCAACTTCGCAGCCAAATACGGAAGATATCCGGCAGTTAATTTGTCAGAATGATAAAGAAAGAGGGCAAGTAGCAAATAGTCAGAACCCCTCAATCTCCTTCTCCTATAAACATACGTCCATCCTTCCTAATCAATATCAAAAATAAAATTATTGCCTGCATACACTTTTTGAGTGTCCGATTCGGGGGAAATCTTATACGAGTTTGAAGAGTTAAAAAAAACAAAGAGAAATAAAATTGTTTTATACGTCTTATTTTATTACAGTTTTCTGCTTATCTTTAGCGAAGTATTAATTGTATAAATTTGTGGAATTATGGGAACTGGGCCGGATTATCGGTTCTTTGGTGATTTTATCAATGTTATTCTTTGTTTTATTTTTATTTTATTAAAATCTGTCACTAATTGAAATAGTATGAATAAACTCAAAATACCTTATTTACCGGCGCTCGATGTCCTGGATATGTCATCAGTAGACTTTTTGATGGAGAGCAAGTCGCATCGGGATTATATTAATGTGGTCAATTGGAAAGAGAAATATCCTTACAAACCGATTGCCGTATTCGATATTGCCCGTTCCGATGCTTATCTGTATATTCGCTTTTTTGCGCGAGGATATTCACTTAAAGCCATTTATGGCGAGGATGGCGATCCGGTGCATGAAGATAGTTGCGTGGAGTTTTTTATGAAGAAAGAAAGCGAGGACGAGTATATGAACTTCGAGTTCAATTGCATCGGTACCTGTGATGCTGCCCGGCGACAGTCTCGCGACGTCAAAAAGTCGTTAACGCCGAATGAGTATAATGGCATTCGCCGCTATACGTTAGTAGAAGGAAAACCTTTTGAAAATAAGCCATTTGATGAAAGGAAAAAAGTCTACGCCTGGGAGTTGATCGTGGCCATTCCTTTGAAATTAATGGGACTGGATCCGAAAAACTTACCTGAAAAGATATTCGGCAATTTCTATAAATGCGCCGATCGAACAGAAAATCCGCACTATCTGAGTTGGAACCCCATCCCAACCCCGGAACCGAATTTTCATAAGCCGGAGTTCTTCGGAGAGTTATACTTTTAACAAGAAAGAATAAAGAGGCTATACAGCCTCTTTATTCTTTCTTGTTTTTTGCCATTTTCATTTCTATTACAAAGGCAATAATCAGGCTGATCCCGCCGAATAATAAGACGGATGCTCCATAGGCTGTGCCTGCAAGTTCGTTACGATACCAATTGTCATTGTGATACATTAATGATAGATTATTAATGATAAAACCAACCAATAAACCAAGTCCTGTTCCGGCCATCAGGCATCCGGCTTTCAGGGCGCTGAAAGAGAATTTCTTCCAATAACTTCCAAAATCAAGTTTACCTTCAAAGGTAGAAGCATCCAGCTTTTCGCTGATCTTTTCGATAATCGTTAAACGTTCTTTGCGGCGCACAAACAATTCAAATAATCCATAAACGCCGGCTACACAAATGCCAATAATCAGCGGAACCATAATAAAATCCATCATAATCGTATTTATTTAAAAGTGAATAATTAGTTTGTTGCTTTTTTGACGCAATAGGTTTCGAAAAGTTACAATCCGAAATGAAAAAATAGTTTTATTTTTGCACCAGTGAATTGTAACCTTTCGACACGGTTTGCGTCCATTCAATATAATGGAATTGTACTCCGACACATATTATATTAAACGGATACAGGAAGGGGATACAACTGCGTACGCTTGTATTCTCGACAAATATAGCCGTCAGGTTTATTCGCTGGCCTTTAAAGTAGTGCGTAATAAGGAGGATGCTGAAGAACTGGCACAGGATGTCTTTTTAAAGGTGTTCAAACACTTGAACGGTTTTAAAGGAGATAGTAGTTTCTCAACCTGGATATATAGAATAGCTTATAATACCGCTATTTCATATACTCGGAAGAAAAAACAAGAATGGTTGGCAATTGAAGAGTCTATGATTGTTAATGTATCGGAAGAAGAAGTAGCGAATGCTTTAGGACAAACGGAGTCGGACGGGCAAATAGAAATACTGGATAAAGCATTAACTCAATTGCCTCCCGAAGAGCGTGCGATTATCCTTTTCTTTTACATGGAAGAGAAAAGCATAGACGAAATTGCTTCTATTACGGAATTTTCCGTGTCGAATGTAAAGACAAAATTGCACAGGATACGGAAAAAGTTATTTGTTTTAATGAAAGAGATAGAAAGGATTGACTATGAATAAAGATGCAGAAAAAAAAGATGTCTTGAAGGATTTGTTTAACCGGATGCCTCAAGAGGAATTACCTGTTGATTTCCGAAAAAAGGTAATGCAACAGGTATATGCCGATGTCGTTAAAATTAAAAAACGGAATGAACGTTTCGGCTTGCTTTCGGTAATTGCAGCATCCTTGTCTATAATTGTATTGGCTACCGCATCGATTATCTATTTGGACTTACCCAAAATAGAATTGTCGGATCTCCCATCAATGCCTTTTTATTTATATATCGGCGCGCTCACTCTATTGCTTTTATTTGGAGATTATAAACTAAGAAAATCTTACAAAAAAAGACATTCTTGAAAAGAATAAATCAGAAAAGAAACCGTATCTTTGCCACGCTTTTGAGAGATGACAATATAATGTCTAACTTACTAATTAAAAGGAAACTTAGTATTAACAATTAAAGAATGGAAAATTTAAAAAACATCCAGCCGGTTGATAATTTTAACTGGGATGCCTTTGAACAAGGCGAAACTTACGGTGATGTAAGCAAGGACGATCTTGTAAAAACGTATGACGAAACCTTGAATACCGTGAAGGACAAGGAAGTAGTTATGGGCACCGTTACTGCAATGAACAAACGTGAAGTTGTAGTGAATATCGGTTTCAAATCAGACGGTATTGTACCCATGTCTGAATTCCGTTATAATCCGGATTTAAAGATCGGCGACGAAGTAGAAGTATACATCGAAAGCCAGGAAGACAAAAAAGGACAATTAATCCTTTCTCATAAAAAAGCTCGTGCAACCCGTTCTTGGGATCGTGTAAACGAAGCATTGGAAAAAGACGAAATTATCAAGGGATTCATCAAATGTCGCACAAAGGGTGGTATGATTGTAGATGTATTCGGTATTGAAGCATTCTTGCCGGGTTCTCAGATCGACGTGAAACCTATCCGCGATTATGATGTATTTGTAGGTAAAACAATGGAATTTAAGATTGTTAAAATCAATCAGGAATTTAAAAACGTTGTGGTATCTCACAAAGCTCTTATCGAAGCTGAACTTGAACAACAGAAGAAAGATATCATCTCTAAACTGGAAAAAGGACAGGTATTGGAAGGAACTGTTAAGAACATCACTTCTTATGGTGTATTTATCGACTTAGGTGGTGTAGACGGTTTGATCCATATTACCGATCTTTCCTGGGGACGTGTTTCCCATCCGGAAGAAATCGTTCAGTTGGATCAAAAAATCAATGTGGTTATTCTTGATTTTGACGATGAAAAGAAACGTATCGCTCTTGGTTTGAAACAATTGACTCCTCACCCATGGGATGCTTTGGATCCGGATTTGAAGGTTGGTGACAAAGTAAAAGGAAAAGTAGTTGTTATGGCCGACTATGGTGCATTCATCGAAATTGCTCCGGGCGTGGAAGGTTTAATCCATGTATCGGAAATGTCATGGACACAACATCTGCGCAGCGCTCAAGACTTCATGAAAGTTGGCGACGAAATCGAAGCCGTTATTCTTACATTGGATCGCGACGAACGCAAAATGTCATTAGGTATCAAACAACTGAAATCGGATCCATGGGAAGACATCGAAGCACGTTTCCCTGTTGGATCAAAACATACAGCTAAAGTACGTAACTTTACCAACTTCGGTGTATTTGTGGAAATTGAAGAAGGCGTAGATGGTTTAATCCACATCTCCGACCTTTCTTGGACTAAGAAAATCAAACACCCGAGTGAGTTTACTCAAATTGGAGCTGAAATTGAAGTACAAGTATTGGAAATCGACAAAGAAAATCGTCGTTTGAGTTTAGGACACAAACAATTGGAAGAAAATCCATGGGATGTGTTTGAAACGATTTTCACAGTAGGTTCTATTCATGAAGGTACGATCATTGAAGTGCTTGATAAAGGCGCTGTGGTTTCTTTGCCTTATGGCGTGGAAGGTTTTGCTACTCCCAAACATTTGGTGAAAGAAGATGGCTCACAAGCTGTAGTTGACGAAAAACTTGATTTCAAAGTGATCGAATTCAATAAAGAAGCGAAACGCATTATTCTTTCTCATAGCCGTATTCATGAAGATGAGCAAAAAGGCACGAAAAAAGAGTCTACTGCTGCTACCGGAGAAAAGAAGGGTAAACGCTCAAAGAAAGAAGATGAATCAGCAGTATTGACCAGCTCTGTAGAGAAAACAACATTAGGGGATATTGAAGAGTTGGCTGCCTTGAAAGAAAAACTTGCAGGAGGAAAAGAATAGACTGTCCTATATTTGTCCTACGCTGATTTATTTCAGATTGGGCATAATAGTGTAGATTAATAACAAAAAAGGCGGGAACTAATTCCCGCCTTTTTTAGTACTTATCAGCAAAATATTCACTATCCTGAGGAATGTCGAGCAGATTATTTATTTCGTGCCTTTTATCTAAATTGGTAAAGTATTTCTCAACTACTACATAAATATCGAAGCCATCGGTAGAACCTGCTGCCAAGTTTAACGACTCTACAAGCTGACAAACAGCGTCATGTATTTTCTTTTCATCAATCAGGTGGAATTCGCTACGGTGGATTAAGTGATTTTGTGACATATTTATTGATTTTAATTTTACATGCATCAAATATACAAATAGAATTTCATAACTTTTCAATATTCTTCTTCTTACCAAATACTTTATCCCAAGAATTTTTAGAAAAAAGAAGGCATCTCACTTTTGAGACACCTTCTTCGAATGAGGGAACTAGAACACGCAAGGAGCTGCCGAGAGGTTAAAGGGCATCTATTTCAATCAGGCAACCTCCTTCGGGGACGTTGGCCCCTGTTTTTGTGAGTATACGTTTTACTGTTCCGGTGTACTCGGAGGTGATGCTGTTTTCCATCTTCATGGATTCCAGTATCAACACTTCCTGCCCACTGGAGACGGTGTCGCCGGGTTGAACCAGTATCTTAAATACGTTACCGGGCATGGGCGAGACTACTACTTTACCTGTGATCGGAACTTCGCTTTTTACTTCAGATACGCTTTGTCGGGAAACCTCAGCCTGGTACGAGGACTGGAAAAGAGCTTCTTTCTGATTTGTAAGGAAGGTCTTAGCCACCGAGGGAAAAAGTTCCAACAGCAGTTCTTCCTTCTCATTCACGGCAAGGTGTACGCCACCAAGTTCGGTCAACGTAGGGTTTTCCTGTCGGCAGTGTCGTGAGGTGTCATATGGGGTTTCTTCCTCTACCTTTGCTATTTTAAGTCTGAATGCAGGGTCTACCGGAACAGGCGTTTTACCGTATTCGCCTTTCACGAGGGAGACGAATTGATTGGATACGTTCGTATACATGGGTTTTCCGTTCTTAATGTCAAGGGCGCAGTTGACGGCCTGAGCACCTACTATCTGGCTAGTAGGTGTTACCAGTGGTGGAAGTCCTGCATCAAGGCGTACGCCGGGAATCAACTTCATAGCTTCTTCAAGGATATCCATTGCGTTCATCTGCTTGAGCTGAGCTACCATGTTTGTATACATCCCTCCCGGAATCTCTGCTTTCTTTACCAGCTCGTTTGGTTTGGGAAAGTTAAAGTAGTCTTCTATTGCATGGCAAGCTTCCAACAGCGACTCTTCATCTTTTTTAGAGGCAGCGGCAATGGCTTTGTCAAACATGCGGTCTATCTCGGCAGGCAGCTTATCTGTAAGTGGGTCGAAAGGTTTGGGAAATTGCTTAACAGCATCAAACGGCTCCAACTCGCGACGTATCTCTAACAGCTCGCGGTTGATCGCCGCCACAGCTTCCATATTTACATTCATCTCAATGCCCAACTTCTTACAGAAGGTATAAACCAGTTCTACAGCCGGAGCGGCGGGGCCTCCAGCGAAGTTCCATATAACGGTGTCTACAATGTCTACCCCACTCATGATGGCGGAAAGGACAGCACCCAGTCCGTATCCCGGCGTACAATGCGTATGGAAATCAAGGGGTATGCCGAGGTTCTTTTTGAATAGCGTGACGAGTCGTGCAATCCGCGAAGGCTGTATCAGTCCACTCATATCTTTTATAGTAATCATGTCGGCACCCAGAGCTTGCATTTCCAATGCTTTGCCAAGGAAGTAATTGTCTGTGAAGACAGCGTCAGGCAGGGGTTTTCCTTTGAGGCGGGCTTTGAGACGTTCGGCTACACTGAAATGCGGGTCGATAGTATAGCACACCGCACAGTCGGCAATTCCACCGTAAGCTTTGACGTATTTGACTGTCGACTTTACATTGCTCACGTCATTCAGGGCATCGAAAATACGCATAATGCCTAGTCCCGATGCAATGGAGTTACGGCAAAATCCGTCGATAATGTCATCCGGATATGGCGCGTATCCAAAAAGGTTACGTCCCCTGGACAGGGCAGTCAGTTTGGATGTGTCGCCTACAGCGGCTTTGATCTTCTCCAGCCGCTCCCAAGGGTTTTCGTTAAGATAGCGCATGACGGAATCGGGTACGGCTCCTCCCCATACTTCCATAGCATAAAAACCGGCCTCACGATAATAAGGAAGTGTTCTGTCGACTTGCTGTTGGGTCATACGGGTTGCAAAAGCCGACTGCTGACCGTCTCTCAGGGTCAGGTCACGAATCAATAATCTCCGTTCCATAGTATCAAAATTTGTGTATTTGTGTATAAAATTTAGATTAATGTTACAAAGATAGGCAATTGGGATCGAATTAGAGACCAAATTATTGACAAAATGATAGTTTTTTTTTAATTTTTCTTCCCGCGAACAGCGGATGGAGGAAAGTGGAGCGAAAGACGGGACTCGAACCCGCGACCCTAACCTTGGCAAGGTTATGCTCTACCAACTGAGCTACTTTCGCATTTGCGACTACAAAGGTATAGAACTTTTTTATTTATGCAAATAATTGATGCAAAAATTAATTGCGTATAATGATTCTATTGCCATTCGTAAATACATTATATGATTTCAAGTAGTATCCTTCTTGTTGACTTGGCCCGCTTACCGGATTACCTATACCATTTAATAATTCATATTTACTCCCGCATTTGGGACAAACAGCATAAATCCTGGCATTGTCTACTTCTACAGTAACAGACCTGCTTGCTTCGTGCGGGCAAGAAATATCAAAGGCATAATAGGTGGTTGTGGCTGTATTATTCAATCCATGATATACCAATACACCTCCATATCCTGCTCTTTCAATGGCTTGATTGATATTCTGAGAAGTAAAGACCTTATAAGCTTGAGGAGCCACTAATTCTTTATCTTCAAAACTTAGATCTAATTCCAGATATACAGGAAAATCAGGAATGTTTGACACATACTTTTTGTCGCATGAACTAATTATAATGAATAATAGACAAACAATAATACGTGTATATTTCATTAACGGATAAGTTTATTCTCTGCTTCGTTTACCTTATCAAACGAAAAGCCATCTAAAATATTTTGCATCAGAATAGAAATCTGATCATTACATAAATTTCCAATACTCCCTTCGTGCGTGTGACAGATCGTTTTATTGGGAACGAAATTACCGGCTTCAATATCAAGACCTACTTTTTTATAAGCATCGCGGAATGGCGTTCCCGAAGCTACCAAGCGATTCACTTCTTCAACACTAAACAGAAAAGAATAGGTATCATCTTCTACGATGTGTTCATTTACGATCATTTCGTTCATCATATAAGTAATCATACGTATGCAATCATTTAATTCATCAAACGATGGCAGGAAGACTTCTTTTATAATTTGAAGATCGCGGAAATAGCCCGAAGGAAGGTTGTTGCATATTAACATGATTTGTTGAGGCAAACCTTGTATCTTGTTACACTTAGCCCGGGTGAGCTCAAATACGTCGGGATTCTTTTTATGAGGCATGATGCTTGAACCTGTGGTGAATTGGTCGGGCAGTTTGATAAAGCCAAAGTTCTGACTGTTAAATAAACAGGCATCATAAGCCAACTTTGATAGAGTTCCAGCAATACCAGCCATAGCAAATGTTACAGTACGCTCCATTTTTCCACGCCCCATTTGAGCATACACAACATTGTAGTTCATCGAATCAAAGCCTAATAAGTCTGTTGTCATCCGACGGTTGAGCGGAAACGAAGATCCATAACCAGCAGCCGAACCTAATGGATTACGGTTACATATTTTATAGGCAGCTTGCATGAAGGCCAAATCATCGACCAAATTTTCGGCATACGCTCCGAACCATAAACCAAAAGATGAGGGCATCGCGATTTGAAGATGTGTATAACCGGGTAATAATATGTTTTTATAACGTTCGCTTTGTTTTTGCAGAACGGTAAATAATTTAGTTGTTAATTGAACTGTCTCCTGAATTTTTGCACGGGTGAAAAGTTTGAGATCTACTAATACCTGATCATTACGGGAACGCCCGCTATGGATCTTTTTTCCTATATCTCCTAATTTTCGAGTGAGCATTAACTCTACTTGCGAATGTACATCTTCGATACCATCTTCGATAATGAAATCTCCTTTGTCGGCAATGTGATAGATTTCTTTCAATTCGGATAGCAATGCGCTTAACTCCCGGTCGGATAAAAGTCCGATACTTTCCAGCATTGTTATATGCGCTATCGAACCAAGCACATCGTATTTAGCCAGATAGAGATCCATTTCCCTGTCTTTACCTACGGTAAAGGTTTCAACTTCATGATCCACCTGTATATTCTTTTCCCAAAGTTTTTTTTGAGACATAACTTAATAGGGTAATGTGGCGAGTACTACTGATATTTTGTCTAAAGCATCTTGCAATGGCTTCGAAACCATTGGTTTGATAAACGGATTGAGATCGGCGCGAACCGTTAGTTTCATTCGCGTGTCATTTTCCGTTACTTGTTTGAGTTGTATCCACATATGTAATGGAACAGGAGAATCAATGGTAGTGAGCTTTATTGTTTTGTTGGGTTCACGATCAATGATTTGAAATGTTATCTTACCTACAGGGTCGACAGCAAAACTACAAGAGTCGCTGTCGAATGTGAAGTCTTTGAGTTTTTCTTGAGGAATACGATCTCTTACTTTATCCAGATTCGATAAGTCGGACAACATATCGAAGATACGATCGTCATTAAAAGGAATGACTTTAACATCACTAACAAATTCAGTCATTCGCTTATTATTTGTTGTTAGGATTCCAGTTTGCCGGATCTTCACGCCATTCTTGTAATGTCGCAATTTCTGCCCGGTCCACATAATTCGTGCGTACAGCTTCCTCGATGACTGCATCGTAATTGCTTAACGTAGTTAATTCTACTTTAGCTTGTTTGAATTGCTTCGTTGCAATAGGGAAGCCATGCGTGAAAATAGCGACCATTCCAATCACATCGCAACCGAAATTACGAATAGCCTCAACCGCTTTCAGACTACTTCCGCCGGTAGAAACAAGATCTTCCAATATCACCACTTTCGAACCCGGTTTTAGTTCGCCTTCGATCAAATTTTCCAAGCCATGATCTTTTGGAGTTGCACGTATGTAAACAAACGGCAAGCCTAACAGGTCGGCCACCAAAGCACCTTGGGCGATAGCTCCGGTAGCAACTCCGGCAATAGCTTCGGCATTTTCATATTTCTCACTAATTACACGAGCCAATTCTATTTTAATAAAGCTACGAATAGTCGGATAAGAAAGAGTCTTTCTATTGTCACAGTAGATAGGAGATTTCCATCCGGAAGCCCAAGTAAACGGATTGGTCGGTTGTAATTTTACCGCTTTAATCTTTAATAATTTCTCTGCAACTAATCTTTCCAATGTTTTCATTTTATTTATAACGTATTTATCAAATGCAAAAATAGGCAATCGTAATGAAAAACCAAGTATTTATTTCCCATTAAAATACTCTTTAGGATACAAACTGTTTTTTTGATGATTTTTATCTATTGCAGATTCATTGACGAAGTGTTTATATTAAGTGGAAATAAATAATATAGATGAAAAAACAAAAATCTTCCCCCTTAGTTGTCTGTTTATTATTCATTTATGATGTGCTTCCCGCTTTAGAAGGGAACAAGGAAAACATAGTTTATATCAAAAACGGTCAAATCGTTTAGAAAATTGAAAACTTTCCTATATCTTTACATCCGATTTTTTATACAATTGCCCATTTTGTTAATTTTTAACACTTGTTGTTATGAAGCTTTTATATGCCCATGAACATCTGACATGTAGGAATTATGTCTCTGATTTCCATATAGGATTTAATAGTAAAGAAATGAAGCAGGGTGAAATCTGGCGCCCGGAAGATAAGTATTACAATTACTTCATTTTTTTACTTGAAGGAGAACTCATGATGTCTTGTAATGAGTTTCGAAATCATCTTTGCCAAGGCGGTGAGGCGGTTTTTATAGCTCAGGATGCGGATGCCTTGGCAGAAGCTATTACTGATTCAAAATATGTAGTGTTAAGCTTTGATAATCAATTTACATTATGCGACCGGTTAGCATTGGAATCGTTACAGGAATACGAGAAAAGGCCTGCTATCTTTAATAAAATAGAGATTCGTTCACCTCTTCAATCTGTACTAGATAGCGTGATGTTCTATCTTGAACATAAAATTCAGTGTAAACATTTGCATGCGATTAAGCAAAAAGAAATATTCCTCATTTTCAGGGCATTTTATACAAAAGAAGAAATAGCACGTTTCCTGTCGCCTATGTTAAACAAAAATATGAACTTCAAAGTCTTTGTACTTCAGCATTACCAAGATGTAAAAACTGTTGAAGAATTGGCTAGTATGTGTAAGATGTCCGTACGCTCGTTTAACCGGAAGTTCAATGAATATTTTGAAGATTCGCCCTATAGCTGGATGTTGAAACAAAAATCCAGACATATCAAAACAAAGTTAGCCGACGGAAAGACGTCTTTCGGAATGATTATAAAAGAATATGGTTTCAGTTCTCCGGCGCATTTTACAACTTATTGTAAAAAGCAGTTTGGACAAAGTCCTTCTAAATTGAGGAAACAATTGATGTTAGAAAACTATTGATTTAATCAGCATCATTGATTTTTCTTACTTCTTCATTAGCCAATTGATATCGGATATTGCTTTCCGGACAAACGGCTATTCCCTTTTCATCAAAATTTAATCGATGTCCGTATTCGCTGACCCAACCCGTTTGTTTGGCTGGGTTACCTACTACTAAAGCATATGGACGAACATCTTTGGTTACTACTGCTCCTGCGCCAACTAATGCATATTCCCCGATTGTGTGTCCGCAAAGAATGGTAGCGTTGGCTCCGATTGTCGCCCCCCTTTTCACCAATGTTTTTTCGTATAAATGTTTTCTGGGAATAACGCTTCTGGGGTTGCTTATGTTTGTGAAAACGCAACCGGGTCCAAGAAAGACATCATCTTCACAAATTACGCCACTGTATATCGAAACATTATTCTGTACTTTTACATTATTCCCTAAAATAACAGAAGGAGAAACCACTACATTTTGCCCGATATTACAAGCATTACCTATCCGGCAACCACTCATAATATGCGAAAAGTGCCAGATTCGCGTATCATCTCCAATAATACTTCCGGTATCTATAATTGCTGTTTCGTGTGCCTGATATGTTGCCATGCTATCATTATTTATAAAGAAGGAAAATGGTAGGTTTCTTATTTAGGTCGGGAACTTTTCCGTTCCATTCTTTGATTGTATGTGTTTGGATGAATTCGCTGCCGCAGGTAATATCCGATGCTATACAAAGCTTTGTTGAAGGACGGCAGATGCGGAGTAATTCGTCGGCTAATTTATTATTCCGGTAAGGCGTTTCGATAAATAATTGTGTCTGATTTTCCGTATAAATCCGATTTTCTACTCTTTTTAATGTATTCGTACGTTCACCGGCATCTATTGGGAGATAACCATGAAAAGCGAAACTTTGTCCGTTAAAACCAGACGCCATCAACGACATAATTATTGAAGAGGGCCCCACCAGAGGAACTACAGGATATTTCTTCTTTTGGGCCATTGCTACGACATCAGCACCAGGGTCTGCGATTGCCGGACAACCAGCTTCGGAAATAACACCGACAGATTCTCCTTTCGACAAAGGAGATAAATATCCGGCAACATCTTCCGGCGAAGTATGCTTATTCAATTCATAAAAAGTCAGCTCATCTATGTTGATGGATGACTCTGTTTTTTTCAGGAAGCGCCTCGCCGTACGCACATTCTCTACGATGAAGTGTTTGATTTGTAGAATAACATCCCTGTTGTAATCAGGAAGTACTTTCCGGATTTCGGTATCGCCCAACGTTACAGGAATAAGGAAAAGAGATGCTTGCATACGATTTCTTTTTTACAAAAATAGTACTTTTGTCCGAATCAAACACGATATTATGATTCTTCCTACAGACTTTATCTCCGAAACTCAAGCATTGCTGGGTGATGAATACCGCCAATTGGAAGTTGCTTTTCAGTCCGATTCGCCGGTTAGTATACGCCTTAATCCGGCTAAAAGATTGAAAAGCCTTTCGGCAGACATTGTCGGGTGGTGCAATACAGGATATTATTTACCCGAACGATTGACGTTTACTTTCGATCCTTTATTCCATGCCGGAGCCTATTATGTGCAGGAAGCTTCCTCCATGTTTCTTGAGCAAGCAATTAAAACGTATGTCGAAAAATCTGTGAAATGTCTGGATTTATGCGCCGCTCCGGGAGGAAAATCTACACATTTACTAACGGCCCTTCCCAGCGGAAGCCTCTTGGTAAGTAATGAAGTAGTCAAAAGCAGAAGTTATATTTTGTCCGAAAACAGCACGAAGTGGGGAAATCCTCATACAATTGTTACCAATAACAGTCCTAAGGAAATAGGCACGCTAACACACTTCTTCGATATTATAGTAGCTGATGTACCTTGTTCGGGCGAAGGGATGTTTCGAAAAGACCCGGAAAGCATAAAAGAATGGAGTTCCGATAATGTAATGCTTTGTGCTTCCCGGCAGAGACGCATCATACACGATAGTTGGAACGCTTTAAAACCAGGTGGAATTTTAATATATAGCACCTGTACATATAATCTCGAAGAAAACGAAGAAAACATACATTATATAATAAATGAATTAGGCGCTGAGGCTTTGTCTATTCCTATAAAAGAAGAATGGAAAATTACCGGCCCGCTTAAATACAGCCATCCGGTTTATCGTTTTTTCCCACATAAAACGAAAGGTGAAGGATTTTTCCTTTCTATATTAAGAAAAAAAGAAGACGGAATATCCCCTTATCGAAAAAAGCAGAAGAAAGAAAAAGGAAAAGCAAAGAACATCATCCCTGCCGACATCTATAACTGGCTCCAACAATCGGAAGATTATCAACTAGAAATAAAGGAGCATACAATAACTGCTTTCCCGCAATTATTTGCCGACGATTTTCAAGCAATAGCCGCCCAGTTACAAATTGTTTCTTCCGGCATTAGCATTGGTGAAATAAAAGGAAAAGACATCCTTCCCAACCACTCATTAGCAATGAGTACAGCTTTCAATCAGACTGCTTTTCATGTTGTTGATTTAAATTGGGACGATGCTATTAAATACCTCAAGAAAGAAACAATCATACTGCCAGATGATGATATTCCCAAAGGATATGTACTGGTAAGATATAAAAACTATCCGCTAGGATTTGTAAAACACCTAGGGAACCGCGCCAATAACCTTTATCCACAGGAATGGCGCATACGCACAGGATATCTACCTGATAAAATCAAATGCCTCGAATACAATCCATCATGTAAATAGCAAATACTGCCCAGACTGTATGAAAATAAAATCATAGCACTCATTTAAATTTATTGATTTAATTTTTTAAGATATTCAGAAGGCGATATACCAAATTCTTTTTTGAAACATTGCCTGAAATAAATGGGGCTGCCCATTCCGACCATGAAAGCGACTTCTGAAATATTGTATTTCCCGGTTAAAAGGAGTTGTTCCGCATTTTTCATTTTTATTTTCCGAATAAACTCATTCGTTGAAATTCCAGTAAGCGCTTTTACTTTCCGATAGAGAGTAGAACTACTCATAAACAGTTTGTTGGATAAATAACTTATATCCATCTTTTCCGATTCAAGATTTTTTTCAATCAATTGGGTTAGATTTTCCAAAAATTCATTATCAAGTATGTTTAGAGATTCTTTAAAAACGGCGCTTTTATCACCGGGGCTTGCGTGGAGAATAAACTGTGCAGCCATTTTCTTTCGAGTTTCCAGCAGATTGTTGATACGGCTATGTAAAAGCGATGCGCTAAAAGGTTTTGTCAGGTATGAATCGGCTCCCGATTTATAACCTTCTTCTTTATCTTGAAGCGAATCTTTTGCCGTAAGCAGAATAATAGGGATATGGCTGGTTCTTACATCTTCTTTTATCTGTTGGCAGAAAGTAATTCCGTCCATCCCCGGCATCATAACGTCACTTACTATGATATCGGGTATATGCGTAAAAGCCGCCTTACAACCTTCGCTGCCTTCGCTGGCTGTTACAACATCAAAAGAGTCTGAAAAGGAATTAGAGATATATTCGCGAATGTCTGCGTTATCTTCTACAATCAATAAAATCAGCTTTTCGTTGGAGCTAAATTCTTCTGTGACTTCAGTCATATCTTCCGGTAATTTCTCTTTACTTTCCTCCTGGTCTCTGTGCAATGCATTCGGATAAAGATTGTGAGTAAGAAGGGAGAAATAAAAACTGCTTCCCTCATTCGATTTACTTTCAACCCTAATTTCGCCTTCATGTAAAGCAACTAAATTTTTCACAAGCGCCAAACCGATACCTGTTCCTGAAACATACCTGTCGCTTTTTGCCTGATAATACCTGTCGAAAATGCGTTCTTGTTCTTCTTGCGATATCCCGTAGCCGGTATCTTCCACTTTAATTTCAGTACAGGAAAGGTCATTCCGCATAGTAGTGTACAAAGATATTTTTATGAATCCTTTATCTGTATATTTAATAGCGTTGGATATAAGGTTGTCTAATAGTATGGTTACAACTTCTTTATCGAAATAAAGAAACATATCTTCCTTTTCAACAACTACTCCGAAACGTACATTCTGCTTCATATTCAGTTCCTTGTATTTCAGTCCGGTTTCTTTTACCAGTGCTGCCAGATTAGCGTTGCTTACACAGAGTTTTTTATTTTGGGTTTCGGTTTTTCGGAATTCGAGTATTTGATTGATCAGATTTAATAATCGGAGAGCGCTTTGCCTGACAACAGAAATCTTCTGTAACTGTTTAGGTAATAATTTGGTGTCCTTTTGCAAATCTTCGAGAGGTCCCAAAATAAGAGTCAATGGGGTACGAAGTTCATGAGCAATATTCGTATAGAATCTCAATCGTTCATTATTCAGTTCCTGTTCCTGTTCACGATTTTTCTTTTCCATTTCGTAAAAACTCTGTATATTCACTCTCTTTTTATAAGCATACAGAAAGAAGAATACGATCAGAATACCTATAATCATATAAAGCATTATTGCCCACCAGGCAAGCCATAAAGGTGGTTTTATGTGAATGGGAAGAGAAAGCGTATTTTCGTCAGACCAATCCTGATTCCTTATTCGGGTATTGACAAGAAATTCATAACGCCCGTAGGGGACATTACGGAAGATAACATTATTATCTTCTACCATGTACCATGCTTCATCCAAACCTTTTAACATATAGGCATAATCTACTTGCTTGGATAATGAATAATCTTGGATATTGAAGGAAATACTAAAGGTGTTTTGTTTATAATTCAGTTGAATATTTTGGCTTTTTCCGGCAAAAGAATTAAGACACAGGTCATTCTCCTGTTCCACTCCCGATTCGTATATTTTCATTTCGGTTATAACAACCCGTGGAACATTGTGTTTTGCTAATACGAAAGCAGGATTAAAATAGCGTACCCCATTGTTGGAACCGAAATAAATCGTCCCCTTTTTATCTTGTGTGACAGCACCGGATGTGAAATTTCCCATCGGAGTTTTGTCGAAAAGATTGTAATTATTGAATTGTTTTTTTTCTCTTACAAAACAACTGATACCGTCGTTGCTACTAAACCAGATATTTCCAGCGCCATCTTCCGTGATTGCCCGAATATTTGTATTGTGTAAGCCGTCTTCACGTTGAAAAACTTTATAATAGAATGAATCCGGTTCGGTAAAACAAACCAACCCTTCACCCGTAGCAATCCACATCAACCCTTGCAAATCCTGGAATATGTGATTTACCGTGTTGGAACAAAAACCGTTATATTCGCTAAAATCTGCTAATAGTTGCATATCTTTTGTATAGACGGCAAGGCCTAATCCGAAAGTGCCGATCCATATTCGCCCCAGGTTATCTTGATTGATGGCTCTAATATGCTCTTCCGGCAGTTGACAATTTTCTGTGTCATAATGTCGAATCATTTGTTTTGTATTTGCATCCAAAACAAAAATACCTTTGTGAGTACCTGCCCATATATTTCCATCCGTATCTTCATAAAAACAACGAACATCTAAATCTTGGCCTCCATCCGGGATAATCCGTTGGAATTTTTCGCTTTCATTGTCATAAGAATCAATTCCTCCCATGAAAGAACCCAGCCAAATATTACCTCGAGTATCCTTCATTGCAGTTTGTACGGTATTATGAGAAAGACTGCCTTTCTTCTTACTGTGTACCACAATTCGTTTTCCATTCTCAAAGACATTCACACCACTTCCATCGGTACCAATCCACAATTTTTCTTCGCTATCCATACACAAACTAAGGGCAATCCGGTTATTTAAACTGTTGACGTCGTCGGGTAAGGAGGAATAACTATACGTTTCAAACAAAGGTTGTGCATGACCGATAAAATCAATCCCTCTTCCATACGTCCCTAACCAAATGTTGTTAAATGAATCCTGGAAAATACAACGGATAGTAGAGGCGGAAAGATTATATTTATTATGCCCTGCCGTATAATACTGTATAATCGGTTGCCCGGAAGACATAAAAAAGTGTTGTTTTAGATCAATAACGGCAACTCCATTCAGTTCGGTAGCTACCCACAACTTATTATCATTCATTTGCCGGATATCAAAGATTCTGGAAGTTAAAATACTTTGAGAGATACCGTTTACCGGGATAAATTTACCTGTTTCACTGTCAAAAAGCGCTAATCCGTTATTTGTACCGACCCAAATGTTGTTGTTGACGTCTTTATAGATACATCTTACTTCATTTCCAGGAATACTTTGCCGGTCTGAGGGATTGTTCCGGTAATTGACGACCTGTTTGTTATCCAGAGATAAAACAGTCATTCCATGCTGTACATGTCCGATGTAGAGAAAGCCGTTATGGTCGTCCAATATTGTCCATACATTGTCTGATATAAGGTTAGGAAAGGAAGAAGTATTGTAGTGAGAGAAGCTCTTTGTCCTTTTATTGAAATACTCTACTCCCCGGTGATACGTACTGATCCAAAGATTTCCACCGACAGCCGGCGCAATAGATGTTATATCATTTGTTATGAGGCCGGATGGCAACTCTTCGGTATGTGTAAATACTTCCAACGTGTTTTGTTCATAGTTATAGGCATTCAAGCCGTCGCGTTGTGTGGCTATCCAGATAACCGGATCAATCGGATCAGCATAGATATAGTTTAGTTCATTCCCGCTAATGTTTCCGGTATGTTTATAGTAATTCATAAAACGGGTTCCATCAAACTTATTAAGTCCTTCTTCGGTAGCGCACCAAAGGAAACCTTCTTTATCTTGTGTAATACTTACGATATAATTATTAGAAAGCCCTTGTTCGATTCCTAATGAAGTAATAACAGGGGGCTGTGCCTGGAATCCGAATGACAGGCTAAGCAATAACATCATCAATAAAAACTTTTTCCTTGTCATGTCTTTAATTTGATAAGCGATTTCACCACTTAAATATAATACTAAATTCATATTCCATAGATAGTAAATCGTGCAATGAATGATTTATAGCCCTTATTTGCTTGATTTTCTTCTATAAGTTAGGTGCTGGCAATATTACTTTACATCCAATATTTTATGTAAATAAAAAACGGGATCAGTAACTTTTTAAATTTAATATCTAATGAATAAAACTAAATTAATGCATTTGTTTCTATGCTTTTCAGTATTCCTTTCTTCTACAGGATGTAGCGATGACGACGGGAAATTTACAGACGTAGACGGTCAATCTCCTCTCATTACCTTAACAGGAGAGCAAATTCGGACCGAGGCCGGACGAGAGTTTACAATCGAAGGGAAAATAGAGGATAAAGATGGTATTCGTTCTATTCGTTTGCAAAACGCGGAACTGGAACTGGATAAAACTATTGACCTTCTTGCTCTTTACGATGAGTTACAGTATTCTTATGATTTAAAGTATAAATTTAAAACCAATCGTGATTTTACAGGAGACAATCTTACTGTAAAAATTACGGTTACAGATGTAGGTAACCGTACGACCGAAAGTAGTTTACTGATTACGATGACTGGAGATTTTACTGCTCCCGTATTTACGGCTGCACCGGATGTTTCCATATCCGTATTAATTAAAAATGAAACCAGATTGAGTTTGAAATTTTCGGTCGAGGATGATAAAGCGCTTGATTACGTAGAGGTAACTATTCCGGAAATAGATTACAACAGGCGAATAACGGCAAACGGGAAAGTGGTCACGTTTAGTGAACCCATTATGTTACCATCAGAAGTAGCTACCTATAATCTGACGATTGAGGCTGTTGACAAGTTTGAGTTCAAAACGACCCGGAGCAGCGTTATTTACGTATCGGAAATGCCCGACTTTGGGAAAATGTATCTGGCCGATGTAGCAACTGTAGACGAACTAAATAGTGATGTGTTTGGCGTACCTATGCGTATTGAACATACCGCCGCCTATCAATACAAAGCTAATTACTATTGCCAAAAGGCGGGAACCGAAATTTTCTTCTTGCCACAGAAAAGTGACTTTTCTCCAATATGTTTCGGACTCGACCCAAACGATGATACGAAGTTGACAGACGACCCTGAAGTGGCACAACCTATTGTGTTAACGCAGGCCAATGTCTACTACGAAATTACGTTCGACGTGAAGGCAGGCACATATAATACATCTACCTATTCCATTATCGAGGCTATCGATCCTGTTCCACATAAATTTGGTTCCATCAATTTGGATACGTGGGGCGATGGTGGAAGTTGGCTTCAGGAGTTCTACTTCGGAATAATGACTTCCAATCCGAGAGAAGTAACGCGATTCATGCAGGATGCTGTTAATCCGCACCTCTACTATCTGGACGAACCCTTATCGCTAACAGCCGGCGAACAGATGAGTTTCCTCATTCACAACTGGCATCACGATGGTTGGTGGAATTACTGTACCTGGCGTGTAGATAATTCGGAAGAGCCGGAAATATTTGGGTACTATGGCGCTTATAAAAATCCTGAATGGACGAAACCGAATACAAACGAAGACAACTGGACTAAACCTGCCGTTAAGCAGACTGGCTCTTATAAGTTATACTTTGATGCCCATCTGGGAAGGGGTAAATTAGTTCGTGAGTAATCATTTAATACAATAAAACATGAAAAAATATTTAATCCTTTTATTTGTATGTATCTCATTGGCTCTTAATGCTCAACAGATAAATATAACAGGACACGTCATTTCTACTGTCGACAATGAACCTATATCGGGAGCGTCAGTATTTGTTAAAGGAACTACGAAGGGTGTGATTACGGATATTAACGGGAATTATTCGCTAAATAATATGGCACCCGATGCTGTAATCAATTTCTCTATGTTGGGTTATAAGATGCAGAACATACCTGTAAATGGTAGAACAGTAATTAATGTTCTGATGGATGAAGACATGGCATTACTAGACGAGGTTGTAGTAGTAGGTTATGGCGTTGTAAAGAAAAGCGACCTGACAAGCTCCATTTCTACAGTGAAAGGCAATGAATTAAACCAGATGTCGGTAGGCAATGCCATGACTTCGCTACAGGGGAAAATAAATGGTGTGCAGATTGTCAATGAAGGAGCGCCCGGCGCTATTCCCCGTGTAATTATCCGCGGAGTAACAACCGTGAACGGCTCAAATCCATTATACGTAGTAGATGGTATGCCTGTGGGTGATAATATTAATTTCCTGAATCAAAATGACATTGAAAGTATGGAAGTGTTGAAAGATGCTTCCGCTGCCGCTATCTACGGAACACGAGGTTCAAATGGAGTAATCCTTATTACCACTAAAAAGGGTAAAATAGGGAAAACACTGTTTCAGTTAAACAGCTCTGTCGGATTTCAAACAATAGCAAAGCCCGAAATGGCAAAAGCATCCGAGTATGAAAAAGTTTTCAAACAACGGTATTTGAACGACGGCTCAACACCAGTCTGGAATGGTAAGGATAATATTACAGATGCCGAAGGTACCGACTGGTGGGACGAAACCGTAAAAGGAGTTGCCCTGACACAATCCTACGACCTGAGTTTTCAGGGTGGCAACGATAAACTCATTTACAGCGCCAGCATCGGCTACTTCAAACAGAATTCCCACTATGATTACGGTTATTGGGATAAACTGACAGCCCGTTTTAATATGGAATATAAATTTAACAAAGTTGTTTCGGCAGGAGTTGATTTGCTCCCCAAACTGGAACGATGGGACGACACTCCGAACTTATTGAATGACGCAATGCGTATGGATCCGTCTACACCGGTATTTCGTCCACAGGAAGAATGGACGGATAATAAATTCGACAACTATGCCCGCTCTCGTAACAGCCAGGTTTGGAATCCCATGACCAACGTAGCTCGCATGACCGCACACAGTGATGAATACGGCACACTTATGACGCCTTTCATCAATATCGAACCGCTATCAGGAGTGGTATTGCGTTCACAATTCGGCGTCAATGCACGCTTCCGCCTGTCAGATAATTTCACCCCTGCGTTTTTCATAGACAATTTGGAGCAAAACGAGGAAAGTCTGGTAGAACGTACAATGAATCACTGGATAGACTGGAACTGGACAAACATCGCTACTTTCATGAAAACGTTTGCCGACAAGCACAACCTGAATTTAATGGGAGGTTATACCATGGAGAAATTTTCCAGTTACTGGCTGTCCGGTTCTCGTAAAAATACGCCGAGTAATCTGAAGGAATTACAGTATATCAACGCAGGAACAACCGCTCAGACAGCCGAAGGAACCAATGAATATACCTCCTTAATGTCTTATCTCGGACGTTTGACATACAACTATGACTATCGCTATTATTTGACTGCATCTATCCGAGTAGACGGTTCATCTAAATTTCCCGAAGGAAACAAACATGCTACTTTTCCGGCTGTTTCCGGGGCATGGAGAATATCCGGTGAAGAGTTTATGAAAGACCATACGTTCTTTACCAATCTGAAGCTTCGTGCCGGATGGGGACGTGTAGGTAATCAGAACATTGCCAATGACGCTTATTTAACGTTGATAGACGGAGGAGATTATGTGTTTGGCAATACCCCCGACCGGTATGTTGGTACAGCTGTAAGCAGTGTGGGAAATACAAGCCTTCGATGGGAAACGGTAGAGGATTTTAATGTAGGATTAGACATAGGCTTATTGAAAGGACGACTGAATATTACAGCCGATTTGTTCCAGAAGAAATCACATGATATGCTTTTGGAAAAAGAAAATCTGTTGATTCTGGGATATCCGATGTGGAACGGAAGAATGTGGACAAACATAGGTGAAATGAAAGCTACCGGCTGGGAGTTGGCTACTAATTGGAACGATAAGGTTGGTAATTTCAACTATGAAGTTGGTGTAAATCTCTCTTCCGTAAAAAATGTTGCAGAAAAGCTGTTGGGCGAAAGCGCTATTTTAACCGGAGGATTCCATGGAGATTACATCATCCGTAATGAAGAAGGAGGCGAAATCAGCCGTTTTTACGGATATATTGCCGACGGCATTTTCCAGAATCAGACGGAGATCAATGCGCATACCGGTCAATACGGCGATAAATTGCAGCCGGATGCTGTGCCTGGGGATATTCGTTTCAAAGATGTAAATTACGATGGCGTACTTGATGAAAAAGACAAAGTATTCTTAGGGAGCGCTTTCCCCGATTTGATGATTGGCTTAAATATACGTTTGGGATATAAGAATTTTGATTTGGTTTCCAACTTCTATGGTACTGTTGGAAATGATCTTTATAACGTCACTCGTAATCTATATGCGGGAACAAGCGGAGAAAACGTGTATGCCGGTACTTCCGACAAAGCCTGGCATGGAGAAGGAACCAGTAATTTTGTTCCTCGCCTTTCTGTGAATGATTTAAACCGTAATTACCAGCGTGTATCTGGTTTCTTTGTGGAGGACGGTTCTTATTTCCGGTGTAAATTATTGCAAATAGGCTATACCATTCCACCGCATTTGTTAAATGGAATCGGAGCACGTATTTCTTTCTCCGCACAGAATTTGTTTACAATAACCAATTATTCGGGAGTCGATCCCGAAAGGGCTGCCGGCGGATCTGTTACCGAATCAGGAATAGACACTATGGGTTATCCCAACCCACGTACATTCCTTTTGGGAATTAATCTGCATTTTTAATCATCGATTAAGTAAAGAAAAAAATGAAAAAGATAATCATAAATATATGGATGGTAGTCATACTACTTGGCTCCGTAAGCAGTTGTTCCGATTTTCTGGAACAACCGGTATTGGGAAAGGAAAATCTGGATACTTATTTCCAGTCGGAAGAAGAATGTCTTAAGCAAATTACAGGTTGTTACCAGTCTATTTTCTGGGACGATTGGTGGCAGATAGCAAAATTTACCCTTACCTGCGACATGTGTACAGACGATATGTGGATGGGCAACACAACACAGGATGCGAGCGAACATTACGATTTTGCTCACTATTCCGGTAATCCGCAGGCCGAAGTGGCACAGAATTATTGGCAATACCGCTACAAAGGCATTCTGCGCAGCAATGTTTGTATCGAACGTATCCCGGATGCACCTATCGGAGACGAAAAGCTCAAAGAACGCATGATTGCCGAAGCGAAATTCCTCCGTGCGTTTCATTATTTCGACTTGACGAAAAATTTCGGCGGGCTTCCGCTTATACTAAAGATGACCATGCCGTCTGAAATAGAAGGCACTCAACGCGCTTCCCTTGAAGATACGTATAAACAAATCGAACAGGATTTATTGGAAGCTATCCCCCACCTTCCATTACGCAGCGAATATGCGGCCACTGATGTGGGACGGGTTACCAAAGGAGCTGCGCAGGGATATTTGGCCAAGGTATATCTTTTTCAGGAAAAATATACGGAAGCAGAAAGCCTTTTACAGGATATTATCGATTCGAGAGAATACGACTTGCTCGATAACTTCGGCGACGTATGGGCTATTGCTCATAATAACAGCAAGGAATCACTTTTTGAGGTTCAACATAAATTCGATGAAACATATAATTTGGGAGGACGTATTTCAGTTGTCTGTGGTTCGCGTAATGATTCGGGCTGGTCTTGGGGATTGCCGACAAGCAACCTCGAAAAAGCGTTTACCGATGCCGGCGACAGCGAACGTTTGCGTTGGACGATTATCAAGCATAATGCAACTGAAGTTCCAGGCGACGACACGTGGAACGAAGAGAATCCGTATATTATTAAGCCTGACGAACATAAATCGGCGCGTGTAACCCGGAAACTATATATCCCGATGAATGAACGTTCAACTCCTTATGATGCACCTAAAAGTCCACTGAATTATCGTTTGCTTCGTTATGCGGATGTATTATTAATGTACGCAGAAGTGAAAAATGTACTGGGTAAAGATACCGAAGCTCGCTGGGCCTTAAACGAGAAGATTCGTAACCGTATAGGTCTTCCGGCTGTAGAGGCATCCGGCAGCGCCTTGCGCGATGCTATTCGCTTGGAAAGACGGCTGGAACTGGCATTGGAAAATCAACGTTTATATGATATTCGTCGCTGGACGGATGATAACGGGAAAAAACACATTGCCAACCTGATGGGATCAAACGGTAGTTTTGTAAGGTATAACACCATAGAATCCACCGATGAATATGAACGGGAAAACCAGAAAGAACGCAGTGATAAAGGCATTAATTTCAGGGAAGATCGCGACCTTGTATTTCCTATACCTTACTCGGAAATAAATATGTCGGAAGGAAGTATTTCACAAAATCCGAACTATTAATACCTGAAAGAATAATCAAAGGTACGATGAAATATAGAAGTAAATTGGTTTTCATTATCTTATTTGTGTATTCCATAACAGGGTGCAATACGGGTGACGACTCAAATACCGGTAGTTCGGATGTTACCAAAAAAGTTACAATAGATACGGAACAAACCTTTCAGACGATAGACGGCTTTGCCGCTTCCGACTGTTGGACGGCTAACTATATCGGTAACTATTGGAGCAGCAGTCAGAAAGAGTCGATCGCCCGCCTCTTGTTTTCACAGGAAATAAAAAACGGTTCCCCGGAAGGGATTGGATTATCCATGTGGCGGTTCAATTTGGGAGCCGGTACCGCCGAACAGGGAGACGATAGCGGTATTGAAGATAAACCGCGCCGGGCAGAATGTTTTCTGTCTTCTGATGGCAGTTATAATTGGCAGAAACAACTGGGACAACAATATTTTCTGGAAAAAGCGCTCGAATATGGATGTGAATCGTTTGTTATATTCTGCAATTCCCCTCCTGTTTATTATACATATAATGGTAAAGGTTTTTCTGCACGAGGTTCTCGCAGTAATCTGAAAGACGAGCATTACAAAAGTTTCGCCGACTATATGGCAACCGTAATCTCTCATTTCAAATCCGATAGAGGAATTAACTTTTCTTACATCAGCCCGGTTAACGAACCGCAATACAATTGGGAAAGCGGACAGGAAGGAAGCGGATGGCAAAACAACGAAATAAAACACTTAGTCGTTGAGTTGGATAAATCACTTACAGAAAAGAATCTGGATACGAAAATATTGATAACGGAAGCAGGAGACTGGGAATATTTGTATAAATCAAAAGACGATACAGGACGGAGTAATCAGATTGAAGCATTTTTCTCATCGGGATCCGGAAATTATATTGGTAATCTTACACATGTCCCTGCGCTAATAGGAGGCCATAGCTATTGGACGGATGGCAATTGGAATACTATGCAACAAGTACGGACACAAGTAAAAAGTAAAGCATCTGCATACGGCTTGAAAGTCTATCAAACGGAATGGAGTATGATAGGTGATTATATCAACGATAATGATTATCCAGGCCATGAGGCGGCAACTTACCATGATATTGCTTTGTATATGGCAAAAGTTATACACCAAGACCTTACCACGGCAAATGTTAGTTCGTGGTCGTATTGGACTTGCATGGATGTACCACGCTGGGGACATAAAAACCGGTTTTTGTTGATTGAACTGACTCCGGCAGGAGGAGTCTATGGTGATATGTCCGAAAGTGGTTCGCACAAAGCAACAAAAACGCTTTGGGTATTGGGTAATTACAGCCGTTTCATTCGCCCGGGCTACAAGCGGGTGGATTTGTCAATAGAGAATCCATCCGATTCATTTTTCGGCTCAGCTTGGCTTTCACCCGATCAATACCGTTTAGTGGTTGTATATACAAATATGACGTCAAAATCTATTAAAGCGAATATAAACCTGAAAGGATTGAATCGAAAATCGATATCTTTGAAGCGCTATGTAACTTCTACTACCAAAGATTTGAAAGAAGACGTTATTGTAGATAATCAATGTATAGTGGAAGCTCAGTCTGTTACTACCTTTATTTATCAGTTCTGAATAATTAATTGATAAAATAAGATATATGTTAAAATTTAATTTCATCATTTCGTTGATTTCCTTATGGGGAATCATTACTAATCCTGTTAATGCGCAGGTCTCATTCGGAGATGCCAATGTAATAAACCGGAATTGGAAGTTTATTCTGGAAGACGTCAAAGATGGTCAATCCATAAGTGTTATAGATGAAAAATGGCAAACCGTTGATTTGCCACACGACTGGAGCGTCAAAGGGCAACTCAGTCCTACACTTGCCGGTTGTACCGGCTATCTCCCCGGAGGTATTGGCTGGTATCGTAAAACAATCATTATCCCACAGGAAAAACAAGGAGAAAAGGTGTACCTGTATTTCGAGGGGGTTTACAATCGTAGCGAAGTCTTTATCAATGGCCATTCTTTAGGAAAGCGCCCTAATGGGTATATTTCATTCATGTACGATGCTACTCCTTACATAGCGTATGGCAAAGACAACGTAGTTGCAGTACGCGTCGATCATAGCCAATCGGCAGATTCGCGCTGGTACACAGGTTCAGGTATCTACCGGAATGTATGGCTGGTATATGCCAATCCCATCCATATCGCCCAATGGGGAATATATGCTTATCCGGAACAGACTGAAAAGGGTTATAAACTAAACCTTGAAATAACCCTCGAAAACGGAAGTCCCGTTAATGCTACCCTGACCGTTCAAAACGAATTAATCGCTCCTGATGGAATGATTGTGGCAAAAAACAATAAAAAACTATCTGTACCGACTGGTCTGACTCGTCAATTGGTAACAGAAATGAATGTTGCAAAACCTTCGTTGTGGAGTTTGCAAAACTCCCATTTATACCAACTAAGAACAACAATACTAAAAGACAGAAAAGTGATTGATCAGGCAACCACTACAACCGGATTCCGCACTTTTACGTTCGATGCTAATAAAGGCTTTGCACTTAATGGCGAATGGATGAAAGTAAAAGGCGTTTGTATCCATCACGATGCAGGCGTATTAGGGGCAGCCGTTCCTCGCGAAGTATGGAAAAGACGCTTGTTGACATTGAAAGAAACAGGAGCCAATGCCATTCGTACCAGCCATAATCCGCAAGCGCCCGATTTATACGAATTATGTGATGAATTAGGTTTGTTGATACTCAATGAAATGTATGATGAATGGGTATTCCCGAAACGCAAATGGATCGAAGGATGGAATATCGGCATGCCCGGGTTTCAAGGCCCTTATGATATATTCAAAGACTGGGGCGAAAAAGACTTGGCTGATTTTGTCTGTCGCGACCGAAACCATGTCTCTGTTTTTGCCTGGAGTATCGGAAATGAGGTGGATTATCCAAACGATCCGTATTCCCACCCTATACTTGGAGGCGAAAAAGCCGGTTTTACCCAAGCGTCTTATGGCGGATATAATCCCGACGCACCGGATGCCATGCAACTGGGAGATATAGCAAAACGCTTGGCGAAAACAGTCGGAGAGTATGATAAATCCCGTCCGGTAACAGCCGGATTAGCCGGAGTTGCCATGTCGAATGAAACCGAATATCCCGGCGCTTTAGACATAGCCGGATATAATTATACGGAAGATAAATACGACAGTGATCACAAAAAATATCCGAACAGGATTATCTTCGGCAGTGAAAACCGTCATGATATGGAAGCATGGAAAGCAACACGCGACAGGGAGTTTATCTTCGGACAATTCCTATGGACCGGGATTGATTACCTTGGAGAATCAGGTAGATGGCCATCCAGAGGTTTTTACTCCGGTTTGCTCGATTTTGGCGGATTTATTAAACCAAGGGGTTTTTATCGCCAGGCATTGTGGTCGGATCAGTCAATGGCCTATATAGGTACATATCCTGTTCCAGGAAAAGGGAACGGTTATATAGAAAGGGCTCCCTCTATGGACGCGTGGCCCATATGGAATTATGAAGACGGACAATTGATTCGCGTCGTATGTTATACAAATGCGGCAAAGGCGAAATTAATAATGAATGACACTGTAGTCGGACAAATAAAAGAGTATGATAACAATACCGGTATTATCTACTGGGATATTCCTTATCAGGCGGGAAAATTAGAGGTTGTAGGGATAGATCAAAACAACAATGAAATATCCCGGAATCACATACAATCATCCCGGCAACCTTATGCCTTACAAATCATTCGGGCAGATAATAAAATCAATAATAACAGAGGTATTGCCCAGATTGTGGTACAAGTGGTTGATGAAGATGGAGTTCCTGTAATGCTGTCGGACAACGAGATAACCTGTCATATTACCGGATCCGGTAAGTTACTTGGGCTGGAAGCGAGCAATAATTCCGACATGAGTGATTATACTGACAATAAGCATCGTGCCTTTCATGGACGTATCCTTGCTTATATACAGTCCACCGGCGAAACGGGAAATATAACTGTCCGGTTTACATCTCCCTGGTTAAAACCTGTTGAAGTTAGTCTGCAATAAGATTCTATGTTGCACAAAAGAAGAGGGAGTGAGACAATATAATCTATTTTTTCTATTGTATGTTAAAGCAATATCGTATTTTTGAAAAAATTACAATAATATAGATAGCATGATAGAAATTATCACCTGTGTTTTTCTCGGTTTGCTGGCACTCGCGGTAGTCGTCAACATCGTGTTGGCTGCAAAGAAAGGAATGTCCGGAGAGGTGATCGATCTTTTGGCAAGGATGAAGGGAAACCTGTCCCGCGTGGATTCGCTGATCCGCGAAGAGTTTGGGAGGAACAGAGAAGAGGGATTGAGGAGTTCGAAGGAGACGCGGGAAGAGCTGAGCAAGTCTTTTACTGTGCTGGGGGAAAACTTGATGAAGGTAGTCGCTGGGCTTTCCGGAGCACAAAAAGATCAGTTCGAACTTTTTTCTCTGCAATTGAAGGAGCTGCAGGAGCGGCTCGACAAATCGGGCAAGGAGAGTCGGGTGGAACAAAGTAACTCACTCAAATCTTTCGAGGAGCGGTTCGCGTTTGGTATCAAGTATTTTAATGAAGCGCTGCGGCAGAAGTTTGACGATCTCGTGACCCGGCAGGAAGGTATCAAGCATGAGACAGAGGAGAAATTGAGGGAAATCAGGGATACGGTGGAGGGTCAGCTGACACGCTTGCAGGAGGATAATAACAAGAAACTAGAAGAGATGAGGAAAACCGTGGACGAGAAACTACAAGAGAGCGTGGAGAAGCGGTTTAACGAATCGTTCCGTCTGATCAACGAGCGGCTGGAAGCTGTGCATAAAGGACTGGGAGAGATGCAAACACTCGCCACGGGTGTAGGCGACCTGAAGAAGGTCCTCACAAACGTGAAAACGCGCGGGACGTTCGGAGAGGTGCAATTAGGCGCGATATTAGAGCAAGTGCTGTCGCCGGAGCAATACATCAGGAACAACCATCCAGACAATGATCGCAAGGTAGTGGAGTACGCTATCAAACTGCCGGGAAAAGAGAATGACGGCGAGCACGTGCTGCTGCCGATAGACTCCAAGTTTCCCGTGGAGGATTACCAACGACTGCTCGACGCGTACGAGAATAACACGGATACAGTGGAGTACTGTCGAAAACAATTCGAAGGGTCGGTCAAGAGCTGCGCGAAGGATATTCGCGAGAAGTATATTAATCCGCCGAGGACAACCGATTTCGCGCTCTTGTTCGTGCCGGCGGAGGGATTGTACGCAGAGATCTTACGGCGGCCAGGCTTCGCGGAGATGTTGCAGCAGACTTTCCGCGTGATTGTAGTCGGTCCGACAAACCTCGTAGCATTTTTGAACAGCCTGCAGATGGGTTTTCGTGCACTGGCCATAGAGAAGAGATCCAGTGAGGTGTGGGAAATTCTAGGGGCAGTGAAGACGGAGTTCGGCAATTTCGGTGCAGTCCTCGGAAAGACGCGAAAAAAACTGCAAGAGGCCGCCAACGTGATTGACAAGGCCAGTATACGTTCGCGCGCGATTGAGCGAAAGTTGAAGACAGTGCAAGAGCTGCCACAGAGCGAAAGCGCTGCCGTGTTGGGCGAGGCTATTGATTTGGCGGAAGAACAGGAAGAAGATTCTGACGAAGACGAGCAAGACGCATGAAGACAGCCGGAAGAACAACATGCCCTCAATGCCATAGAAATCATAGAAATACTACAGTGAAAACCTCTCATAATGTTGTTTAAACTATTTTTGTCTGTATCTTTGTGTTGAAAATAAGAGAACACAAATATGTATGGATGATATTAAACTAAACACCATTGAGGAAGCTGTTGAAGATTTTCGGGAAGGTAAATTCCTGATTGTTGTAGACGACGAAGACCGCGAGAATGAAGGGGACTTCATTGTAGCAGCCGAAAAAATAACCCCTGAGAAAGTGAACTTCATGATGACTTACGGGCGGGGCGTACTTTGCGCTCCTGTTACGGAAGAGCGTTGTGAAGAATTGGAATTGGATATGCAGGTTAGCCACAATACTTCTATTTTAGAAACACCTTTCACCGTGACGGTAGATAAACTCGGCGGCGGGTGTACAACCGGCGTATCTATGTTCGACCGGGCACAGACAATCCTGGCGCTTGCCGACCCAAAGACAAAACCTTCCGATCTAGGACGTCCCGGGCATATTAATCCGCTTCGCGCCCGTTCGCGTGGGGTATTGCGCCGTTCCGGGCATACCGAGGCGGCTGTTGATTTAGCACGCTTAGCCGGTCTTTATCCTGCCGGAGCCCTTATTGAAATTATCAATGACGATGGCACCATGGCACGCTTACCGGATTTAATAAAAATAGCCCGGAAGTTCAGTATAAAAATTATCAGCATCCATGATTTAATCGCTTACCGACTGAAAGAAGATTCTATTGTTGAGCAAGGTGTGGAAGTAGATATGCCTACCGAATATGGGCATTTCCGATTAATTCCTTTCAAACAGAAAAGCAACGGATTGGAGCATATCGCATTAATTAAAGGTACATTTGAAAAAGACGAAGCTATATTGGTACGCGTACATTCTTCTTGTGCTACCGGTGATATCTTCGGTTCGATGCGGTGCGAATGTGGTGAACAACTTCATAAGGCAATTCAATTGGTGGAGAAAGAAGGTAAAGGCGTAATTGTTTACCTCAACCAGGAAGGCCGCGGAATCGGGTTAATGGAGAAAATGAAAGCCTATAAACTACAAGAGGAAGGATTGGATACGGTAGATGCCAACCTCCATTTAGGTCATCAGGCAGATGAAAGGGATTACGGAGTTGGTGCACAAATCTTACGCAATTTGGGAGTGACAAAAATGCGGTTGATGACCAATAACCCGGTAAAACGAGTAGGTATGGAAGCTTATGGTTTAACAGTTGTAGAAAATGTACCGATTGAAATAACGCCTAACAAATATAACGAATTTTACCTGAAGACGAAAAAGGATAAAATGGGGCATACGCTTCACAATATTAAATAAGTGACAAATTGTTGTGTATTCTCTGCTTATTGTCTAATTTTGTTGTATCAATATAAAAATAACTATACAAAACTAAAGTCATGACACAAGTTTCAGAACGTTTAGCAAGTTTATCTCCTTCGGAAACACTGGCTATGTCGCAAAAAAGTAATGAGCTGAAAGCTCAGGGCATCGATGTTATCAACCTGAGTGTAGGAGAACCTGATTTCTTCACGCCAAGCCATATTAAAGATGCGGCAAAGAAAGCGATTGACGACAATTTCTCTTTCTATTCACCCGTACCGGGATATATGGATCTTCGAAAGGCTATTGTAGATAAATTGAAACGCGAAAATGACCTGGAATATACAACCGACCAGATTATCGTATCCGGTGGAGCCAAACAATCCGTATGTAATACATTGTTGAGTATTGTTGGACCGGGTGATGAAGTGATTGTTCCTGCCCCTTACTGGGTAAGTTATGTTGAAATGGTAAAATTAGCCGAAGGAACAAACGTGATTATTGAAGCAGGCATCGAACAAGATTTTAAGATTACCCCTGCACAGCTTGAAAAAGCAATTACTCCAAAGACGAAAGCATTGATTCTTTGTTCACCTTCCAATCCTACCGGCAGTGTTTACGGTAAAGAAGAGTTGAAGGGCTTAGCCGACATATTGGCTAAACATCCCAGTGTAATTGTATTGGCCGACGAAATTTACGAGCATATCAACTATATCGGGAAACATGAAAGCATTGCCCAATTCGATACAATCAAAGACCGCGTAGTAGTAATCAACGGCGTATCGAAAGCATATGCCATGACAGGTTGGCGCATTGGTTTTATCGCCGCCCCTTTATGGATTGCCAAAGCGTGTAATAAATTACAAGGACAATATACTTCCGGGCCCTGTTCGATCGCACAGAAGGCTTCTGTAGCAGCGTTCAACGGCCCTCAAGAATGTGTGGCCGAAATGCGTGAAGCATTCCTTCGTCGTCGTGACTTGGTAATTAAGTTATGCCGGGATATTCCGGGAATCAAGATCAGCGTTCCACAAGGCGCTTTCTACTTATTCCCCGAATTGGATCATTACTTCGGGAAAAGCGCCGGCAACAGAAAGATTGAAAATGCTGCCGACCTCGCCATGTACCTGTTAGAAGTAGGTCATGTAGCCACCGTTGGCGGAGCCGCTTTCGGAGCGCCCAAATGCCTCCGTTTCTCATACGCTACTTCCGACGAAAACTTAGTAGAAGCTATCAGCCGCATCAAGAAAGCATTGGCTGTTTTGAAATAAAAAAGGGTTTCCGGCGATTGGTGAAGGATATGGAAGGAAGTTATGAAAAAAAGATTGTAATGTCTTGAGGAAAACATTACGATGCTTTTATAAAACCATAACAATGATTTTTACAAGACATTGTTATGGTTTTCTCAAGACATTACAATGATTTTTTACAGGATTTGAAACATTCTCTAAAGAACTCTATCAGTGAAAAGCTATTTAGGTTTGAACGCTTATTTATATTTTTATTCTCAGAAATAAATAGTAACAAATAAGAATAAATACCAATATATAAATCATATTCGTATACTCGTAATTAGAAATAAATACTGTTGATTCTGCGTAGAAGCCATTGAGTGATTTCCAGCCAATATTATAAGGTATGAAATCGATATATTTCCAACGTTGTGCGATCATACAAAACATAGTTCCCATACACGCTAAGCCAACAGGAATAACAAAGCTTTTAAATAATAAACTTAAGGCATATTGGATCATACAAAGGGCAATTATTCCTATATATAAAGTGCCGAAATAAATAAAGACAGTTTGCCTGAAATCATAATCCTGAAACCTATAACCAGGTAAAATATAGCTCATTGAATATCCTGAGAGCAAAAATAACAGATAAGCAATACAGACAGAAAAAAGTATGATTTCCAACAAAACAAGAAGTTTTGCAAAATAGACCATCCTCTTATTTACAGGTAAAGTAAATAACAGTTTGAATCCATTATTTTTGTATTCCATATCGCACAATGAATAACAAAAAATAGCAACCAGGATAGGATATAATATAGAATACAACTGAAAGATGTATCGCCCCAGAATAAACAGCCAAGGATTATAATCAAATGTTACAGAACCATTTACTATTTCATGGCTGGCATCATCCAATATATACAGATCAACTCCTATGGTTACTAACAGGGGGAAAAAGAGCATTAACCAAACACCTGTATTATATCGTATTTTAAAGTATTCACTTGTAAGTATTGAAAAAAAAGAAATTTGATTCATTGTATTTTAGTTGTTAGATTTAAAAAGGCAGATTCCAAATTACTTTCCTGTGCATGATCAGACAATAAACTGTCGATTTCTCCCTGGAATAATAGTTTCCCATCATTTAAAATACCAATATGAGTACATATTTTCTCTACTTCAGATAAAATATGACTGGAAAGAAATATTGTTTTCCCCTCATTCTGTAATTCAATCATTAATTCCCTCATTTCATAAACACCTTCCGGGTCAAGCCCATTGAGAGGTTCATCCAATATGAGTAATTTGGGATTATGCAGCATTGCCATTGCTATACCCAAACGTTGTTTCATGCCTGTTGAGAAATACTTAACTTTTTTATTCTGATCCTTTGTCAACCTAACTATTTCTAAGACATATTGAATTCGCTGTTCTCCACATTTATATAATATATTCAGGTATTTCAAATTTTCATGAGCACTCAGGTTTTCATAAAAAGAAGGTGTTTCTATCAAACATCCAGTGTTAAAAAGAATACTTTGTCTATTTGCGTTAAACTCTTTATTGTCGAAGTACACTGTACCTATTGGCGTCTTTTCCAGACCAAGTAAAAGCTTTATTGTAGTAGACTTTCCAGCTCCATTTTTTCCTAAATAACCATAGATGCTCCCTCGAGGTATTTTCAGGCATATATTATTTAATACCTGTTGTTTACCATAATTAAAATTCAAATTTATCGTTTCCAGTAGATTCATTTTATTATTATTTTATGAGTTTCATAGTATCAATATAAATAAGTAAATCGGATTCCTATGCAATAACTATTTTAAAGATTCATTACTTAGTTTGTTGGATAGATTGTTTCCTGAACTTATCCTTCCGTATGAACTAAATACGATCGTATATAAATTTTTATGAAAATATTGATTCATATATTGCCCTATTGTTTTAAATTATTAAATAAATATTATGAGTTTTTCGTTGATATGAAAAGTGAAGGATGCGTCAAATATAGACAAAAAAATAGTATAATCGAAATAATACTCTCTATATTCTATATTATTGAATAAAATTTAAACAAGCTCTTAACACAAAAGATATATTTTATTAAAATTCATGTAACAGTATAGTAACAATCAATAGATAATTTTGGACCGAAATCATAAATATAAATAACTGATGAAAACATTTTATCTTGCATTATTATTCCTTCTTTTTTTTAATCTCACAGTCATGGCTCAGGAATCATCGGCTGAGATTAAGGGGAAAATAATTTCTAACAATGAAGAGCTGATCAGCGCTCTTATTCGGATTACATCTGCCTCTGGAGAAGCTACAGGCACCGTTACAGATGAAAATGGAGATTATTCCATTAAAAACCTGAAAGCGGGAGTAGCGTATACAATAGGAGTAACCTATATTGGCTGTGAAGAAGCCGAATTTAAGAATATTGTTCTGAAAGAAAGACAGGTGTATACTCTGGATGTTGATCTTAAAGGTTCGAACACCTTATTAAACGAAGTAGTTGTAACGGCAATGGGTATCAAAAAGGAAGTAAGGAGGCTGGGCTACTCGGTACAAGAGGTCAAAGGAGATGCTGTAAACAAAGTCAGGGATGCTAATCCTGTGAATGCCCTGGCTGGGAAAGTAGCCGGATTATCCATTGGAGCCAATACCGAGCTTCTGGGTCGTCCGCAAATTGTTTTGCGTGGTAGCAAAGATCTGTTATTTGTAGTAGATGGAGTACCTATCAACTCGGATACATGGAATATCAGCCCGGACGACATCGAAAGCTATTCTGTATTGAAAGGTCCCAACGCTGCTGCTCTATACGGATCGAGAGGTATAAACGGAGCTGTGGTTATCACTACTAAAAAAGGGTTGAAAACAGGAAATGGGGAATCTCTTGGTAAAGACTGGCTGATAGAATTCAACAGTACGAACCAATTGGAAAGTGGTTTTATAACAATGCCCGAAAGTCAGTATGAATACGGGCGGGGAACGGGTTTTCGCTATAGCTACGGCGATATATTGTATGACAATAACCAACGTCTGCCGGAATGGGGTCCTCGTTTTGAAGGGCAATTAATTAAACAGTATGACAGCCCTTGGGATCCTGTTAACAAGACAAGAACAGCAACTCCCTGGCTGGCCAGAGGAAAGAATAATTTCGAAAATTTCGTGCAGACAGGAATAACATCTACGAACAATATCGCGTTTTCGATGGGTGGCCCACGCCATTCGATGCGTATGTCTTATACACATACATATCAGAAAGGTATATTCCCTAATACGAAGCTGAACGGTGATAATTTCAGTGTAGGCGGTACGTATGATTTATCAAATAAACTGACTATAGAAGGCAATATTAATGTTAGTATCCAATATACACCAAATATACCAGATGTAAATTACGGGCCAAACAGTTATACCTATATGTTTAAAGTATATGGTTCATCCGATTATGATATCCGGGATCTGGAAGATATTTATAAAGGACCGCAGGGTGTATCCGGTCTGGTGCAATACGCTCCTGAGTACGGACGTTTGAACAGCGCATGGTATATGGCTAAGAAGTGGATGAGATCGCATGATAAAACGGATGTGTACGGACATTTGAAATTATTGTATAAGGTAAATAAAGATTTGAACATCAGTCTGCGGTCTCAGTTAACTACATGGGATCAATTACGTACAGAGGAAGTGCCACCATCGATTAACCTGAACGACTACGTGCCATGGTATTATTTCGGATGGTATGGCGACTATCGCGAAGACAACCGTAAATTGATAGAAAACAATTCGGATATCACAGTCAATTATAACAAACAGTTGGGCGACTGGTCTTTGAGTGCTCTCGGAGGAGGTAGTCTGCGTCTGTTCAAATATCATTCTACGTGGGGAACGACAAAAGCGCTTGTAATACCCGGACTGTATAGTTTCTCCAACTCTGTTAATCCTGTGTTGAACTATAATTTCGGTTCGCGCATGCAGGTATACAGCGGTTATTATTCGTTCGATCTTGGCTACAGGAATTATTTCAATATTAACCATACAGGCCGTGTAGATAATCTTTCTACTCTGCCGAAAGGTTCCAATACATTCTTTTATCCTTCGGTTTCCTTGAGCTCTATTGTCAATGAATATCTAAACTTACCCGATTTCATAAATATGCTGAAAGCCAGAGTTTCGTATGCACAGGTGAAGGGAGGCCTAACCTCTTCAACCATCGGATCTGCATTTTCCTCCATCACGGGAAAATCACTTAATACCGGACTATTAGGTTACGGAACCGAACTGGAAACGTCTTATGATGGGCCGACTTATGCCAATCAAGATGTATATACCCTTTTCAATTACTATAACGGATTACCATCTGTTGATTTTTCGGATGTTATAGCAAACCCTTCCTTGGAACCTTACAGCAGGAAATCTTTTGAAACAGGGCTGGACATCCGTTTGTTCGATAGTCGTATCAGTCTGGATGCCACTTATTTCAAAACAATAAACGGACCACAGATATATAATCTGAATGTAGCTCCTTCGACCGGGTATAAATACCGTGCAATAAATGGTATAACCACGTTAAACCAAGGATTAGAATTAACTCTGTCTGCTGCCATACTCAAAAAACCTAAAGGATTAAACTGGAATATCTCCGGAAACTGGAGTACGTACCGTGAAACATTAAAAGATATCTATGGTGATGAAACAGTCCTGAACCTGAACGGACATAATTATGAGAAAGGGGATCGCCTGGATGCTTTATACGGACGTAAGTTGGTTCGCGACGGAGAAGGCAATATTGTTCATAACGGCGGATTGATCTATCAAGCACCAACCGGAGAATCACAGAACGGATTTCTCGGACATCTGAACCCTGATTTTTCTTTTGGAATAACCAATACGCTCTCATACAAGAATTTCGTTCTGAGTTTCCAGATAGACGGACGTATCGGAGGGAAAATATATGACTTCGTATACGCACAGGCAATGAATGGCGGTACAGCAATAGAGACCGCTCAAGGGGACTTTGGAAAAGCACGCTATGAAGAATGGGAGTCGCTGCGAGATAACGGTAACGTAACACCAAGTTATATTGGAGACGGGGTAAAAATAGTATCGGGAACACCAAAGTTCGAAAACGGGCAGATAACAAATCCGGATGAACTTTCATTCGCAAAGAATGATATACCCACCACAGCACAAAGTTATATAACGGGGTCGAACGGTTTGTATGGGAATACCGAATATTTTATGATAGACCGATCGTTTGCAAAATTAAGGGAGCTGAGCCTTAGCTATACTTTTCCTCAAACTGCGTTTAAAGGATTCTTCCGCTCAGCAACGATTTCATTAGTGGGACGTAATCTCCTTTACTTTGCCAAGCGTAAAGACATGGATATCGATAGTTTTGCCTCCGGATTCAACTCTTCGGACAGGACAGCCACAGGCAGCCAGGGTTCTATCGGGTTACAAAGTGCTACCACACGTCGTTTTGGATTCAATCTGAATATTAGTTTCTAATTAAACATACATTCATAAAATTAAAAATATGAAAACCATCAACTATTTAAAAAAAATAATCTTGCTGTTAGTTATCAGCATTAGTTTCACAGCGTGTTTCGAAGACGATTTACTACTAAACCCGAATGCTTCGGACAGAGCTACACCGTCATCGGTACTAAATCATTTAACCGCTACAATGATAACCAGGGAACATGCAGCCGAGTCTAATGATGAAATGGCTTTTGGTGCAGCACAGCGTATCAATCAATATTATGTGAGCAATTATTCATATTACTGGGGTAGTAATTATTACAATTGGACGAATACGACAAACCGCTACGATATGTTGAACTATGCTGTTAAACTGGAAGAAGAAGCTATCCGTCAATATGGTGAGAATGAGAACATATATTCTGCTTTGGCCAAATTCTATAAGGCTTATTCTGCTATCTGGTTGTCACAACGTGTAGGAGATATACCTTTTTCTGAGGCTGGAAATCCGAAAAATCTGACACCCAGATTCGATACTCAAAAAGAAGTTTATCAGGAAGTATTGGCTTTACTGAAAGATGCAAATAAAATTATGGACAACCTGATTACCAAACAATCGGCAAATAGTGTATCCGCCAATGCTGCTTTAGATGTAAATGGAGATATTTTCGGATTAACCAATTTACAATGGCAGAAGGTGATAAATTCATATCGGTTAAGAATACTAATCAGTATGAGTAAAAGAGCCGGTGACAATCCGGATTTAAGAATAAAAGAACAGTTTGCCGAAATAATCAATAATCCGTCAGAGAATCCCATTATGCAAAGTAATGCCGATAACATGTTATACAGGTATAATGCAGCTTATAATCCTTATCCAATGTTTAGCAATAAGTCATATACTTATGGTGCAAATATCAGTAAAACCATTCTGGATATAACAACATCAACAAACGATCCCCGCACGTTTGTTTTCGCTACTCCCGCACCGGCACAATACAGAGTAGCAGGAAAGTCTGTTTCTGATTTTACAGCCTATGTCGGAGCCAGTACAAATACGTCCCAGGCTGAACTGAATGCGGGAACTGACACAAAAGGAACTACAGATGAAGATAAAGGAGCTTATTCGTATATTAATTATAAACGCTATTTTTCATCCCAGGACGGTTCTACCGCCGAACCTTATATTGTATTAGGTTATTCGGAAATGTGTTTTAACATAGCAGAAGCTATAGCCCGGGACTGGTTTGAAGGAGACTCCAAATCGTGGTATGACAAAGGTATTGTTGCATCTTTGGATTTTTACGGACTTGCAGATGGAGTTACCTTGACAATAGGAGATCGGCTGGGAGGTACAATCGGCAATGTTACAGTCAATATCGCAGATTTTCTGAATAATACGAATGTCGTATATAAAGGAAATAATGAAGAAGGGATAAGGCAAATTCTGACTCAAAAGTATGTAACTCTTTTCTGCAACTCCAGCTTTGAAGCTTTTTACAACTGGTTAAGAACAGGTTATCCTACGTTTCAACAGGGTGGTGATGGAATAGGAACTCCTGATAAGAAATTATCAAGAAGATGGATGTATCCCATAGATGAGATTTCTTATAACAACGAAAATTATATTGCGTCTATCCAAAGTCAATACGGAGGAAATGATGATGTAACATATGATACATGGTTATTTAAATAAAATGAAAGAACAAAAGGCCTTGGATTCGTCCGGGTCTTTTTTATTTTATAAAATAACAGAAACGTAACGTTTTATTAGTAACAAAGAAACATGGACTCTGTACTTTTGCCAAATAATTAAAAGTAAAATATATATGAAAGTAAAAATACTGATTGTTCTTATCTTCACATTCCATACCTTTATTAATTTATCAGCGCAGACTTATCTTGCATACAATGATCCGAAATGGGAATTTTTATCTGCTATTCCCGAATCTTTTGATGAACAGTTGATAAAAAAGGTTTCTGAGCATGATTTTGGAAAAAGGGTTGCATGTTTGAAAAAATTGGTCGACAAGTATTATATAACCAAAGAAGATGTTATTCCCGGCGATCCTATGATGCGTACAATTGTTCTTAAACCGAATTTATATTATTCAACTCATAAACTGGAAAAATATCTGAAACAAAGAGTTAAAGATAAATCTATGAGGTTAGCCGACGCTGCAAAGGAAATGGAACACATATTGGAAGTCGCCCTGTCCATAGTAGACACTGAAGATGTAAGTTCTTTTGAAGTGTCTGTAAAAAAGAATAAAAATAACATCGAAAAACAGATTGAATTGTTCAATCAGGTAAAATTATATAATATATATCATTAATTCTCCCTTTTTACGCTGCCAAAGCATAAGCTAAGAGTATTATATAACTTTGAAAAATATTACTTTTGCATAGCAAACCTTTCATTTGCATATTGGAGAAATGTACAGGTTGATATTTTTAATATTTCTTTTGTTTCAATTTTTTACCGTTTTCGCTACACAGAAACGGTCTGATTCTTTATTGCTTGTACTAGATAAAACGATAAAAGAAAAGTCTCTGTATGCCGAAAAAAGAGAATACCGGATTGACAGTCTGAGAACATTGCTGAATGTTGAAGCCGGCCTCGAACAACGGTATCGTATTTATCAAAAACTTTATAGGGAATACAGGCATTACAATATGAACTCCGCGCTATCGATTACCGAGAAGGAACGCATGATAGCAGAGGAGTTGCAAAATCAACAATTGATCTATATTGCGGAAATGAATACCGCAGAAATACTGGGTATTATGGGAATGTATAAAGAATCCCTTGATATTACCGACAAAATCGACCGTCAAAAGTTAGACATACAACAGTGGTCGTATTATTTTCATCTTTACCACTCGCTGTATTCCCTGATGTCTGCTAATTCCATGTCGCCAAAGGAGAAAAGCCGTTATGATCAGTTAATCAGCCAATACAAAGATTCCATATTGCAAAATATTGAAGAAAATACATTGGGATATAATTTGGTAAAAAACGGAAAACTGATCGAACAGGGAAGGTATGATGAAGCCTTACAACTAATGAATCAATGCTTCATGGAATATGAAAATGATGAATCTCAAATGGGAACCATCGCCTACGAATTATCTGATATTTATAAGAAAAAAGGCGATCTTGAAAAAGAAAAACAATACTTGGCAGTATCGGCAATTTCTGATTTGAGGAAAGCTGTAAAAAGCCACATTGCTCTGAGAGAACTAGCAATACTGTTGTATCAGGAAGGCGATATTAACCGAGCCTATAATTACATAAAATGTTCAATGGAAGACGCTTCTTTTTGCGGAGCCCGCTTCAGGATATTAGAAATATCGGAAACATTGCCTATTATTACCGCAGCGTATGATAAGAAAATAAAACAGGAAAAGGAAAAACTACTCAAATACCTGATCCTGATTTCCGTTCTTTCTTTCGTCTTAATAGCCAGCATCACATTTATATGGAGACAATTGAAAAAACTTTCGTCTGCAAAGAAATCCATTAAAAATATGTATGAAGACATGAAACAAATGAATGGAGTTCTGGACGAATTAAACAAAAAACTATCCGAGTCGAACCACGTCAAGGAAGAATACATTGGTTCCGTATTCAATCTGTGTTCTACTTACATCAATAAGATGGAATCTTACCGGATCAATCTGAATCGTAATCTGGTAGCAAGCCGGATAGAAGAAGCCCGGAAAATGACAGGTTCAACTTTGGTCCCTGATGAGTTGAAAGAATTTTTCGGTCATTTCGACGCTATCTTTTTGAATGTCTATCCAAATTTTATTGATGAATTTAACGCTTTACTCAAAGAAGAAGGCAAAATTGTACCCAGAGCCGGCGATATACTAACGCCCGAACTCCGTATATTCGCCCTGATGCGTTTGGGGATTACTGATAGCAGCAAGATTGCCTCTTTTCTACATTATTCGCCACAGACCGTATATAACTATAAATTGAAGATCCGGAGTAAACTTCTTGTTTCGAAAGATGAGTTTTCCGCTGCCATGCAACAAATTGGTAAATAAACAGCTCTCCTCTATCAAACAATCCAATCTACTTATCTTACACCTTATCGCATTTATTAAATAATACATATACAATTAGTTATATGTTGTTCGATAGGATTTTATATCTACTTTATTAATCTACCCATCCGAACAATTCAACATAGGTAACCGATACTTTTGTACAAAACTTAAATTAATATATTCATGAAATTACAATTGATTAAAAGTCAAAAGCGAATATTCTTTTTTGTTCTGGCGGGAATATTCCACTTTATTGCTCTGAACGCCCAGAGTGGGAAAACTATTTCGGTTGGCGGACTTGTAAAAGATTCTTTCGGAGAACCTGTTTCAGGCGCATCCGTTGTTGTGAAAGGTACAAATAATGGTACGGCAACCGACATGGATGGTCATTTTCAATTAAGCGCGCCTGAAAACGGGACGTTAATTATTTCGTTTTTGGGTTTTATAACCCAAGCGGTTGCTATAAATTCAAAGACACAAATGAATGTAATACTGGAAGAAGATCAGCAATTGCTGGATGAAATAGTTGTCATTGGTTACGGACAGGTAAAAAAAGGAGATATTACAGGCTCCCTGTCAACTATTAAGCCGGACGAATTGAATAAAGGTATGCAAGTAACCGCACAAGACGCCTTAATTGGTAAAGTCGCAGGGGTAAATGTGATTCCCGGTGATGGATCGCCCGGTAGTACAGGTACGATACGCATTCGTATGGGAGCATCACTTTCCGCAACAAACGATCCATTGATTGTGATTGACGGGATCCCTGTTGCCAACAGCGCGCCGCTCAGCTCAATCAATCCTAACGATATTGAAACCTTTACTGTCCTTAAAGACGCTTCGGCAACTGCTATTTATGGTTCACGGGCATCCAATGGCGTGGTGATCATCACGACCAAAAAAGGAAGTTCAACCGCTTCAAAGCCACGTATCAATTATTCATCAAATTATACGGTAACACAATTGCCCGGTTATTACGATGTGTTGTCTGCCGACGAATACCGGAAAGCGCTTGTAGAAAAAGCCAATATCCCTGAGGGATTTGAGTTGGGTACAGCTTCTACCGATTGGCAAAAAGAAATTTTCCGTACCGGACTGGGAATGGACCATAATTTATCAGTATCCGGTAATACCCAAAACATTCCTTACCGCGTTTCGGCAGGATACCTGAATCAGAATGGTACGCTAAAGGCCAATAATTACGAGCGTTTTAACGGCGATATAGCCTTGTCTCCTCAATTTTTCGACAACCATTTAACGCTTGATATTAATATAAAAGGTATTATAGAACGTAGCCATCCCGCTTCTTCCGACGATATCGGATCGGCAATTTTCTTCGACCCGACGCGCCCCATCTATCAAATCTATCCCGATGATATGGGACTTGGTTACTATATGTGGATGAATGGGGATAAACCTGTTACGCTCGCAGCCACCAATCCTGTGTCGGATCTTGTATTGACAGACAGATCGGATGTTACAAAACGTTCCATCGGTAATTTTGCCATCGGCTATAAAATACACGGATTGGAAGACTTGAACCTCAAAATCAGTTTGGGCTATGACATTCGCAACAGTCGGTACGAAGAAAATACACCCGACAAAGCGCCGTCTATGTACACCGGCAACAGAAATGACGGACGCAGCAAAGCCTACTGGTCGGAGAGCGACAATAAAAATTATTTGTTTAACGCAGTGGCTAATTATAGTAAAGACATGAACAGTAAAAATCATATCAATGTGATGGCTGGTTACGAATGGCAGCGTTTTTGGTTTCATACCGAATCGGAGACTATTGTAAAAGATGTACCGGATAATTCTATCCCAGATGAAGACCACTTGTATCTCCTCTCCTTCTTTGGACGTTTTAATTATTCATTTGCCCAGAAATTACTGCTGACAGCTACACTGAGGGCCGATGCCACATCTCGTTTTGCGCCTCAGAATCATTGGGGGTATTTCCCTTCGGTGGCCATAGCTTACCGTCTGACGGAAGAGAAATTCTTTAAAAATATCAACGGATTGTCCGATCTGAAACTTCGTGCCAGCTACGGACAAACCGGACAACAGGCTATCGGAGATTACCATCCGTATCTGGGAACGTATACCATTTCAACCAATGATGCGCGTTATCTCTTTGGTAACGAATGGGTCAGCATGTATCGCCCTAATGGATACGATCCTAATATCAAATGGGAAACTACAACTACCTATAACGTGGGCATTGATTACGGCTTTTTGAATAATCGCATTGCCGGAACGATTGATGTGTTCAAACGGTATACTACTGATCTGCTGAATGACATATTTGTTCCCGCAGGAAGCAATTTTACAAACAGTTTTGCCACCAATATCGGTAATATGGAAGGAAACGGCGTTGAATTAGGTTTGAACCTTGTACCTGTTAAAACGCCGGATTGGGAATGGTCGCTCAGTAGCAACTTTACGTATAGCGTATCGAAAATTACCAAGCTGAATACCATCGATACCGAAACGAGTTGGGTAAACGCCGGTGGCGTAAGCCGTAACAACCTCCAAATACATAAAGTAGGCGAACTGCCGAATACCTTCTTTTTACTCAAACAAGCATACGCCGACGATGGCAAGCCTCTGGAAGGAAACTATATTGCCCCAGACGGAGCTATAACCACTGTAAATAGCGACGCAAACAAATACATCACCGGAAAAAGCTCGAGAGCGCCCTATTATTACGGCCTGTCTACCCGCCTGATGTACAAGCAATGGGATTTGGGAATAAACGGACACGGCAGTTCCGGCAACTATGTGTTCAACTATCAGGAAGCCAAGCAATCATTAAACCAATTGGTAGACGCTCAAAAAGTATCGAACAACATATCAAGAACCGCCATGGAGAGGGGTTTTACTCAAGAACAGATCTTCTCGGATCACTTTTTGGAAAATGGCGCTTTCTTTAAAATCGACAATATAACGCTCGGATATACTTTCCGGAAATTGTGGAGCGCATCCAATTCATTGCGATTAGCCCTTAGCGCACAAAATATAGTTACGATAACCAAATATTCGGGTGTTGACCCCGAAATATATAATGGTATTGACAATTCTATTTATCAACGACCAAGAACCTATACGCTTTCTCTCCATTTAAACTTTTAATATTACAGTCATGAAAACAAAATCAATTATATCATCATTCATAGTCGCTTCTACTCTTGTTCTGTTCAGCTCTTGTCTGGACGACCTGAACACAATGCCGCTTAATGAACATGTGCTGACAAGTGATAAAGTATATATTTCTGCAGAAGCTTACAAAGGCGTATTGGCGAAATGTTACGGTTCTCTGATTAATAATGCGCAAAAAGGTTCCGACAGCGATGGCGACTTAAACGGTATGGATACCGGATACAGCGGTTATACACGGGCCGTATTTTACCTGCAAAATTGCACTTCCGATGAAATAGCTTTACATTCGGGCAGTTCGCAAGGAAGCAGAGATCTGTTGTTTTTGTGCTGGCATCCAGGTACGCAGATCACCCGCTATTCTTATTATCGTTTGTATATGACCATCAATTATTGCAACGAATTTCTACGAGAAATAACCGACGAAAAACTGATGAGTAGAGGATTATACGAAAAAATGAAAAACGAAGCGCCCTACTACCGGGCAGAAGCCCGCTTTATCCGCGCTTATTGTTACAGTATGCTCTGCGACCTGTTCGGTTCAACGCCATTTGTTGACGAAACAATGATGCCGGGAACAATCCCTCATCAAAAATCGCGTGAGGAAATTTACAATTACGCCGTTGCGGAAACAGAAGCTGTTGTTGAGGAATTGAAGGCGCCGGGCGAAAACGAATATGGACGTATTGACCAGGTAGCTGCATGGTTTCTATTATCCCGCATTTACCTAAATGCAGCATCCTGGGTAGGCAAAAGTGAATACGAAAAGGCCTATCAATATGCCAGAAAGATTATTGACAGCAGAAAATATCCGTTGGCTACCGATTATCGGCATATCTTCCTGGCAGACAACCATACATGTAAAGAGATTATCTGGTCGATGCCGCAGGATGTAGAGAATACCCCAAACAGTGCCGGAACAAATTTCCTGATTAAAGCCCTGTCTGATGGAAAAATGAGCGCTTATACCGGAATGACAGATTCCTGGGGAAATGCTCGTGTGAAAACACAACTCGTTGATATGTTTGATCCGGATGACCAACTTTTTGACGAGAATGATCCGTGGGGCGACAATAAAAAAGACAAAAGGGCACAATTCTATACCGTAGAACATACCAAAAATACGTGGGTAGACGAAAAAGACTTTCAAAACGACTTCAATAACGGTTATGTCTGCCTGAAATGGCGGAATATGACGAAAGACCGCAACCCGCTTGCCCCCGGCGGCATAAAGTATGTATCTATCGACTTCCCGATGTTCCGTACTGCCGACGCTTATCTGATGGCCGCCGAAGCCATTTTACGCGGAGCAAGCGGAAGTCGCGCCGATGCCTTGGCGTATGTAAATGAAGTACGCGACCGGGCTTATCTGTCGGGAGCGTATGGTAACGGATTATCAGGACGCATTTCAGACACACAATTAACCCTCGATTTCATACTCGACGAACGGGCAAGGGAACTGCATACCGAATTGATACGCCGTACCGACCTGATCCGTTTCGAAAAGTTTACAAAAGGATACAACTGGGACTGGAAAGGCAGCGACGGAAAAGCCGGCAATTATATAGGTAAGGACGTGGATGATAAATACAAACTGTATCCTATTCCACAAGAAGAATTTACAGTGAATCCATATCTGGTACAAAATCAAGATTTTAAATAAACCATGTCATAAAATGATGATACCAATTCTCCTAAACAAATGCCGTTTTTTATTGGTTTTCTTATTGGTTTTTAATATAGTAGGCGTATCGGGGCAAGCATCCATGCAGGAAATATCCGATACGCCGGAAAAATCCGGTGGAGTCAATTACGCATATCCTTTTCAGCATACGATCCTAAAAACACCTGCCCCGGAAGGATACAAGCCATTTTACATCAGTCATTTCGGACGTCATGGATCCCGTTATCTTGTCGGAGACAGTGAATACAAGCACTTACTGGATATTTTCCAGGAAGCTGATTCTTGCAAAGCGTTAACCACATTGGGGAAAGATGTGTACAGACGATTAAGAACAATATGGCAGGAAGCAGAAGGACATGGCGGAGAATTAACACCGCTGGGCATAGCACAGCAAAAAGGGATAGCAGAGAGGATGTATAAGCAATATCCGGAAGTCTTTGCCAATAATGCACACATAACAGCCGTATCAACCACCATAGGACGCTGTATCCAGAGCATGGAAATCTTATGCGAGCGTTTGAAAGAACTAAACCCCGGCCTGTCTGTATCGCAAGACGCTGATCCACGGCATATGGATTACCTGAATTACCATACGCCACAAGCCGTACATTTCAGATATGCTCTCGATACATGGAAAGAAAAATACAATCGATTCGAAAGAGAGCATGTTCGTCCGGATAGGATGATGAAAACATTGTTCTCCGACAGTATTTATCTGAAAGAGAGCATAAATGCAGATACGCTGTTATGGGAATTATACAATGTTGCAAGCAACGTCCAGAATATACAGACGGAAATTTCATTATACGACCTGTTTGAAAAAGAAGAACTTTTCGACCTATGGCAATGTAAAAACTATAGTCTGTATGTCCAATACGCCAATGCAACGGAAAATGGTGGTATTATGATGGAAAATGCCAAGCCTCTTTTGAAAAATATAATCGAAAGCGCCCATCATGTCATTGAAACGAAAGGCAAGGGCGCTTTTTTCCGTTTTGGTCATGACGGGAATATTATACCCTTAGCCATGCTTTTGCATTTGCAAGACTGTTATAACAGCATTTCGGAGCCATCAGAATATTACAAAGCCTGGAGCGATTTTAAGGTCGCTCCCATGGCCGGTAATATACAGATTGTATTTTTCAGGAAAGAAGATTCAGAGGATATTCTTGTAAAATTTCTGCACAATGAAAATGACATACTTGTTCCTCTTGTAAAAAGCAATACACTTCCGTACTATCATTGGAATGACGTTATCGAATACTATGATTCGTTGTTTGCGCCGTAAACTGATTGTCTCTGTTGAAATGTTCCTTGATTGTCCAGTTCATTTCCGGTTTTTCTTTTTCGTAGGCCGTGTATGAGAATACCCATTTGTTGCTCGTTACGTGGTAGACGGCTTTTTCTTTGGGTGCGTCGAATGTGCCTTTGGCTTCGTTCCATTCGGCATATTCTAAGGTAATGCTGCTTAGCAGGTCGTTGTAGTTGTAGACGATGACTGCGTCTTCTTTCCATTCGCGGGTGTTGTTGTCCCAACGCAGGGTTTTACGGCTTTCCGGCAGTCCATCGCCTGTATAGGTATATACGTAGGATAGATGGGGGTTGTATAAACCGGATGATTTATCAAGTTTACAAATCTCTTTT
>JAISDJ010000188.1 GCA_031264865.1 Tannerellaceae bacterium | reverse complement strand
CTAAATCATGAAAAAAGAAATCTTTTTCTTAACAATCGTAGCGTTTATTCTATGTGTGAATTTACTACAGGCGCAAACAAAAGGTGAACTCATTAAAGTATCTTACATAACATCGCCATTATCGCCAAGCATGCTTTCGATTTTACGAAAGCAAATTCCTTCGCCCGAAGAATACCAAACAGTAGTAGATTTAATCTCAAAATATAAGGTATATCACTCGCTTTACATCAATAATAAGACACATGAATCATTTTTTATAGTAGATTCTGTTCACGCAGAACCAGGCGTAATGGTTACCGGCAATGTTTCCTATGTATACACAAATAATGAAGGAGTAATGATTGGAAAGGAAGATTTTATGAAATCAGTAAATATATTTAAATCAAATTTATCTGACATGAAATGGGAGCTTAACGATCAAACAAAAGAAATAAACGGATATGTTTGCCGGAACGCTACGGCAAAAAATTATCCGGAGGTTTCTGTATGGTTTACCGAAAAGATCGCAACCAATAAAGGCCCCGGGTATTTCCAAGGATTACTGGGATTAGTCTTTGAAGCCGATGAACTTTTTGGTTCTACTTATCTAGCCGGGTTAGAATATCTTGAAGATAGTTTCAATTTTGAAGGCTTAATAAAAGATTATAAAAAAGAACCTGCCGGGAAAAAGTTATCCGTAAAAGAAGTTTTAGCGCTAAAAGATAACATGATGAAAACGGCCAAGATCGAATAAAAAATCGTCACATAGTCTTGAGTAAACCATTACGATGCCTTTACAAAACCATTGTGATGTCTTTATGAAACTATCGTAATGGTTTTGTGATGACATCACAATGGTAAATCTCATATCATTTCAATGTTGCAATAATTAAGACAGGATTGTCGTCTTCTTTTAAATTTTCGATCATATGTATTAGTTTTTCTCGCATTTCGGGAAGAATTACATCCGTATTTTTCAACTTTTCCAGATTCATTTCGAGCAACTCTTCGGGCTGGCGTATGTCTATCCAGTGCTTTTCGTCGTGATATACGGGAGTGAAGGGCAGGCCGCCCGACATATCGTCGATAAAATGCGGATAATCGACTAACCTGTATATAATACCCATCAACTGCGATTCCTTTATCTCGCCCTCCTGCATAACCGTTTTTATGGAGCCGTCTTCCTTACTTACCCTGATCAGATACGAGTCGCTGTCCTTTTCACCCACGAAGAAAATGTACTTCTCTGTCTCCATCACATCCACAATCATCAGATAGCGGAAATAGTCCGCCTCCTTGCCCATTTTACGCAACTGCACGAAGTCTGGCCGCTGCCCGCACAGCAGTATATGACGGCGTTTTAATACGTTATCCGCAATGTTATATCCGTATACTGTGTCGTTCCCTTCATACAGAATGTTCATATTCTCACCATATCGGTTAATTACAGGGCTTACCTCCGTCCAGTATGCCGGAATGAGGTTTACTCCATCGGCTCCATGCGAAAGAATGCCCTTCTCTTTCCCTCTGTTTACCGGATCATAAAACGATCTGACTATCCTCCCGGCAGTATCCAGGCGCTGCATGAGCCAGATGTCGCTCGAACCGTCCCAAATGGGCAACATCCTTCTGAGAAAATGCATCTTGTCAATAAAAGCATAGGCACTCCCGCGATTTGTGCCCTTTCTGGCGGAGTGATCGGTACCATTTATGATACTGCCGTCGGGAGCTATCTGTGTCGCCTTGATAAATTTCCCTTCGTAGGTGTAAGCCTTGATATGCGGAGTTATACCCGATAGAACATATACGATATGCGATGTATCGTCAATTCCAATACCCTTTGCATACATATGATCACTGGGACCCATTCCCTTTGTCCCGACCGGGTTAAGAAATTTCCCTTCACGACTGTATCGAAGCACGTGTCCGGTTCCGTTGAGAAAGATATCTTTACTCCCCATAACGATGTTATTGATTTTACGATACAGATAATTTTCGTTCATTTCGAGCGGAACGATCTCAATGTCCTTCACAATGCTGCTCAGCAGGAAGTGGTCGGCCCTATTGTCGAGACTGTCAATCACATTTATGTAAAAACCGGCTGTCGCACGCTTTTCGACTTTCTGTTCAGAACAGGAAACAAAAAGAATGAAAATAAAAATTACGATATATCTCATATGAATGATTTTTTTATAATCGGGCTGTGATTAAAGTTCAGTTAATGCATTAAGGTATAGCTGCCGATCAAACTTGGGCTGTATAATCCTTCGGCATCATTTGCAACATGATTTGTCCCACCATACTGACAAATGCAACATTCGCCCGGTGCACCACCAGTAATTCTGTTCATTTCTCTCTTATTCAACTCTTCTTTACTGAGTTGATTTAACTTTAATTTTCCTAATTGTTTCATACATTCTAATTTAAATTAATTAATCATTACAAATTGACATCATGTATTTCATTCTTGCAATAGGTAATTTATCCCGATTTTATTTTTGACTAATATATTTATTCGAATATCATCTGATGATTTGTGGAAAAGATGATGGCCTCAATCATAGAATGAACGCTCAGCTTTTGGTATAGCCCGGTTTCAATATTACGAATGGTTTTTCCCGAAATACAAAGAATATCTGCAATTTCTTTACTGCTCTTACCTTGTTTTGACAGTTTCAGGATTTCTTTCTCTCTATCCGTAAGTTTAGGAATCTCTTTTTGTCGGATCCATCTCTGATTCTGAAAAGAATATTCGTCATAATCAAGACAATTTTTATAATAGATTCTCAAATTGCCTGCATGCCGGACAACCGAACTGGATAACAGGCAAATTCCGAACCGAACCTGTCCTTCATGCCATTGGGGTTTCAGTTTCTGATATGCCATCAGGTAACTCGGTTTTGCCCCTATCTGCAAACTGCTTTTGATCTGGAATGTACACGAAAAATAATTAATGCAGTCTATTTGTAAATCGTGACTGTTCAACTTTTTAATGATGACGCTATGCATTTTTGCCCACAACGATATATCTGCAGGATGAATCACTCTGTGAAAAAACTTATAGCCTGCATTCATGGCTTCTTCCCGTGAATAGCCGCTCAGAAAAAATCCGTGATCGGCTATATAATGGAAACTTCGTTTTTGAAAATCAAGAATATAAATAGCTTCCGTCATCATCCCCGAAAAATCTTCGGGTTTAAATGATATCTCAACTCCATCTGATACTGGAACCTGTTCCGGTATTCCTTCAAAAAAATCCAACATAGTCGGTTCGGTTTGATCTGTGTTTTTCATGACATTATTTTGCATATAAGATTCTCTTCAATCCATACCCTGCATAGCCGTTTTCCGGTCCCGGTTTCCATGATATAGACCAACATCAGCGATAAAACCCGCATGAAGCATCAAAATCAAGGGTTTCGGCGGGGAGCTCATTATTCCATACTAAACATACATCAGTCACATTAAATGGATTATAATATGCTGATTACATCTATGTTATAATTCAAAATATTTACTCCAATCAAAGTCTATCAAGTAAAATTTAAAATCTTTTTACAAAAGAAACGCATCGCATTATTATATCCAAATAGCTTAAGTATAAATATCCTTAAATATAATTAATATGAATTTCTGGCTTTGCATGAGATAAGTCAGTGCCTTCCATGATTCCAAAATTAAATGAGTACATCTGCTAAATTGAAATTCATGTCTTCAAAAATCTCAAAAAAATCCATTCAAAGGCGCTTATATGGGAATAGATAAAACTATTAAGAGAGCTATGAATAAAGATGTAATTATCCACAAGGCGGCAAAATTACTTAGAATTGGGAAATATAATGTGTCGGAAGTTGCGATGATGACAGATTTCGATACAGTGTCTCATTTCTCTGTGAGTTTTAAAAAGCAATTCGGTATAAATCCGAGTGAGTATAAATAACAGACCTGATGCAAAGTTTTGAAAAAAACATATATATAATACTTATTTAAAGGTATGTTTTACATTAAATATACTCATATATAGTGATTGCGAATCCCCGGCGAAAAAGGTACTTTTGTACACTTTTAAACTACTTATAAAATGAATGGAAAAACAGTAAAGTACATCTTGTTGCAGAGTCTTCTTCTTTTAAATTTATTTGCTTACTCTCAAAACAATAACCCAGGAAGTATAGAAGGACGTATTACAGAAGAGAATAACCGTCCTGTAGAAGCAGCGTTGGTTATGATAAAAGGAACAACCATCGGCGAACCTACAAACGAAAAAGGAGAATATCATCTGAAAAATATTCCTGCCGGAAATCAGATAATTGTGATATCTGGCGTAGGTATCAAAGAACAGTCGGTCTTTGTAAAAGTAGAATCGGACAAAACAATCCGAGTGGCCGATATAAAAGTAGAAAACTCGGTTGAACTGGCAGAGATTGTAGTTACAGGTAAAACCGAAGCCCGCAGGCAACAGGAACAAGCGTATGCAATCACTGTGCTCGACGCCAGGCAGATGTATAATACCACAGCATCCGTCGGCAAACAACTAAATAATATATCCAGTGTACGGGTTCGCGAAGATGGAGGGGTAGGATCCGGCTATAGCTTTAGTCTGAACGGATTTACAGGAAAGCAGGTAAAATTCTTTCTGGATGGCGTGCCGATGGATAACTTCGGGTCGTCTTTCAATCTGAGTAATATATCTATAAGTATGGCCGACAGGATTGATGTTTATAAAGGTGTACTCCCTGTTTACCTGGGAGCTGATGCCTTGGGTGGAGCGGTAAACATTATTTCTCGTCAAAAAGCAAATTACCTGGATGTATCCGACTCCTACGGCTCTTTCAACACACATAAAGCGGCTTTAAACGGAGCGTATACCGATGCCAAAACGGGTTTTACCGTACGCCTCAACAGCTTCTTCAATTATTCCGATAACGATTATAAGGTATTTGTCCCTATCATAGATCTTACTACCAACAGACAGGTTGGAGAGCAAAATGTGAAACGTTTTAACGATACATATCTTTCGGGAGGTGCGCACCTTGAAACAGGTGTTACAGGAAAATCGTATGCCGATTATCTGCTGTTCGGGTTTATTGGATCTAAAAACGATGCAGATGTACAAACCGGTGCTACCATGGACGCCGTATATGGCGGGGTGAAAGCAAAAAGCGAATCTGTAATACCTTCGTTACGATGGAAGAAAGAAGACTTGTTTGTCGACGGACTTTCAGCTTCGTTGTACGGCTCGTATGGAATCGTAAACACGTATACGACGGATACCCTGTCGCGTAAATATAACTGGCTTGGCGAATGGGCGCCGTCTACTACGCATGGCGAGGGATTCAATACCGACTCGAAAATCAAAAACAGGGAATGGATGGCAAACGCAAATATCAGCTATATGATCGATCTGCATCAGTCTCTTACATTGAACCATGTGTTTTCGGCCAACAATCGAAAGATACACGACAAGGTGGATCCCGACAACGAGTCGAATAAGATACCGCAGAAACTTAATAAGAACATCACAGGACTGGGTTGGCTGATAAAATACGACCGGTGGAATGCCAATGTGTTTGCCAAAATGTACAACCTGCATAGTACATCTACAAAGATACTCAACAGGTTTAAAGATGATGAACGTTTGGAGAAATTGAATGTAGACAAGACAGAATTCGGATATGGTGCGGCTTTCACGTATTATGTGATTCCAAAACTACAGGCTAAGGTTTCTTATGAACAAGCTTTCCGCTTGCCCGAAAGTAATGAGATGTTTGGAGACGGACTGTTCCAGCAAGCCAATCCCGACCTGAAACCGGAAAAAAGCGATAACGTGAATGTTGGCTTTTTACTCGACCATGCAATACAGGATCATGTAGTTACAATTGAGGCTAACGGGATCTACCGCCTTACAAAAGACTTTATCCATAAAGGAGTAAGCCTGACATCGAACCCTACTACCGGCTATGAAAATATGGGCGAAGTGCGCACCACTGGTTTTGAGGGAGGAATCAACTACAAATGGAGAAAACTGATTTCCGCCGGAGCCAATATCACGTATCAAAACATAAGAGACCGGCAAAAATACGCTAGTAACAATAGCTATGTAGGAGCCGATCAGGTAGAAAATCTCACGTACGGAGAACGTATCCCCAATATTCCTTACTTGTTTGGTAATGCCAGCCTAGGGCTTCGTTTTCAGAATATTGCCCTGAAAGAATCGGAATTATCAATCGACTATTCTTTCGATTGGATAAAAGGATATTATCTTTCTTTTCCAAACCTGGGCGCTCGCTCCTCCAAAAAGATTATCCCCTCCCAGGCTTCGCACGATGTATCGGTAGGTTACGCCCTTGAAAAAGGTAAATATAATATAGCGCTGGAATGTATAAACCTTACCGACAAACGGCTGTACGATAATTACAGATTACAAAAACCAGGTCGGGCGTTTAATGTGAAATTTCGTTACTTTATCAATTGGTAAAAAAGAAACAGTAAGAAAATGAAAAAGATCGATAAGAAATTAAATTGGGTTTTAGTATTGAGCCTGCTGGTGGGTTTTACGTCTTGCGATGACCTTGCCGAAACAGAAGAAACGCCTTTTGCTCCGTATGTAATGAGTCTGGGTATAACAGATGTCAGCGGAACAACTACCTATTATGTGGTAACAGCCGAAGATCTGATGACAGGCGAAATTAACGCCTATGGCAAAGGATTGGAACAAAACGGCTACAGGGATTACGAACAGGCTGAACAAACTGTGTTTAGCGTTGGCGGCCTGGGTGTGAATTATGTAACCGGTATTACCCGTAATGCAGACGGATACTTGCAGGAGACAGGTGACTTTGTATTTGATTCCAAACTAAGCGCTTTCTCTCAGGTAGATAATTCCACGATGCTTGGATTGGAGATACCGGACAAATCGGCCGACGGGGATAAGATGAAGTTTTATGTAGTGGATATAAACGATTTGGCAATCACCAAAACCATACTACAACCCATATCTCCTATTGCGCAGGTGGAATGGCCGAGCATAACAGGAATGGAATACAGCGGCGGCAAGGTATATCTTACCTATATCCAGATGAGTCCTACCACGTATGCCACCGATTTTGTAGACACAGCTTATGTGGCCGTCTATTCGTATCCCGATATGGCTTTGGAAACTGTAATGAAAGATACACGCACCGGCCCCGTCGGTTCGTGGGCGGCATTCAACGGTCTTATCAAAACAGAGAGCGGAGATTTGTACACCATGTCTAATCTTTCGATGGCCAACGGTTTCTCTAAAGGAGGAAAAAATGCCGCTTTTATGCGTATTGTTGCTGGAACTACCACTTTTGATAAGGATTACTTCTTCGATTTCGAAGCTAAGTCGGGCGGACTAAAACCAGCCCATATAAAATATATTGGCAACGGATTAGTATTTGCCGAGGTAAGTACGCTTAATCCTCAAACAACCGATGATCGCTGGTCTGATAAGAGTTTGAAATGTTCTATCATCGATCTCTATAATCAGACGATTACCGATATAGATGAAATACCGGTACATAATGGTAATGGAGGAAGACGTTTCGCTGCTTTAACAGACGGCGGCTATGTATATTATCCTATTTCCACAGACGGTGGTATATATGTATACCGTATAGATACTGCAACGGCTGTTGCGGAGAAAGGCGCTAACGTATCGGCCACATTTGTTGCCGGTTTCTTCAAGTTAATGAATGAACAGTAACGTAAGAAGAATAAGCCTGAAATTACATCTCTGGATCGCTTTACTGCCCGGCTGGGTAGTGTTTGTCGTATGTATTACAGGTGCACTTTATGCTTTCAAGGATGAGATAACTGCCCTCTCGGAACCGTGGCGGTTTGTGAAAGCAGAGGGTAAACCTGTATTATATCCGTCTTCGGTAGTAGAGGTCGCAACAAAAGAAGTTAGTCAGGCCAAGCCCACAGCTATTACATATGGTAGAGCCACAGACGCCGTTTTTGTTGATTACTATGATCCGAAAACAGGTATGACTACTGTTTTTATAAATCCGTATGATGGACAGATTATCAAAACAGTAAAAAAAGGAAAGAATGATTTCGACTTCTTCCGCTTCGTACTAAATGGACATCGTACCTTGTGGCTACCTGCCAAAATAGGTAGACCCATTGTAGGATGGAGTGTCCTGTTGTTCGCAATAGGGTTAATGACCGGAATTATACTATGGATACCTGCCCAATGGAAATACCTGAAGAATAATTTCAGCATACGCAGGAAGAGGCTTACTTATACGTTGCATAATACGTTGGGTGGTCTCTTTGTCCCGTTTCTGCTGCTGGCTACTTTTACCGGACTTATCTGGAGTTTCAATTGGTTTAGCAAAGCCGTGTACACGATGACAGGCGGAGGCGATTTGAAACCTTATGTCCTGCCCAAATCAGATCCGCTAACTGTAGCCGAACAATTATCAAATCCTCTTGATAAGCTCTATATACAATTAAGGGAGGCTGACCCCCAAGCTCCGACGTTCTATTTTTCCTTGCCGGCTGATTCGTCGGGTGTATTCAGAGTTAGTATAGAGCACAAACGTAATTCGTATTACCGGACGGATAACTTGTTCTTCGACCAGTACACATTAAAGCCTTTACATGGACAAGGCCCTTATGCCGGAAAATACACAGAAGTATCCACAGCCGATAAAATAAGGCGAATGAATCTGGAAATCCACGACGGACGAATTCTCGGAATCTTTGGCAAATGTATTGCTTTCTGTTCAAGCCTTGTAGGAGCTTCACTTTCTGTCACAGGATTTATTCTCTGGCGAAAAAGAACTTTTCGTAATAAAGAGAGGAGACAAATTAATTCATCTGATAGTAAAAGAAAGACGAATAACAGATGAAGATATAAAAAACAACTGATGTTGTTCTAAGTTTATATTGAAACTCACGTTATATTAATAAGATTTTTTCACTTTTGTCATTTTTGCTTTTTTTGTTAAAAATATATTCATATCTTTGAGTCATTATTATATTTGATTGTCTAACCTTTTTATTAACCAAATTCCGTTTGGAAAATTAAATTATGGATATTCACCAAAACAAGTTTCTCAAAAAAGGAGGTATAATGTTTTTGTGCCTTTTTTTTGCATCCATTTTACAAGCTCAAAAAGAGGATGTTAGCATTGAAAAAGCGCTATCGGATTTTCAGACGATAGAAAGCTCCGGTCGATTTATAGATGACTTGTCTATGATTGGTGATGGAGGATTAAACGCTTATAATTTACCGATCGGTATTAAAAAAATCATTGGGAATGTTCCCTTTACTTTAGCAGTAGCCAATATTAAATTGGGGAGTCAATTCGGAGAACTAACGCTGTTTATGAGATTAGATATTCCACAAGAATCCAAATCTTTAATTTTTGGCGCCACAGATGTTCGAATCTCAAACACAGGAGATTTGGTTGGTGATATTCAATTAAAGTTATTAAATAATATCTCATTTCCGGTTGGAAATATGGGAACTGTTACAATTCGAGGAAACATGGATGAATCTACAGGAGCCGCTGATTCTCAAACATACGTTTCATTAGAGTGTAATGGCGACTTCAAAGAACTTTCTTTGGATGCAGAAATCACGTTAAATCCTAATACCTTTAAGTTAGCATCAGATCGTACAGGGACTGAACCGGTAAAAGCTCTTTTTAAGACGTCTGTTTTCGATTGGAATGATTTGATTGTGAACGTGGATTTTCCTCCATTCGAGATTAAAGGCGCAGACGGTTTTATCTTTTCTCTCTCGAATGCAATTTTAGATCTCAGCGATAAAAGGAATGCCCTGTCTTTTCATCCAAAGCAGGAATATCTCAAGGATTATTTTACTCTTCCTTCTTTAGAACTTTGGAGAGGCATATATGTAGACGAATTCAGCCTTGATTTTCCTGAGTGGTTCAAGCATAAAAACACGAATTCTTCTGTTTCTTTAAAAGCATCCGGTTTGCTTATTGATGAAAACGGCCTGACATGTGATATTCTTGCTAAAAATCTTTTACCAATAGAAAGTGGAGATGCGGGCGGATGGAACTTTTCAGTTGACGCGTTTCGTTTCGATTTTATGGCAAATAATATCAAGGCTTTTGGATTTGGCGGACAAATTGGAGTCCCTATGTCAGACGAACCTCAATTGTTGGGATATGAAGCCTATATTTCCGGTGATGAATATTTATTTAAAGCAGGCTTAAATAACTCGCTGGAACTCTCCTTATTTGGGAAAAGCACATTGCGCCTCGATCCGACCTCTTATCTTCAAATGGAGCTTAAAGATCGCCGGTTTAAGCCTCGTATCGTGATGAATGGAGCAATGGCGTTTGATTCCTTAGGTTTAAAGATCGAAGAGATAACATTCAAAAAACTAGTTATCGCAACAGAGGCTCCTTTCTTTTCCGTTGAATCAATGGGGTATGGAGGGGAAGTGAAATTATATGATTTCCCTATTTCAATTAGTGATATAAATTTACAGGTAAATGACCAAGAGGCTTCTTTGGCCTTTGACCTCGACGTAAACCTGATGAAAGAAAAAATATCCGCAGGTTCTCGCTTGCGGTTAAATTCAGAACATATAAACGGTAAATGGCGTTCAAAAGGACTATCTATTGACGCCCTTCTTCTTAATTCAGTTTCATTGCCCGGATTAACTTTGAGTGGAGAGATAAGGATGGACGAAAATCATCCTGTATACGGACGCTATTTTGGAGGAAGTATTATGGCAACATTTAATGCCCTCTCTGATGCAATGCAAGTAAATGTAAGTGCGGTATTTGGATCTAAAGGTTATCGGTATTGGTATGTTGAGGGAGGGTTAACTATGGGAGGAGTAGGTATCCCTGTTGGCCCTGTCTTTCTAAATGGATTTACCGGAGGCGCCTATTATCGAATGTCTGCCACAGGCAAGAGTGGTTTGGAAGCTTACGCTCCGAATGATAATTGTTCTTTGGGTGTAAAAGCCGGAGTTGCTTTTTATATTGGAAATTCAAATGCTGTAAACGGTTCTGCTTTGTTTGAAATGAATTTTCTTTCAAGTGGCGGAATTAAAAATATCCATTTTTACGGGACAGCCAATTTTATGGTCGAAATAAACAAATCATTGGTTGGCTTGGATAAGCTGGACAATATGCGTAAGACTGTTCAGGAAGTGGGTCAGGATTTAGGGGGAAGTTATCTGGACAAACTACCATCCGGACTATCCGGATCTGATGCAGCCAAACAGTTATTACCTGGAGAACAACTTTCCGGAGGTATAAATGCCTATCTCTCTTTAGACTATGATTTTCCAACCAAAACCTTTGATGCTGATTTCAGAGTAAGGGTCAATATCGGAGGAATCCTCAAAGGAGTAGGGCAAAATGATGAAGCCGGTTGGACAAAACTGTATTGTTCGCCTCAAACATGGTTTATTCATGCGGGAACCCCTCGCAATCCGGTAGGGTTACAATTGGGGTTAGGACCGTTATCCATTAAAACTCAATCCTATTTTATGTTGGGTGACAAATTAGAAACCCCCATCGCACCTCCATCAACAGTACTGAATATTTTGGGTATATCAGAGGTTCAGGCGGATTATATGAAATACCCTGCTGTAATGGAAAGCGGAAAAGGTGTTGGTTTCGGTTCCCGTTTTTCATTTGATACGGGCAATCTTTCTTTTCTTATCCTTTATGCACGTTTTTCTGCATATAACGGATTTGATATCATGTTACGCGACATGAGTAATTATGCTTGTGAGGGAAGCAATTCCCCTATAGGTATTAACGGTTGGTATGCCAATGGGCAGTGTTATGCGTCGTTATCCGGAGAATTGGGTGTTAATGTAAAGTTGCTCGTCATTAATAAACGATTTATAATTATAAAAGGAGCTGCGGCAGCTTTACTTCAGGCCAGATTGCCCAACCCAACCTGGATTGGAGGATATATGGGTGTACAACTAAATATACTCGGCGGTTTGATTAATTCGAATATGAAGATGAAATTCAGCTTTGGTGATGACTGTAAACTGGTTCGTTTGGATGGCGAGTCTTCTCCAATCGATTTCCCCTTGATTGCCGATTTGAATCCTTTGGATGGTTCATCGGAAGTAGACATTTTCCAGACCCCTCAGGCTACATTTAATATGGGAATGGGCGAGCCTTTCGACATTCAGGATGAAAACGGAGTAAAGACATACCGGATTATGCTGGAAGATTTTTATGTAGCAGATCAGGCTAACAAAAGGATTGAAGGAAAGATTAATTGGAATCGTGATTACACAACTGCCACCTTTATGCAAAAAGATGTATTGCCTCCTTACAAAAATCTGACAGCTTTTGTTTCCGTGATTTTTGAAGAAAAAGTAAATGGAAGATGGAACAAAGTCACTCAGAACGGAAAAGATGTAAAAGAGTCAAGGCGCGTTTCTTTTAAAACCGGAGAAGCTCCGAATTATATACCTCTTCACAATATAGACTATTGTTATCCTGTGGTTGATCAGAAAAATTTCTATTTGCGTGAATCAGGAAGCGCTTATGTTAAATTAAAAATGGGACAACCTTATCTGTTCCCAGTAAATTTCCAGTACGATGCTGTCTTTACAGCAGGATCCGGCCAACAACAAAAAGCACCATTCCGATATAATGCGGGATCTGCTCAAATAGATTATGTTATTCCCAATCTTACTAATAACACATCATACAAATTGGCATTTATAGCATCATCCAGGACCGGACAACAAGGATCCGGGAGCGTGATCAAGACAAGCCAGACAATTCAGGATGCAGAAGGAGAAAACTACCAGATTAATATGACACAAAAAGCAGCGCAGAAAATCATACAAGAGGGAAGCCTTAATGTCTTGGAATATGATTTCAGAAGCAGCCGTTATAATACGTTTGCCGAAAAATTATCATCTATTCCACTAGATTATTCCGTACGACGTGTTAACTCGGATGTGGTCACACTTACGCTGAAAGCACAAAATTATGAGTTGTTTGATGTTGTTGAGTTGGAAGGATCTTCATTCTCAAAAGGAAAAGCGTTAGTTGAAGTCGAAGCATTATTTGATGATCCGTACTATAAGGACGATATTGCTCCATTAATATACAACGATTATCCGGTTAGAGGATTGACTATAACAGGACGTGATGTAACGCGCTATGGGGTTCCTCCGAGGCGGGCTTTCACCTTGTATGATGGCTATCTGGCTTTTTTGAAGGGAAATAAATATGACGGTACTTTATCAAATGTATTCCCTTATATCTATGCTGCCCCTTACTTCTATTATCAAGACTATTTTGAGTTAAGAAATAAAGCGGCTAATTATTATATAAATAATAAGGTGAATGATCCTTTATTGAGACGTCTTATTGATAGTCAGTTCCTGTTTATTCGCCAGGGTTATTATAAGAGCCGTTTCAGATATGTTCTCCCTGATGGAAAAAATGGTACTAGTAAAGATATAAATTATTATAACGAAATATATTGGAGAAAATGATGAAAGAGAATACCTCCTGTAACTATAAAACTTATTGCCTGCTTTGTCTGACTTTCCTGTTTTTAACAAATGGATTATCCGGACAAACGCTTAGTTCATCCAATATCAGCGCAAAAGCATTTGTATTGGACGAAAATACTATACGGGTACGTTGGGCTCCGGCTAATACCAAATCATGGGTAGAGGGTAAGAAATATGGCTATACCGTAGAGAGATATACTGTTATGACAGATAATTTGTTGCAGGATGATCCTCTTAAGAAAACCATAGCATCTGATTTTAAACCTAAACCATTGAACGAATGGAAAGACCTGGTAGAAAAATCGGATTATGCGGCTGTTATTGCCCAGGCATTTTATGGAGAAGACTTTGAGTTGAATACCTCCGACAGTGATATCGGATCTATCATAAATCAGGCAAGTGAATTGGAGCAGCGCTTTTCAACCTCTTTGTTCGTAGCCGATCTTGATTACAAGGCTGCTGAAATGGCTGGTTGGGCATGGACAGACAATGAAATCAGAAGTAATGAAAAATACGTATACAGGATTTACTTAAACCGACCGGAAGCTCAGGAAGGAGATACGGCTGCCATTTTCATAAGTGTGGAAGATTACATGGAACTACCGCAGCCCGTAGGTCTTACTGCTTTGTTTGGCGATCGTTCCGTATTATTGTCCTGGAATTATATTTTTCAATCCACTATTTATCCGGCTTACCATATTGAACGTAAATCTTCAAATGATACAATTTTTCAAAGAATAACAGATGTTCCGGTAACTGTTCTTGGAGGAGAGATGAATGAAATCTATTATACGGATTCTTTAGCGAATAATGACGAAGATTATAGTTATCGGGTTGTTGGCGTTACTTGTTTCGACAAAGAAGGTCCTGTTTCTGATACCGTGACAGGAAGAGGACAAAAAATAGTAGCCTGCGTTCCTCGAATTACTTCCGGAGATTTTATCTCTGATGATTATGCCCGTATTCTCTGGGAGTTTGATTGCCCGGAAACAGAGTTTGTTCAGAAACTTCAACTTGTTCGCTCGGAAACAGCTTCCGGACAATTTCATATCTTGGTTGATAGTATTCATGTTTTTGAAAGAGAACAAACCATTCCTTTAATCGAAAATAGAAATTATTTAAAACTATTAGCTGTCCATAAAGATAGCACAATACAAGAATCTTTCCCTTTTCTTGTACAAAAGATTGACTCTATCCCTCCTGCAATTCCAACAGGACTGAAGGTAACCATTGATTCAACGGGTATAGCGCATTTGACATGGACGATGAATGTAGAATCGGATTTAAGAGGTTACCGCATATTACGCTCATTCACTCCGGAGGAAGAGATGACATCAATAAGCGCTGATTTCGTAGCCGGCTGTGAATTTCACGATTCGTTATCATTAGCATTAGGTAACAAGAAAATTTATTACTCATTAACAGCCCTTGATATAAGATACAATGAATCTTCTCCCTGCGAGGTAGTGGCAGTAGACAAGCCGAATCGGCAAACACCGGATGAACCTGTGATTTTAGACTATCAATTGTTGGACAATCGAGTGAAAATTAATTGGATTACAGACAAAAATCGAGATGATGTATATTATTCGCTATTGCGTTACAGCATGGAAGATCTGTCTAAATGCGATACTGTCTATAAGGGAGATCATCAAACAACAAGTTTTACAGATGAACCCGTAGCATCCGGTCGTTATCAATATGCTGTTGTTGCAACTGATTTGAATGGGAGGAAATCAATATCTCCTCAAAGAATTACTATAGAAATCAGGATTCATGAAGAACTTAACACTATTGCAAATTTCAGTTATTATATAGATCGGGAAAGAGGTTACATTGAACTTTCCTGGAAGAAAAACGAGAAAGCGCGTATATATAGGATTTACCGTTCAGAAGAAGACGCTCCTATGGAACTCTGGAAAGAAACAGAAAATGCCAACAATCGCATTGTAGATGAAACGGTATCTCCCAACACTACATATACTTATACTATTTTGTTTTTAACAAATGAAAATAGAATGTCAAAACCAAAAACACTTTCAATTAACTATTAAAGTCAGAAAAGATGAAACGTATCGTATTACTCTTTTTCTTTTACCTCATACTCTATAGTGGAGATCTTTGGGGTTTTGAACCGGCTCGCTATTCTGTAAAAATTGCAGTGGCTGTTCAGGGAAATGCTACTTGTGGTAACGTAAATCATTATAAACTAAATTTTTATGAAACAGGAAATACTACTCCCATAAAAGTGTATGATGAAAATTTAGGGCATGGAGAACATGTAAGAAGGTATAGTTATACCTGGGAGTATGGCGCATCCCAGAAAATCTCATGCAATACAGAAGGTCGAAGGCGCCGTAATGGAACATGGGGTTGTATTGACGCGACAGAGGATAATAAGCCAACACCTATTACATCAATTGATATGAGTAATGTAGCTACCAGAACTATACAAAAGAGTGTCCCCCAATGGTATGGAGATGGCGTTACAATATATGTATTTCCTAAATTAATTGAAATTGAATCAAGTGCGCTTAGCTATGACGTGCGACCTCCCGGACAGACGAATTGGAATAATGCTTTCCCTGTTGAGGATTTGATCCGTATATCCGTGACACCGGGATTTCCCAGTATTGTTTATCAATGGCAATATTCATTAGATGGAGGAATCACCTGGAATTCTATGTCGAGCTCCTACAACGGAAAAACATCTATTGATGTTTGCGGAAAGGATCTGTTTGGAAATAAAGCCTTAGAGTATGTTGAAAAATATAAAAGAATTACATTTCGCATCAAACCGCCCGAAGTTCAATCATACAAAACAAACAGCGAGAGTATTACGTTGGACATGGTACCTTCGGCTCCACATATAAAGAGTTTAAAACCTGTAAACCCAAAATGTTTTGATTCTTTGGATGGATCTGTTATAGTTTATCTGGATCGAAAACTGATTGTCGGCGAACGATTAAATTTTTTTATTGATTCACAGCTGCATAGCGATATCTCGTTTAATTCCTCATCAGACTCTGCCGTGCTCTTGAACCTTGCTCCTAAAGAATATCTGATCGGATTGATGGGGTTTTATAAAAATTCAACGTATGAACACACTACTTATACGGAAGGGAATAGTCACAAGGGAAAAGCAACTATCACCGCACCTCCGCGAATAGAATTTGAGGTTACCGATGGAGGGATAACGCATGTTCTATGTTACGGAAACTATTCCGGCTCTATTACGGTTAAGGCTTCCGGAGGAACTCCTCCCTATAAATTGCAATGGAAAAGAAAGAACGACGCTACTTTCTCTTCTACAGAAGCTTTTAATACCACTGGTGAGTTGGAAAATTTGAACGCAGATGAGTATGAGTTTTATGTAACGGATCAGAATAATTGTTGTGCTAAAGAAGCGGATGGTTCGCCCGAAACAAAAAAAGTGATAATACAACAGCCGGCAGCGGGAATAGAGATCAGTACGTTTAGTACAACAAGTCCAAGTGGTTTTGGACTTGATAATGGGTCTATTACCATACAGGCAACAGGAGGGCAGCCCTATTATGATGGAATGTATACGTTTTGTATATGGGTGAACAAACAAACCGGAATGAATATTCACGGAAGAAATGAAGTGATAAATGGACGATTCAGGTCTACGATTGAAAATATTTCCGCCGGTATTTATACCGTTATTGTTAAAGATCAAAGCGGATGTGACCGTTCAATGGATGTTATACTTACTCAACCGAATCCGTTCACCGCTTCTATAAGTGTTTCAAGGGCGATAAGTTGTAAAGGGGAATCAGACGGCGCCTTAAGTGTCAGAGCACAAGGGGGAGTTGGAGATGTAACATCATTTAATTGGTATAAAAGAGAGAATGGAAGTTTCGTCAATTTGTATAATTTTTCTTCTTCAATAGCCCAACTGGCAGATGGAGAGTATAAAGTGGAATTGGAAGACAGTAGTAACCCGGTCAATAAAACTGCTACCACTTTTTACTTATCAGAACCTGCTATCGTTGAGGTGAGCAGTTATCAAATACAAGATGTTACCTGCTATGGGGAGAGCAACGGACGTATCACAATTACAGCTAAAGGCGGAAGTGGCGGTTATAGACTTACCTATAAGAACAAGGATTCATTAGTTTATCAAAATGTATCCGCCATAGGAAATAATCCGACAATTGTAATCTCTAATCTTCCTCAGGGAGATTATCTTTTCCAACTATGTGACCGGAATAACTGTGCGGCCTCTTTTGCGGATGGAGCTCTTAAACTGACAATAAAACAGCCAGACAAACCTTTAGTCATTCTACCATACGGAACAACTCCTATTTCCGGATACGGACGGTCGGACGGAGCATTGTCTTATCGTGTGGAAGATGGGACGCCTAATGCAACATCACCCGAGTATACGGTGGTCTGGAAAGATAGTCTGAACAACCTGCTGCCACATACGGAAAAAACGGAGAATGGAGTGTTTATCACGGAAATAAAGGATATACCTAAAGGTAAATATACACTGGAGGTAATGGATAAGAATTATCAGTCGGTAAAAAACGGATGTTATGCCACCGTAGTCACGGCTTTAAGGGAACCGGATCCACTAACGGTAGATATAAAGAATCCATTGACGGTTAATTGTCATGGAGATTTGTCAGGGGAACTTGTTGCAGATGTGAAGGGCGGAGTTCCGTTTACCCGTTTGGGTTTACCTTATAACTTTGAATGGTATCAGGTAGTAAACGGCACAGATTCCCTGTTATCTACCCAAACAGACAGTATCATCTCCAATCTGGGGACTGGTCATTATAAAGTGTATGTGGAAGATAGCAGTACGCCTGCCAACACCATAACATCGACCGTTTTCCATATAACAGAGCCTCCTCTGCTTGTTACACAACTTACCTCTAAAAATATTTCATGTTTCGGATCCAGTGATGGACATATACACATTAGCGTTTCAGGCGGAGTCGGCGACTATCGTATGTTCTTTAAGAAAATAGATACGGATCCCGACTATCAGGAACAGGCTATCCATACGAATGATAATACATTCTATCTGGACAGTTTGTTTAGCGGAACATATTCCATCTATATTATTGATGGTAACAATTGTTCGGCAAAGATTAACGGTGAAGATGTTTATGAAATAACGCTTACACAACCGGATGAACCCTTACAAATTACTCGTGTAACGATGCACGATCAGTCCGGTTACGGAATTGCAAATGGCAGCATACAACTTCAGATCGAAGGAGGAACTCCCAAAAGCGACAACAGTTATTATGTTATATGGGAAGATGAGAATGGGAATAGTATGCAGGAAAAAGCATCTTTCAATAATGGGAACTACTTGTCGTCTATAGACGGTCTGACTAAAGGAGATTATATTATCGTGGTTACCGATGATAATTATGCTTCGGCCTATCCGGGAAAAGGAGGCGGTTGCTTCCTGACGGATACCTTTACACTTAAAGAACCTGAGAAATTTGTAGTTACATTAAATGAAAGTCATTTTGTCACCTGCAATGGAATGACAGATGGAGAATTAATCGCATCTGCTACAGGCGGTATACGTAATACGGACGAGAAAGCATCTCCCTATAAATATTCATGGTATAAAGAAGTGGATGGAAAATATGTGAGCTTTGAAAATGAAAGTGCTAATGTTTTGAGCACTTTGACGGCAGGAAATTACCGGATAATAGTAGAAGATTATAGTTGGATCACAAATCGCGTGGTGATTGATCATCAACTTAAACAGCCGGATAAACTAATTGTTGCGGCAGACGACGTTTCTGTTATGTGTGGCGAATTCGCCACCATTCAAGCGGTAATAACAGGGGGCACTCCTCCTTATAGATATGAATGGAATACAGGGGATACTACCACGATGGTTGCTGATGCCGTATCCGGGAAATACATGATTTATGTAACTGACTCAAGGGGATGTGAAGCCTCTACAATCGTTCGGGTAACAGCTCCGAGCAATATGAATGTAACCGGTATTACCCATGATCCGGCTTGTCTTGGCTCTTCAAATGGAAGTATTGAACTGGTTATAACAGGGGGACAAGCTCCCTATATCTACAAATGGAGTACAGGAGCAACAACGCCTGTATTAAATGCTGTCCCAGCAGGAAATTATACTGTGATTGTTTCAGATCAGAGCGGATGTTCTTTCTTCCAAAGTTTTGTTCTGAAAGATCCTGAAGCTATTACAGTGTTTGCTGGAGAAGACAGGATTTTATGCGCCGGACAGGAGCATGAGATCATACCTGTATATGATGACCCGAATAGTACCTGTTATTGGACAGGCCCTTCCGGCTTCACATCCAATAAGAAACAGATCAAAGTGAAACAACCGGGCACATACAAGCTAACGATCACCGATAGCAATGGTTGTCAAGCTACGGATGAGGTAACCATAACAACAGAAAATCAATTAATTAGTTCCGAGTTTGTCGTCTCATCTCAGGTATTTGCCGGTGATACGATTGTATTGGTGAATATCAGTAACCCAGCTCCGGAACGGATCGAGTGGATGGTATCCGAATCGGATTCTTTGCAGATCGTAGAAAAAACCGATGATTTTGTCAGAGTGATCTTTAAGGAAACAGGTTATTACACTGTCGGACTTAAAACCTATGTTGGGGATTGCTACCAGGAGGATCTGAAGTCTATATCCGTTGCTCCTGCAGGAGACAAAGCCTATATGCTGAGAGAGTCCGCTATCAAAGCATTCCAGGTCTCTCCCAATCCGAATAACGGAGTTTTCAATGTCTTTGTAGAGTTGAGCAAAGTCTATACTATTCGCATCCGTATTATCAGCATAGGCTCAGGAACTATGCTGCATGATCAAAAATATGATGGTTCGACTATCTATACGCTCCCCTATAATATAGCTTTGGCAAGCGGAGGTTATGTAATATTACTTGAAACGGAAGCCGGACAAATGACGGCAAAAATGATTATAAAATAAGAAAAACATGAAAAGTCACCCCTATATATCTCGTACTATCATATTCTTTGTGTTTTCGTTGGTATGTCGTTTGGGACTAGCACAGGCGACTTATCCGGTTCAGGTATTTACTCATTTGATTCCTCCTTATACGCCTCATGTTACGGAGTACTATAGTGGTGGACGTGAGAAGCTTCGCGTTACGCTGGTGAATACGGATATGCAGGAGCCGCTGTTGAACGTTTATCTGAAGATGAAGAT
>JAISDJ010000152.1 GCA_031264865.1 Tannerellaceae bacterium | reverse complement strand
ATTTACGGTTCGCGCGGCGCTAATGGCGTTGTCATCATCACAACCAAACGGGGAAAAGAAGGAAAAACCCAGATTAACCTTCATGCTTATTACGGATGGCAAAAAGTGTTGCGTACCCCCGAGTACCTGACAAAAGAAGAACAAGGATGGTATTATTATGATGGCGTAAAGAATCAAAACCTGGATGCAGGGTATGATGTTTCAGGCGATCCGTTAACCGATTGGTTTTACAAAGTCCCTCAAACCATTATGGATGTAATTAACGGAACAAACCACTACAATACGGATCCCTATGACTATGTGTTCCAGACAGCGCCTATGCAAAGCTATAATCTTTCCGCGAATGGAGGAGCCGAAAGAATCAAATATTCCGTCAGCGGAGAATATATGGCGCAAGAAGGGATTGTCATATCAAATAATTTTGAGCGATATTCACTCAGAGTAAATCTGGACGCACAGTTATCCAAACGTGTCTCCATAAAGTTTAATATGAATTCCGCTTATTCAAAAGGGAAAAACATATTAGCTTCAGGCGGAGCTTCCGAGTCGGAAGGTATTCTCGGCGCGGCAGCCACCTGGCAGAGATGGTATCCGTTATATGATGAAAACGGCGACTACTTCAGCGGATACGGACAGGATGCCACCAACAACGTATGGAATCCGGTCGCACAAGCATACGAGATAAAAAGAAGAACCGAACAATACCGGACGCTGGGTAATCTGGACGCCGAATATAAAATTCTGGAAGAACTCAAATTGAATGTCATGCTGGGAGCGAATACTTTCAACAGACATTATTATTCGTTCATTCCCCAATTAGATATTTTCAGCAATGCGGCGGACGGAACGGATGAGAGAAGTAACCGTCTCAACTGGATAACGGAAACGACATTGAATTATCAGAATAATTTCGGCAAACACAATGTTTCGGGCATGGCCGGTTACACGACGCAAAAGCAGACCGAAAACTCTAATTATGTACGAAGCCGGAGTTATCCCAATAACCTCGTCTACACGTTAAATGCAGCAAGTAACAACATCTATCAGGGTAATTCGCAAGAAGGAGAATGGTCGCTTATCTCCTATCTGGCCAGAGTAAATTATAATTACAACTCTAAATATTACATTACGGCCTCTATCCGTTCGGATGGTTCTTCGCGTTTCGGTAAAGATAATAAATATGGTTATTTCCCTTCTTTAGCATTGGCCTGGCGCGCTTCGGAAGAAAGTTTTTTCAAACAGTTTACATGGCTTACCAATTTGAAATTAAGAGGCAGCTACGGAGAAACGGGGAATAACAATATCGGTAATTATGCACATCTGGCAACTGTTGATTATGAATCGTATGTATTGGGGAATGCTGCCGTTGGAGGATACGCGCCATCTAATTTTGAAAACACAATGCTTACCTGGGAAAAGCAACGCGCCTATAATGTCGGATTAGACGTAAGTGTAGTAGCCAATCGCATCAATCTGACGGCGGATTACTTCCTTACAAGAAACCGCAACTTACTACTCAACGTTTACGTACCACAGATTTCCGGCTTTGACACGTCTCTTCAAAACATCGGCGAGGTAGAAAACAAGGGATGGGAGATAACGTTAAATACGCGAAATCTAACAGGTGTATTCGAATGGACGACAGACTTTAATATTTCATCTTTCAAAAACAAAGTGTTGAAACTGGGACCGGAAGGCGCTCCTATTATAAGTACGAACCATATTACGGAGATTGGCCAACCGATGGGTATGTTCTACGGTTACGTTGCGGATGGTGTATTTATGAACCAGGCGGAATTGGATGCCGGCCCGATCTGGGCTCCGGGCACGTCGGACCAATCACATATAGGGGATATCCGCTTTAAAGATATAAGCGGGCCGGACGGGACGCCCGACGGAGTAATTAATACATACGACAGGGAAATAATGGGTAGCCCCTATCCTGATTTTTATTTTGGCATGACCAACACAATGTCATATAAGAATTTCAGTCTGAATTTCTCTTTGCAGGGTTCTTATGGCAATAAAGTATTTAATACGAATGATACGCAGTTATATACACGCGCTCGTTACAAACAGTATGATGTCGTTAAAAATTATTGGAAATCAGAAGCAGAACCGGGTGATGGAGAGAGCCCGCGTCCAAACAATCTCCCTACAGGAGGACTAAGACAGAAATCAACGCGCTTCCTTGAAAATGCTTCTTATTTGAAATTCAATAATATTACATTCAGCTATACGTTCGGTCCGGACATCGTGAATAAAATGTATCTAAACGGACTGCGTGTTTATTTTACGGCTACAAATCCATTTATTATTACTAAATTCAGGGAATTCAATCCGGAAGTAAGTAGCACGACAAATCCGCTAACACCGGGACAGATGAATTTCAACTATCCGTTAGCTAAGAGTTTTATTATGGGAATTAACGTATCATTTTAATATCCTAAGATTATGAAAAAGATTATAATCAGCATATCACTTACATTAGTATTTATTACTTCATGTACAAACGACTTTATTAATATTCTGCCTACATCCACTGTCAGCGTTGATATTTTATATAAGAGTGATAAAGATTTTCAGGATGCTCTGACGGCAGCTTATAATATGCTCCAGACCCAATATCAGGATTTCTATATTTTCGGAGATATGCGAGCCGACGATTCATGGGAACAGATATACAAAAATAACAGCCAGTCATACTCTGACCTTTTTACAACAACCAGTAGCGATGGACTGATGAATACGACCTGGCAAAGATATTACCGCACCATATTTCGGATTAATACCATCTTAGAGAAAATAGAGGGATTCGACGAATCGGCCATTCCTACTAAAAACCGGTATATAGCCGAAGCCCGTTTCCTTCGTGCATTATCTTATTTTGATCTTATCAGGATATTTGGCGCTGTTCCTGCTGTTACAAAAACATTATCAGTCGAAGAGTCGTACGCGATCCCCCGTGAACCAATAGAAAATATTTACAGTACAATCATCATTCCCGACTTTGCAATGGCGGAAGGCGCCCTTCCGTCTGCTTATTCCGGCAGTGATGTCGGAAGGGCTACAAGTGGAGCGGCCAAGGCTATGTTGGGACGTGTATATCTCACTATAAAAGATTTCACCAATGCAGAAAGCAAACTGGAAGAAGTTACAAAAATGGGATACAGCCTTTTAGCAGACTATAATGACTTGTTTGACTACGATAAAACAGAACATCACAGTGAGTATATTTTTGATATCGAATATGAATCCGGAATTGGCGAAGGTTGTAGGTATACAACAGCTTTTTTTCCTAATTTTGCCGAAATGAATACGTATTATGGTATCGTAGGCGCCGGTGAAGAACATAATAACCCGACACAGGAGTTAGTTGATCTTTTTGATACGGATGACACACGTAAAGAAGTTACGGTAGGAGTTCCCGGCGGATTTTACGATGATGATAACGTATTTCATGCTTTGCCTACCAGCACGAATCAAACATATACAAAGAAATATCTCGGCAGTTCTCCGGTAAGATTCGATGGTAACGCTAACTGGAAAGTGATACGGTATGGTGATGTTGTTCTGATGTTGGCGGAGGCGCTGAACGAAAACGGGAAAACAGCACAGGCTATTTCTTATCTCAATCAGATAAGAACCCGTGCCGGAGTAAGCGTTTATCCAACAACTATGTCTCAAAGCCAAACGCGGCAAGCCATTGTTAAAGAACGCCGGCTTGAACTGTCATTCGAAGGAGTACGGTGGTTCGACCTCATACGGACTGGGGAAGCTTATAATATAATGAAGGATTACGGAATGGCATCATACATGACTGTCTTTCCTATTCCATTGAGCCAGGTTCAATTGATTAACGACCCGGCTATCTTCCCGCAGAATCCGGGATATGATTGATAAATATACTATACATATATAATATACCTGTTTACTCACCTTTAAAAATACACCTATGAATCATTCAGACAA
>JAISDJ010000079.1 GCA_031264865.1 Tannerellaceae bacterium | reverse complement strand
AACTGTTCCAGTTTTCCGGGGGATCCAGGAAAGTTACTGTGACGACTGAGGGCTATTGGGCGGTGGAAGCCGATCAGCAATGGGTTACTTTCGACCCGATACGTGGTGACGGTAACGGCTGAATTTACCATGATAGTACAGGGCCATGAAGCGGAAACGGAACGTACCGCAAATGTTACTGTTAAGATTGACGACTCGGATGTCAAAAAAACGTTTGGGTTGAAACAGTTTCTTAACCAAATATTCTTTTGATTGTTAATATGATCATGTATTAGCCGGTTGGTTACTACTTATTTTTATATTGATTATATTTAACATAAAAAAGATGACTAAAAAGGTATTATTTGCCCTGTTTATCCTGGTTATAACAGTATCCGGATGTTTCCGGAAAAAAGAAATAGCAAAAGATGTTTGTCTGATTTCTATCGAAGCCCGGAATTATCCGGAGGATTCGGTTTCCTTGGTGTGGAGTACCGAGTATGAATTTAAAAAAGAAACGATCCTTCTGAAAGAAGGTAAAGGAGAAATTGAAATTAAAGTTCCCGAATTCACGAATCTGTTTCTTGTGAATTCGGATAATAGCAAGTCGGTTACCGTTGACGGCGATATAATTCCCGCCCCTATGTTTTGCTTCTTTGCGGAAAACGGGCATCAGGTCGACATTTGTTTCAACAATAGTGATTGGCCTATAGTGCAAATTTCTGGCGGTAAGGTGAATAACGATTATATGCTCCTCCTGAAAGAAACAGGAATGTTGGAAAAGGTTCTTTTTGAAAAGCAGATGCAGGCCCTGGTTACGCAGGATATGACCTTGCAAGGGCGTTCGGAAAAGGAACAGACAGATATCCGGGATCAGATAATCAATAAGAAGCGAGACTTTCTGCAGGCGAATGCATCCAGCTACATCTCACTTTTTACATTGCAGAAACTTGCTAACTCGCTACCGTTCGATGAGTTTGAAAAATACTTTATGGGTTTAAACAGCGACCTTCGGGATACTCGATTGGGTCAGCAGGTGATGGAGGATATCGTGAATACAAAGAAGACAGGCATTCATCAGCCTGCCCCGGATTTTGCGAAGAAAGATAAAGATGGAAAGACAATAAAATTGAGCGATTACAAAGGCAGGTATGTATTGATCGATTTTTGGGGAAGCTGGTGCAGCCCGTGCAGAACCTCTCATATCCATCTGGTAGGGCTATATAAGGAATATTCTTCCAAAGGTCTGCAATTCGTCGGCATAGCCCAGGAAAGTACGGACGATAAAAAAGATTGGATAGACGCCCTGGAGAAAGACGGATTGGTTTGGACGCAGATCCTGAACAACGAAGGGATCGACAACGGTGATGCCGTATCTTTATATCATATAACTGCTTTTCCTACTAAGGTTTTAATCAATCCTGACGGTAAAATTGAAGGAAGGTATATAGGGACGGAATTGAATGACCTGGATACTAAACTGAAAGAAATATTTGGCAATTAAGTAAGTAATTCAAGATTTGACATTTTATCGGCGCGAGTTACAAACTCGCGTCAACATTTGATGTAAAGGGGATGCATAACAACAATTGTCTGTCACTCTTTGATCATCAGTGTTGAACAACAATTTGTCTCACCTCGGGTTTATTACCCGTTTCATCGTAAACATGCAGGTAATAAATGCCGGTGGTAAGACCGGCTACATTAAATTCCACCTTGCCGCCTTTGGCGGTGGTGCGGCGCAGCAGATTACCCTGCCCGTCGTACAGGCGGATGTCGTAAGTCGGATCAATTTTCAGGCTCTTGCCGTCGGTAGTGGTTTGCCGGAGAGCTTCGGCACGGGCAATGGCGTGTTGGTCAATTTCGATTTGAAGAATATCGGATACCGGGTTGGGATAGGAAGAAACATAAGATTCAGAGCCGGTCGCAGATATACCTTTAGATCCGAGACCTTCGCCACATGCGTTGGTTGCTATCAAGAGTAAGGTAAATAACGATGGATAATAATAGCCATCATAATTAATATATATATAACTGTAGCCATTGCCATTAACATGGGCGTAACTGTTGTAAGTCGCCCAGTCGCAATACGTAGCAGGTGAAATACTTGAGAACACAGCAGTATAAAATCCATACGTACTGATATTTTCGGGGCCTGTAATCTCCGCAACTACAGGAGCGTCAAATACTACAACCAGATTATGTCTTGCTACTTCCATACCGTTTAAATTAATACTTACCCACGCCGCGTCGCTATATCCTGATACGGAAAAATCAGCATAAGTACCCCCGGAACTGATTTTTGTGAGATTGAGACTGCTTCCCCAAGTAAAACCCTCCGGTGCATTGCTTACGGTAAATGTACCGAACGAAGCGGCACAGATATCCGAAGAGCCGGAGATGACGGGCGGCACACATGGCGTGATACTTGCGGCTACATTGTAGCCACCGATATTAGCCGTTAGTATACCGTTACTGGTGCTTGTTCCTCTTCTAAATACAGTTACCGGATTGCCCGTTTTTGAAGTAACGGACGAAGAGGAACTGAAAGAAAACGGGCCGGTTACAGACCATGTTATAGTGCCGGATGGAGAATTGCTCAGGGTAAAAGTACTGCCATCGTAACAAACATCATCAGGGCCGGTGATGGTGGGCAGACAAGGTGTGATGCTTGCGGCTGCATTGTAACCACCGGAATTAGCCGTTAGTATACCGTTATTGGTGCTTGTTCCTCTTCTAAATACAGTTACCGGATTGCCCGTTTTTGAAGTAACGGATGAAGAGGAGCTGAAAGAAAACGGGCCGGTTACAGACCAGGTTATAGTGCCGGATGACGAATCGTTCAGGGTAAAAGCGCTACCATCGTAACAAACCTTATCAGGGCCGGTGATAGCGGGTTTTCTTATATAATATTTTTTATTACTTGAATTATAAGGACTTTTATCCTCCGGATGTATATATCGTGGCCATGCACCCCATTTTGACTCATATTTTCCTGCATGTGTTCCGGTTGTTATACGAATAGCTGAATGATCGCACCTATTCTCCCATTCTCCGAGATCACTATTCCAATACCAGCATGAGCCATACCAAACCTTTATAGCATCGTCTTCATAATTTACTTCAACATAGCTATCATCGTTCCAATATTTTTGGATGTTTTGTGGTGTGGGGGGAGTTGAATAATGATCTTTCAAGTTAAAAACATCACTGTTGAGAAAGGCACTTATCCAAACAGTTGATCCACCTTCCGACATATTCCATGCATAGGAATGGCAATTATATTCGCCGGTTGCCGGCGCTGTTTTGATCACATGGTCTGTCCATCCTCGCTGACTTATCCAATCTGCTGCTTGACTTTCAATGGTTGCAATATTCCCTTCCGAAAAGATTAGATAGTCAACACTTGTACCGTTAGGCGTATATACTTGGGCATAAGTTGTACCACAAAGTATATAAGCTAACAAAACGACTGTTAATTGATTTACGTTTTTCATCTTGATTATTCTTTGCTATCGGTTAAAAACTTCTCGGAATATTCAATAATTAAATTGCTGTAATCTTCGCTGATAAACACGTCCTCGCTAAAACACAACAAAGCCTGTTGCAGGGTTGCGCTGTCTATAATTTCTGCCGAACTTTTTCTTTCTTTCGCCAAAATAACCGCCATAAGAAATATGCCTGATTTTTGAGTACACCAGGGCGCTGTATATTCCTTATATTTTGACTTTTGATGGTTGGCCGCCAATTGCAAAACCTCCCTCCTTATTGCAGAACCGCACTGATCGCTGAAACATTCCTGAGCCAGCATATACTCGGTTTTTACCCAAACAGATTCCCAGGTATCAACCATAGATGAATAAGAAGGTAAAAAACCGGACTTAAGTGTTTTGTAATGATTAATCAGATCGGTTCTCGTTTTCAACTCCGCAAATATACCCGGCAAAACGTCAAAATTAATTTTCAACTCGCAATAGGTATCAAAAGTAAAGCCAAAAGTAAATGTTTCGGCTGAACATTCTACCGTAACGTTATCGGTGGGGTTGTTTAATAATGCTGCTTCTTCTTCCGAAGAGGAACTCTCATCCGAAGAGTGACATGACGCCGTTAACGCCATTAACATACAGGTGAAAATAATAATTGATTTCATACGCTTATTTTTTTATTGATTCAAAAACTTTATTTAATACTTCAATGTCTTCTGACATAAAAGTTCTCTTCAGCAAAAGCAGTTTTGCGTCATTTTTCGAAGATTTTCCATCCCGGTCAAATATGCACAGACATAAACCGGCTGTTGGGGATAAATCCCATAATGAATATACATCAGGAAGTCGTTTTTTGGAATTGTATTTCAAAATAACATCTTCCAGCAAAGTCCGCGTATCTTGCTCATCCAATTTTGCAAGCATCATACCATGCGATAGCAACAATTCAATACAATTGATATGAAAACCATAATTGCCTTTTTGTAATAAAGTCCAATCGTTGCCAATGGCAAGCGGATCCAACTTTGAATAGATTTTGATCAGTTCTTTTGCCGCATCATTGCGTGCAAACAATTCTCGAAACCCATTAAAGCGGCTCATCATATTATTCAATCCTATCCGTCGGTCATTAAAGGCATTAATGACGCCCCATTCAGGGTACGCAAGGCATACTTTTACCAATTCCGGGGTCGAAATTTTCTTCATCATTTCTTCCGGAATGTTGTATGCCGATAACTGTTCTTCGTAACTTTTCAATTCTTTCCATTTTGGAGTACCTGGATTGACAGGAAAATTCCATGTTACATTTTTTTCTGTTGCCGTTTGTGCGTTTAAAACGCAGGAAACCAGGCAAAATAATAATAAAATGTTTGTTTTCATTTGTTTGACTTTTTAATTTAACCGTTTTGCTGATTTAATGATTATTTGAGTGTATTCTCCGTGAAAAATATTCCCAGCAAAAAATACAACACAACTTGTTTCTTGCTGTTCTTCTACAGTCGCATTTTGATATTCGATTTTTATCTTGAACTCATATCTTGCAGATTCCGGGAAATGATCAGTTGAATCTATAATGTAAGAAGATGGAATATCGGATATGATGTTTTCGGGAAGGTTACAGGTTAATAAAGTATCCTTTAAATCGGTCGATACTAAATAAAAACCCCTGGCCGAATTACCGTTAACATCATCTACTTCTACACTGCAAGGGTTATATCCCGCAATATAGCCTTCGAACTGTTTGACGGGATTATTTTCCCTGTTGCATGACATACATACGACGCACAGTGTTGCAACTGCGACCTTTAGCATACATGCAAAAGGATTTTTGATGATTCGATTCATATTTTCTTATGTTTTAATACTGTCGCTCTTTGATCATCAATGTTGAACCACAATTTGTCTTACTTCGGGTTTATTACCCGTTCCATCGTATATATG
>JAISDJ010000340.1 GCA_031264865.1 Tannerellaceae bacterium | reverse complement strand
CCGAACAGAGAAGTTAAGCCCGGTTACGCCGATGGTACTGCAAAACATGTGGAAGAGTAGGTAGCTGCCAACTTATCTAATTCTTAAAAGCCGTTCAGGGTTAATCCCGGACGGCTTTTCTTATTTTTGAACTTTGTTATCGATCTAATCGAAATCGGAAATAAAAGCGCCTAACAATGTATATCCTTTCCCATTAGGATGTAAACCATCGCTAAATAAAGACTCATCAATTTTTCCATCCGCATCTAACAACAGGTTTCCGGCATTCTGATATATGTATCCTTCTTCTTGAACTAACTGCTGGATTTGTTTATTAATTTCATTAACCCATTGTTCATTATCTCTCCTGGGAAGAATACCTATTACTTTAATTATTGCCTTAGATTGTCTTTCATGTATAGCTGCCAATAAAAAGCGAAGTCCATCAATAATATCGTTATCTGTACTGATTTTCATATTGTTTGTACCAATCATTAGTATGATTTTTTCCGTTTCGAAACCGTCTAATTCACCATGATAAATACGCCAGAGTACGTTTTCTATTCTATCCCAGCCATACCCTAAATTTCGATAGCCTCGGGGTTCCATATATTTTGTCCAACTATTTATACTATTTTGTCGCGGGCCTTTGGGTTCGCCTCCCCAGAAATGAGTGATGGAATTGCCTATGATCAGAGACTTCGGAGGATTACTTTTATTTAGAGCCAATACATCATAATGGCGCTTTTTCCATTCGTAATTATTAGGTTCTCTTCGTTGTGTAACAGGAATAGTTGTTGTACTTATACCTTTTTCCATCTTTAATATTTTCCGTATTTTCTGCTCTACGAATTCGTCTCCACATATATAATGTATATCCGGAATATTTTCTTGTTGTAGTAATTTATAGGCATAAAGGGATGCTTCATTTATATCGCTATTACCGGTAAAATGCACAGAATCGGTTTGGGCGTTACTATTTCCGGCATGTTTGATTAACAGAACAGGGGCAGCGCTTTTTGTACGTATCAGTTTTACTCCATCAACAATACGCTTTACAACCTCTTCTTTATCATACTCAAATAAATCAGACATGCAATCTAACACATACAGGGAAGCATCGATATCGCTCATATACGCTACTACTTCTTTCTCTAACTTAGCGCTGCCCGAAAATCCTAAATTAATTAACGGATAATCTAATGACCGCTCTACAATTGTAGTCCACGCTAAAGCCGGGCTGGTGACGCAAGCCACCTGAACGATCGAGGTACCGTATACTACGATTGGCTTCTCCAATAAAACCGGAATAAATTCAAAAGAAAAACCATCCGGTACACCGACTTCCAGCCATTTTACACTATTATATAATGGCAGATAAAGCCGGTATTCATATCCATAATCATGGTATCTATCTTTCTTTATATGATTATAATGGTAAACAATCGTATCCCCAAAATCAGATTTACCCGAACAGACATTCCAAACGCCATCACTATCTATACGATATAAGTCAACTCCCGACGTACTGGTGGCGGGCATATGATTCATCTCGAAGGAACCATTTACGGCATAACGAACTTGTATCTCCGGTGCATTAGAATAAAAATGAATCGCTAAACCGGTGGAATGGCGAGAGAGATCCCAGACAGCTTTGGGTACCTGATTTTGTGCGCTTTGAGGAAGACGGGTAAATGTCTTTCCTATCTCTTCCGTCCAACCTTGATTTTGTATTACCGGGAACTTTGCTTCTAAAGGATTATTCCATACCCATTGAGCATTTACGAATAAACAAACCAAACAAAATAAAACAGATACACCAACTTTTCTCATTGTAATTCATATTATGGTTCTTATAACTATTTAGCAGCTCGTTCCGGATCGAATGAAAGATTTTGTGCATCTTTTCTTCTCAACTCAAAACGGGCTTTACTTAATGCATTATCGCGGACTTGTGCTCCTGGATGGCCTTTAGCTAAATCGGCTGCGTGCGCTGCTATTTTATTTGCAATGATACAATGCCGTTCGGGAATAACACAACTGATTAAAGACGTTCCCTGCCAAGCAATCTGGGCAGCTCCTATGGCCGATGCTATATATTCGTATCCGCAGGCCGCATCGGTTATCATGGGGCCATACGAATAAAGGGGGGCGTTATGGCAGGCATATTGCCGCTCCTTTACATTGTCGAGGATTTTATTCATGGGCAGATGGCCGGAGCTTTCCGTCATTACCTGAACAAACTGTTTCCATGCTATATTTATCAGTTTCCCCATTACCCGTAATTCGGCCATCTGGGCAGTATCATTTGCGTCATATACAGCGCCCGGGCGAAGGCCGTCTCCTATTGAAATAATCACATCATACGTTTTTGCTATTTCACATATCTCCACAAAATGCGTAAACAAGAAATTCTCTTCTTTATGCATTTGCATCCATTTGCTCAGGATGGAACCGCCATGCGATACAATCCCGTTTAGCCTCAAAACTGCCTGGTCTATATGCTCCTGAAGTATCGCTGCGTGAATGGTAAAGATATCAACCCCTTGTTCGGCCTGTTCAATTAATGTATCGCGATAAATAGCCCAGTTTAAATCTTCAATACTTCCACCCACCTTATCTAATGCCTGATATAAAGGAACTGTCCCAAACGGAATAGGACAATTTCGGATAAGCCGTTCCCGACTTTCGTGCATATTCTCTCCGGTTGATAAATCCATTAAGGTATCACTCCCCCATTTACAACACCAAGCTATTTTTTCAATTTCTTCCTCCATCATATGCGGCGGCAAAGAATTGTTGATCGTTGTATTTACTTTTACCAAAAACTTTTGCCCGATAATCATTGGCTCCGCTTCAGGATGATTAATATTAGAAGGAATAATAGCCCGTCCGGCCGCTATTTCTTTACGGACAAAGTCGGGAGTAATATACGATTTTAACCCCAGATCTTCAATTTGCTGATTCTCACGAATGGCAACATATTCCATTTCCGGAGTAATGACGCGCCTTTTCGCATAATACATTTGTGTCAGGTTCTTTCCCGGCTTAACACAATATACAGATGAAAGAGCATCTAATTTGATTATATCTTTTCTCCGGAGATACCATTCCTCACGAAAACGAGGTATACCCTTCCCGTTTTCAACGATTACCTGGGAATCGGAGAAAGGGCCGCTTGTATCATAAACAATAACCGGATTATTTTTCTTCCGGATTTTCCCTCCTTTACTATCAATAGTTATAGTATCCGTTTGTTTAATTCTGCGCATCCCTACTTTTATCTTATTAACCTCTCCAAAAACATACACCTTCTCAGATGATGGATAGACAATACGCATCTTCCTCTTATCCCCCATAACACAATATTATTATGTAAACAAAGGTAAAAAAGAATACCAATAAAAATGATCTCGAATTGTTAAATTTAAGGATAAAGTAAAGATAATATGCCAATATCATTTCAAAAATCAATAAAATAAAGAGCAGATATTTTACTTCTTCTAAAACAGGGAAATATAACCGCTTTTGAAACCATTCGATTTATTAAGGTACCAAAACTTACCTATGGCTTATCTGCCGGTTTCCGGTATAAAGGTTTCGATTTAATTCTTTTATTTCAGGGAATAGGGAAAACTCACGCATATACCCAAAGTGACTACACACGTATGTCATACGAATACCTAACCATTTCGACAAAGTGGAAAAACGCATGCCTGAAAACCTTGACTCAAAAATTCCCGGTTTGAAATTCGACAATTCATGAGATCAGCAAGAGTCGTCTTATTGGGTGCACCGAATTGACTTTTTGAAGCTGAAAAATTTGCAAATAGGATACACCCTTTCTCAAAGTTTGATTTCACGTCTGAAATTGGATAAAATATATATTTACGCCAATGCACAAAACCTCTTTACCCTGTTATGGCATAAAGAATATGAGGGGCTTGATCCTGAAAGAAATACATTTGGAGACGGAACTGATTTTTATGCCACTCCCGTTACTTTTACCTTTGGTTTAAACATTATGCGACTTTTAAAATATTTGTCGGATTTATTTGCGAAATAAATAATTATTGTAACTTTGTGTCGTAAATAATTTAAAAAATGAAAAGAAACAGGCTATATAATCATCATCATCGTAACAACGGGCAGTAGTTCGGTGGGCTGATGTATATGTAGCATATATCAAATAGAAACAGAGAGAGGCTTGCCGTTTTTACGGTGAGCCTTTTTTATTAATCACATTAAATGTTAATTATGTTACGAATCGCTGTACAATCAAAAGGCCGTTTATACGATGAAACAATGCATTTGCTCGAAGAAGCGGGGATTAAACTAAATCGGGGTAAGCGTATCCTGCTTTTATCGGCCAAGGGATTTCCTGTTGAAGTCCTTTTCCTGCGCGATGATGATATTCCTCAATCGGTGGCAAACGGAGTGGCTGATGTGGGTATTGTAGGAGAAAACGAATATGTAGAAAAAGGGGCCGAAGCTACATTAGCCAAACGTCTTGGGTTCAGTAAATGCCGTTTGTCGCTGGCTATTCCTAAAGATGAAGAATACACAGGTATCGAATGGTTTGAAGGGAAAACAATTGCTACCTCCTATCCTGAGATACTGATAAATTACCTCAGCCGATACAATGTAAAAGCAAACTTACATATCATCAGCGGTTCGGTAGAAATAGCACCGGGAATCGGGTTGGCGGATGCGATTTTCGATTTGGTCAGTTCGGGAAGTACATTAATCAGTAACCGCCTGAAAGAAGTAGAAGTAGTGATGAACAGCGAAGCCTTGCTGATAGCCAATAACGAACTTTCCGAAGAAAAACAAGCGATCCTGGATGAACTCCTCTTTCGTTTTGAGGCCATACAGGCTGCCGAAGGGAAAAAGTATGTGTTACTTAACGCTCCGAAAGCTAAACTGAATGAGATCATTGAAATATTGCCCGGTATGAAAAGTCCTACCATAACTCCGTTGGCCGACGACAGATGGGTATCTGTACAGTCGGTTATCACCGAAAAACATTTCTGGGAGATTATAGGAAAACTAAAAGCATCGGGAGCTGAAGGTATATTAATTATTCCGATTGAAAAAATGATCGTATGAAAATAGCTAAGTATCCCGTCCGTTCGGAATGGGACGGGTTGGTTCAACGTCCGGCATTAGACGTTTCTCATTTATTCGGTACCGTACAAACCATACTGAATGAAATAAAAGAAGAAGGTGATATTGCTGTAAAACGATACGGCGAAACGTTTGATAAAGTATTGCTTTCGGCCTTACAAGTTCCCGAAGAAGAGATAAATGAAGCTTGCCGCCTTATCTCCGAAGAATTGAAACAGGCTATTCTAACCGCTAAAAACAACATTGAGAAGTTCCATACCTCACAACGATTTACCGGACAAAAGGTTGAAACGACTCCCGGAGTGGTTTGTTGGCAAAAGGCGGTTCCTATCGAGAAAGTCGGCTTATATATACCAGGAGGTACAGCTCCGTTGTTCTCAACGGTATTAATGCTGGCTATCCCGGCTAAGATAGCAGGTTGTGAAGAGATCATCCTGTGTACCCCGCCCAACCGGGAAGGCAACGTACATCCGGCCATCCTTTTTGCTGCTAAAACAGCGGGAGTCGGCAAGATATATAAAGCAGGCGGGATACAAGCAATCGGGGCTATGGCGTATGGTACGGAGTCTATTCCTAAGGTATATAAGATATTCGGTCCCGGCAATCAATACGTTACAGCCGCCAAACAATTAGTCAGTCTGAAAGACGTTGCTATCGACATGCCGGCCGGCCCTTCCGAAGTAGAAGTGATTGCCGACGAAACAGCCAATCCGGTATTTATTGCTACCGATTTCCTTTCGCAAGCCGAACATGGAGCGGATAGCCAATCGATATTAGTTACCACAGCCGAATCAATCGTGATAGATGTAATGCAAGCCATAGATGAACAACTGGCCGAACTTCCACGCCGGGAAATTACCTCCCAAGCGCTCGAAAACAGCCGCATCATCGTTTTAAAAGACAATCAGGAAGTGATTGACTTCACCAATCTATATGCTCCCGAACATCTGATCATCCAAACAAAGGATTATATGCGTATAGGCGAACAGATAAAAAATGCAGGGAGTGTGTTTCTGGGAGCTTATACACCTGAAAGCGCCGGCGATTATGCTTCGGGAACGAATCATACATTACCTACAAATGGGTATGCAAAAGCTTACAGTGGCGTAAATCTGGATAGCTTTATCAAGAAAATAACATTTCAGGAAATTACTCCCGAAGGAATAAAACAATTAGGTGACACCATCCGGGTGATGGCAAGCAACGAAGCATTGGATGCTCACCGTAATGCAGTAACAGTCAGATTAGAAACATTATGAAAGATCTTAAAGAATTAGTGCGTCCGAATATATGGAACCTGAAACCCTATTCGTCTGCCAGAAATGAATTTCAAGGGGAAGCATCTGTCTTTCTGGATGCTAATGAAAATCCTTACAACGAGCCTTACAACCGGTATCCCGATCCTTTACAGTGGAAACTAAAAGACAAAATAGCGGCAGTGAAAGGGATAGACCGTGCCTCCATCTTCTTAGGTAACGGTAGCGACGAGGCCATCGACTTACCCATCCGTGCTTTTTGCGAACCGGCAGTCGACACTATCTTAACCATTGACCCTTCTTACGGAATGTATCAGGTGGCAGCAGATATTAATCATGTTGCCTGTCGCAAAGTACGGCTGAACAATGATTTTAGCCTCAATGCAGATGCACTTTTACAGGCAGTTGAAGCCAATACAAAGATTATTTTTCTTTGTTCTCCCAATAACCCGACGGGGAATATACTAAGTCGCGGAGAACTGTATAAAGTGATTAACGGATTTGAAGGAATTGTAGTGATTGATGAAGCTTATATTGATTTCTCTTCCTCTCCTACCTTTCTGAAGGAATTGAAAAACTTCCCTAACCTAATTGTACTACAAACGCTGTCCAAAGCATGGGGTGCGGCAGGAATCCGTTTGGGAATGGCCTTTGCATCGCCTGATATTATTGATATATTGAATAAAATCAAATATCCTTACAATATCAATCAACTAACACAAGAGCAGGCGCTTGAGATACTGAACCGGCAAGAGGCGATGAAAGGAGAACTATCTGAAATACTAAAAGAACGTACATTGGTAGAAACAGCTTTGCAGAAACTACCTTTTGTACAACGAATCTATCCTTCGGACGCCAATTTTATCCTGGTAAAGGTAGACGATCCTAATGCTACCTATGATTATCTGGTAAGAAAAGGTATTATTGTACGCAACCGAAACGCCGTAACTTTATGCGAAGGTTGCCTGCGTATTACCATTGGTACGCCGGAGCAAAACAATCTATTATTAAAAGCGCTTCAAACAAAAGAATTATGAAACGGGCTCTTTTTATCGACCGCGACGGCACGTTGGTTATCGAACCGCCGTTGGATTATCAGTTAGACAGTCTTGAAAAACTGGAGTTCTATCCCAAAGTATTCCGTAATCTGTTTTTTATCAGGAAACATTTGGATTTTGAGTTTGTCATAGCCACGAATCAAGATGGATTGGGAACAGCTTCATTTCCCGAAGAAACATTCTGGCCGGCTCATACTAAAATGCTAAAGGCTTTTGAAGGCGAAGGCATCATCTTCGACAATATCTTGATAGATCGTTCTTTCCCTGAAGATAATTCACCCGGCAGAAAGCCCCGAACCGGCATGTTTACCCATTACATGAATGGCGATTACGACCTGGCAAACAGTTATGTAATAGGCGATCGATTAACCGACATAGAACTAGCCGCTAATTTAGGATGTAAAAGTATCTGGCTACATCATCCGGAAGGTGCATTGGAAGAGCTTGCCAGTTACGGTAAAAACCTATCCCCTACCCTAATTACCGACGACTGGGATAAGATAACAGAATTTATTTTTGCCGGCGAACGACGTGCAACGATCCAACGAACAACAAAAGAAACGGATATTTATGTAGAAATAAATTTCGATGGCAACGGACAAACAAGCATTTCGACAGGTTTGGGATTCTTCGATCATATGCTCGACCAGATAGGAAAACATTCCGGAATAGACTTAACGATCCGTGTCGTCGGCGACTTAAACGTAGATGAACACCACACCATAGAAGATACCGGTATCGCTTTAGGAGAAGCCTTATTGAAAGCACTAGGTGACAAAAGAGGTATAGAACGATATGGCTATACGCTACCCATGGATGATTGCCTGTGCAGTGTGGTCTTAGACTTTGGAGGCCGTCCCTGGCTTGTTTGGGACGCAGAGTTCAAACGTGAAAAAGTAGGCGACATGCCAACAGAAATGTTCTTCCACTTTTTCAAAAGCTTCAGCGATGCAGCCAAAATGAATCTCAACATCAAAGCCGAAGGCGATAACGAACATCACAAAATAGAAGGAATATTCAAAGCGCTGGCCCGCAGCATCAAAATGGCCATCCGCAGAGATATATACAACTATGAATTACCCTCTACGAAAGGAGTGGTGTGAGAAAAGGAGTTAAAGAAGTTATACGATTTTAAATCGCTATAGATATAAGTAGAAAAAACACTAAACTACTTTGACTCTTTATTGAATAGTATTATAAATTATTTGTAAATTGCAAGAAATTTAAATCTTACATTAGTATTTAGTATATGGGAAAACAGAAAATACATAATCAAATACCAACTTATGACAAGCTACTCATCCCCACATTAAAAGCATTAAAACAGCTAGGCGGCTCTGGTACTATAGAAAAGATTAACGAAAAGGTATATCAAATTGCTAATATAAGTGAGGATACTTAAAGTATCCCCCATAAAGAAGACGGAATACAAAGTAGAGTCGATTATAACCTTGCTTGGGCAAGGACGTGCAGATAAGGGTTTATTTATAACTACAGGTAAATTTACACAAGATGCAATAAAAGAAGCTTCTAGGGATGGGGCACTTTCAATTGATTTGATAAATGGAGATTTACTCTGTGATAAACTAAAAGAATTTAATCTTGGAGTTAAAACAGAATTGATAGAAGAAGTTACCATTAATCCTGAATGGTTTGATAAAATTTAGAATTTAAAAATCAATGCCATTTAGTTAAATGATTTCCTTACCAGGCTGCACCGCACTGGCCGATAAAAATTTTATATCTACCTTTTTGAAAAGAGGTAAGCACCTTCTTCAAAAAAGATAAGCACCTTCTGTAGTTATAGTCTAACCAAACGACATTGATTTTTAAAGTGGATATATCATATCCATTTGTCGAATACGGGTGGTTTGTATTGGTTCATTTTTTCTAACAAACAAGGAATCGTATCATCTATTATTAATATTTTGCGATACGACTCTTTTAAAAAACCTTCTGTTGCCATGACTTCTACCTGTTTGATAAGAGGATTGTAAAAGCCATTGGTGTTTAAAATAGCAACGGGTTTCTGGTGCAAATGTAGCTGTCCCCAGGTTATCATTTCGAAAAATTCTTCCATCGTACCGTAACCTCCGGGGAGAGCTATCACGCCATCGGCTAATTCATTCATTTTAGCTTTTCGCTCATGCATTGTTTCTACAACTATCAATTCCGTAAGGCCGGTATGAGCTATTTCTTTCTTATTAAGAAAACCGGGAATAACTCCTATTACTTCCCCTCCTCGCCGGATAGCGCCATCGGCAACATATTTCATCAAACCTACATTGCCGCCGCCATACACCAAACCAATTCCCAAGCGGGCTACTGTTTCTCCCAGTAAATAGGCCTGTTCACAGTAAACTTCGTTCGCCCCCAGGCTCGAACCGCAAAATACAGCTATTCTTCTCATTTCACTATCCAACGGGAATCATGAACATATGTATTCGCCTTTTTATAATACATATCTTCTGCTTCCGGTATCAGGATTTTATATGTCTTGCCTAATGTATTTAATTTTCGATCTCTTAACCAAGGATTAAACCGTTTGATATCAGCATAGGTTATTCCTTGTTCTTTGGCAAATTCGGCCAAATTTATAATGTCTTTCGAAACGGATACTTCTTTTGTTTTAATTGGCTTATACAAATCTTTGGCATGTAAGACGAAACCATATTTATAGGGATTTTCAAATATCTGCTTAATTGCCATAATCCGGTATGGATAACGGGTGGTTTCCTGTACAAGCCATAAGTCGAAAGCGCTTTCTTCCTGCTGTTTGGTCAATTCACCGGAGATACGCCCCATTCCTCCATTATAGGAAGCGGCTACATTAAACCAACTACCATACCTATTATAGGCATCTTTCAGATATTTACAGGCTGCAAGGGTAGACTTCACCACATCACAACGTTCATCAACTGTTGGAGTAACAGCCAATCCATATTGTCGACCTGTAACTTCTAAAATTTGCCAGGTTCCTACCGCACGCGCCGGAGAGGATGCACGCGGGTCTAAATGGCTTTCTATAACAGCCAGGTATTTAAAATCGTCGGGAATACCATTTGCTTTCAATATCGGTTCGATAATTGGAAAAACACAGTTGGCACGCTTAAATAACAATAAAATCGTTGAATGGAAATAAGTGAAACTGCTTATTTCCCGGTCATAACCTTCGTGCATATTATACCGTGTAATATCAACAGATTCTCCGAAGATAGTTATCGACGAAGGTACATCGGGCGAAGTAGTGACAGTTGTTACAAGCGGACGTTCTTCTTTTACTTTTTCGGCATCATCTGAGCTTATGGCAATACAAGCTGACAGGCATATCAATCCGATAGCTATAAAACCTACGGTGTTTTTTTTATTCAATAATTTGGTCTTGTACATTTTTGGGCCTTATTATATTTATACTTCCTTTTTCCTTATATCGGCGCCCATCCGAACCTCTTGCTTCTATTATATAGAAGTAAACGCCGGGTGGTACATATTTGCCTCCTTTTTTCCCATCCCAACCTTTAGCCGGGTCGGTCCAATGGAAGAGTTCCACTCCCCAGCGGTTAAATATCCATGCATTAAAACTGATCAATGATTTATAAGCCACCCTGAACTCGTCGTTCACTCCGGGAGAAGCACCGGGTGAGAAAGCATTGGGTATCTTGAGATAAGATTCTCCAATATCTACCAAGATAGAATCTGTTTTCTCACAGGTATTACTTCTATCCTTTACTTCTAAGGTAACGACGTATTTACCGGCTGTGTGGAACGTAAAATTAAAACTTTCCGAATTTTCCACTCTTAGGTTTTCTCTGGTTTCAGTATTTAGGATATTCCACCTGTAAAAAGTTACAACAGGCGTATTTACTTTAGCGGCAAAACGTAATTCAACCGGTGCAGAATAGCCTATATTCGTATTGGGAACCATATTAGGAACATTTGTTGATATAATAGTTGTATCAATATAAGCCTCTATTGCCGTTGCTTGAAAACTGACGCTCATTGATTTCTCTATGCCGAAATGACGTGCAAAAAGGTCTCCTTTCAATTGAATATCCGTATCGGTCAACGGTGGGGGGGAAAAGGAACGATAAAAAGGTGTTTTTTTTACTGTTTGGGTCAAGGCTTTAAGAGAAAATACTTTTTCACTACTATCCCATTCCAATGTATTATATATAATCTCAAATTCACGGTCCAACTCAAACTCCACTCCATTGGGTATACAATAGGCTAGTTTAGGCAAGGTGGCTGTTCCTTCAAGACGGACTTCATAGCAAGGGTCATCATCAGGAACAATTTGTAGTTGGCTGATATCAAATGCATATTTACTGTAATCAATAATCCATACGAAAGAGTTGGAACCTATCGCTTCCACTTCCTTTACAAAATAACCATATCCTTCTTCAATAGTACGGACAATCGATGTGGTTCCTTCCTGTACACTTGAAACAGGTTCTGCTTCCAGCGCTTTTACTTTATACCGAAACCATTGATGTGATGATGAAGCGGAAGCGGAAGTGTAACGTATCTCTACATTATTCATGCCATATACAAGGTATACTTGCAGCTTATTGGGCGTATCATTAAGAGCAAGCAAAGGGATTCCATTACCTCCAGATACCGTATATTGTGCCTGAAGTGATAACGCAAAAAGAAACATGATAAACAGGCCTACCGGTCTTCTATATATCTTGTGAAGCATTTTATAATTTCTGATTTCCATCCCAAAATAAGTACTTATTGTTGGAGTTACCAAACAAGCAACCCCACAAAGATAACTTATTTACCGGTTGAATATTATATAAGATTAGTATTTTATGTTGAGATACATTATCTTTGCCGGAAATAATCCAACCGGAAAATGAATAAGATTATAATTTATCTATTAACTGTATTCTTTTGTTTTACTTGTGCAAAAGTGTATTCCCAAGAGAAAGGGACTAAGATTATTTCTACGAATATTCAGGATGATGATATATTTTATCACACTATTGAACAGGGACAGACCGTTTATTCAATCGCTACTATGTACGGAGTTGGCGTCGAAGATATTTATCGTCTGAATCCCGAAAGCCGCGAGATGATTAAAACCGGAGAAAAATTAAGGATTCCCCAAAAGGATATAGCAACCACTGTTACTGCTACACAAGAAGACCGTGATTATTCGTTCCATACGATTCAACCCAAAGAAACGCTTTATTCGTTATCCAAAAGATACGAGGTATCAGCTACGAATATTATCAATGCTAATCCCGGGCTTTCTGTCAGCACTTTTCAAATTGGCAAAACAATCCGTATACCATCTGTTAAGATTGACCAATTACCTCAAACAGAATCTCAAACAGTTGTAAAATATATTGAATATAAAGTAGAAAGAAAAGAAACAATGTACCGCCTTACCCGTAAGTTTAACGTTACGGTTGAGGAGTTAATAGCAAAGAATCCCGAATTGCAAAAAGGGGTCAAAGCCGATATGATTATAAAAGTACCTGTTAAAACAGAAGAAACAATAACACAAACAGCCGCTCAACCCAAAGAACGAGAAGTGAATGCCATGTTGTCTACTCCCAAACAAATCAATAAAGTAGATAAAATAAAAGTAGCATTATTACTACCGTTTATGGCCGATCAGATAGGTCAAACGTCAACAACGACCCGTTTTGTTGAATACTACGAAGGATTATTACTGGCCATAGACAGCTTAAAGAATACCGGGATATCCATCGAGTTAATTGTACGTGATACTGGATCCGGTACGCAAAAGCTGGATCAGATACTAAACGAAACTGCATTAAAGAATGTACATCTGATAATCGGGGCTGTTGAAGACGAACAGATTAAACCTATTGCAGAGTTTGCCAGGAAGAACAGCATTAAATATGTAATTCCGTTTACGTCTAAAAACGATGATGTGTTATCTAATTATTATATATATCAGGTAAACACTCCACATTCGTATCTTCATGCAAGAGCATCGGAGGAAGCATATAAAATGTTTTACGACTACAATATCATTTTCGTTGATACCTATGATAAAGATGATAAAGCAGAATTTATTAAAACATTCAAACTGGAACTGACACAAAAGCAAGTTCCGTTCAAAGACCTTGTTTTCCATGACGAATCGTTTGCCAATGATGTCCTTTCGTTATTGGTTACCGACAAGCGTAATGTTATTATACCTATTTCGGGTTCGAGTGCAGCATTAAACAAAATATGTTCTCCGCTCCGAATAATAGTTGAGGCAAACCCTTCGTTTATTGTTAATATGTTTGGTTATCCAGAGTGGCAAACGTATACACGCGAATGTTTAGATGATTTCCATGCGCTTGACACATATATTTATTCTCATTTCTACGCCGATAATATGGCGAATAATGTGTTGCGCTTCAACACTAAATATAAAACATGGTACAGTAAAGAGATGATGAATACGTATCCTAAATATGGTATTTTAGGATTTGATACCGGAATGTTCTTCTTTGATGCAATCCACAAGTATGGAACTAATTTCGAGAATAACCTGAATAAAATTCATTATAAAAGTATTCAGACAGGATTTGATTTCCATCGTGCCAATAACTGGGGAGGATTTATCAACACCAACTTGTTTATAATCCACTATAACAAACGTGATTTTAAAGTAATTCGTTATGAATTAAACTAATGAATAAACGCTTCATCATCTTACTATCAATTGTCCTTTTTGTTTTTACCATAGCTATTAATGGGCAAAATACTTTCAAGAAAGAGTTATCCATTGGAGGTTCTTTTGGTATGGGTGTTTCCACCGTTAGTTTTGTACCTAAAATACAGACACAATTTCTATTGGGCTCACACATTGGTTTTACCGGCCGCTGGATAACAGAAAATCATTTAGGTTTAATTCTCGAAGTAAATTATACACAACAAGGATGGGATGAGAAATTTGAAGATAAAACACTCCAATATACACGAAAAATAGATGTTATTGACGTTCCCTTCCTTACTCATATCTACTTTGGAGGAAAACGTGTGCGTTTCTTTCTGAATCTTGGCCCGAAGATTGGTTTTGTTATTAATGAAAAGACAACGACTAATCTGTCAGGTGATTTTGAAGAAACGTTGGATAGCCGTTATCGTGAACTACACGCTAAACTTGTAGAAAAGAAATTTGCATGGGGAATTGGCGGAGGCCCCGGTATTGAGATAAGAACCGGCATAGGTAATTTCCTGTTAGAAGGACGTTATTACTATGGATTAGGGGATTTTTTCAATAATAGAAAAGGCGACCCTTTCCCCCAATCATCCAGTCAGGTTATTTTCGGAAAGCTCACCTATCTGATACCTTTATAACGTGCATTATCTTAATCGTTCAAGGGAACGGACTAATGTCTCGTCGGCGCCGATATTACGTATCGCCAAATAGTCGAGAATCAAACAAATAACAGGGAAAGATAAGGCTATCCGTATACTTACAGATATGTCTAATTGTTGTTTCATAACAATGACAAGATAAGTAAAGAATCCATAAAATCCAAGCATTAGGATAGCATTGAAGAGGCAGATACGTATCTGCAACATTCTCTTTTTATAAAGAAATATCGTAATAAGAGCCAGTAGAGATATGAGGGCTGTCAATACAAATAGTCCCCATGTGGGATAAACAATCTCTGAAGTAGCCACAGCGTTCACACCAAAAACATCAAACGTATAAAAACCGTCGCCGGTTTGTAATACCGATAAAGGCATAAATAACATGAGAGCTGCTAAAATAGCTATGATAAGTAAATAAACAGTTTGTATTCTTTGTAACATGATTTTTCAGTTGACGGTGACGGTTGATGGTTGACAATTAACAGTTGACAATTAATTACGTAATCCAATTGCCAACTGTCAACTAATTAAAATCCTCCTTTATCTTTTGCCGGATTTTTATAATATATTTTACCTTCTTCGTATTCCTGAGCAGCAATAAGCGTTGACTTTGGAAGTTTTTCGTAATAACGGGAGATTTCAATCTGTTCTCTATTTTCAAATACTTCCTCCAAATTATCGTTGTAAGAGGCAAATTCCTGAAGCTTTTTTTCCAAATCTTGTTTCATTTCTACAGCAATCTGGTTAGACCTCTTAGCAATAATCATTGTTGTTTCGTAAACATTACCTGTATCGGCCGATAACCTCATCATGTCACGCGTAACCGTAGTAATCGGAGCATTTGATTTTCTATAATCCATATAATTGTTTTTAGTAATTAAATTCATTAATAACTGTCGGTAATTCTCTTGCCGGCATAATCATAGAAGCGTTTTGCTTGCTTTATATATTTTCCTTCGGGATATTCGTTCATATAGTTATAATATTCATCTACTACATCACGATATCTTCCTTGCAATTTCTCGTCTACACTCACCAACGATAATTCATATTTTGATTGTAACATCAGATAGATGAAGTCTTCTCTGTATTTTGAAAACGGATAGTTCTTCAATGCATTTTGAGCCGTTATAACACAGGCTTGGTAATTATTACCCCCATAGGTTCCCATGTTGTAATACAAATGGGTAGCCAACAGCTCTTTATAAGCCAGTTTTTCCTGAAGCTCAAACATAATATCCTGGGCTTCCGCCGAACGTTCCGATTGCGGATAATACTCAAGATACAATTGTAATTGATTAATCGCTTCATAGGTTTGCGTTTGGTCTAACCGGGGATCCGGCGAATCCAGATATAAACCGTAACCCGAATAGAAACGCGCCATTTCTACATACTCACCCTTGGGATAAGTGGTGTAATACGTATTGAAATATTGTGAAGCCGTTTGATAATCTTTTTGTCCGTAATAACTCTGAGCCAGTAGATATAATGACTCTTCGGCATAGGCTGTACCTTTAAAGATAGTAACCAATTCTTCCAGCAGAGTAACCGATCTGGAATATTTCTTTGCATTAAAATATTTCTTTGCATAAGAATATTTCAACTCATAATCCGTACTCTTTAATATCTTATTGTATTCTCCGCAGGAAGAAAACAAGATTGTCATCATCACTAATAAATAGGTTACTTTTCTCATGCGCATATATTTAGCCTGCAAAGTTAACGTATCCTTGCTAATAATTAAAACACAAAACGTTAATAATTACAACTTATATAAATCACTCGCTGCAATCAACGTTAATTTATTCTTTTTTAGAACTTCCGCACATCTCTCCACATCGTCCGGACGGATAATAACATGCGCCGAATCTCCTTGTGAGAAAGCGTACATATATTCGATAAAAATAGCAGCGTTCGTAATAATATCCATTGCCTTAGCTAAAGCGCCCGGCTGATTGGGACAATATAAACAAACTACGTCTGTAACACTTACAGCATATCTTTGGGATTGAAGTACTTCGATAGCTTTGTCTATATCCGACACTATCAAACGCAAAATACCAAAATCAGAGCTTTCCGATACGGTAAAGGCAGACATGTTGATTCCTGCTTCTCCTAATAATTTGGCTACTTCCGTAAAACGTCCTCTCTTATTTTCAAGAAAGATAGATAATTGTTTAATCAACATGACATATTCTTTTATGGTTAAACTAGTTTACGATTGTCTATTACATGTTTGGCTTTTCCCATGCTTCGCTCAATGCTGCGGGGTTCCACTATTTTTATTTCCGGTTGTATGCCAATCACGCTTTGCATTTGAGCGGCAATTTTCTTTTTCAAAGCCATAAGTTTACCTATTTCGTCTGTATAGTATTCGGGACGTACTTCTACCTGAACCTGGAATGTATCCGTATTGTTCACTCTGTCTACAATAATAAGATAATGAGCCTCAAATTCGGGCATTTCCAGAATAACAGATTCTACCTGCGAAGGAAATACATTCACACCGCGAATAATTAACATATCGTCACTACGGCCTAAAATACGATCCATACGTACAGCCGTACGTCCGCAATTACATTTTTTATAATGGAGAGACGTTAAATCACGCGTACGATAACGTATCATCGGCATTCCTTCTTTTGTTAAAGTGGTGAAAACCAACTCTCCCTGTTCTCCCGGTTTACTTGGTTGCAAGGTATTGGGGTCAATAATTTCCGGCAAGAAATGGTCTTCCCATAAATGCGTACCTTTCTGGCATTGACATTCACATCCAACACCCGGACCAATCACTTCTGTTAGACCATAAATATCGTAAGCCTTAATACCTAACGATTCTTCTATTTCATTACGCATGTTATCAGTCCAAGGTTCTGCTCCGAATATACCGATTTTTAATTGAAATTCTTCACGGGGAATGCCCGATTCTTTTATTATTTCCCCCAGATATAAAGCATACGAAGGAGTACATGCCAATACTTTCGCTCCAAAATCATGCATTAACTGGATTTGCTTCTGCGTATTACCACTACTCATAGGTATCACCGTTCCTCCTATATTTTCAACTCCACCATGCAGGCCTAATCCTCCTGTAAACAATCCATATCCATACGAAACCTGCACGGTATCATTACGAGTCACTCCGGCTGCATATAAACAACGAGCAACCGTTTCACTCCATATCGAAAGATCTTTCCGGGTATAGCCTACTACAATCGGCTTACCCGTAGTACCGGACGAAGCATGCAGACGAACGATTTCCGACATCGGAACTGCCATTAAACCAAAAGGATAATTGTCGCGCAAATCTTGTTTTACCGTAAAAGGAAGCTTTATAATGTCATCAATCGATTCGATATCATCGGGGGTTAATCCCATTTCCTGCATTTTCCTTCTGTAAAAAGGAGTATTATGATAAGCATGTTCTACAACTCGCTTCAAACGGATACTTTGCAATTTCTGCATCTCTTCGCGCTCCATGCACTCAATAGTCTCATTCCAAATCATGGCTTATAAAGATAAGTTTGTTACAGTTAGTAATAAAAAACGGCTACAAGGTAAGAACTTTTTCTAAAGTGAGCCTATTTTATAATATATTTTAGGAGTTAAAAGAATTTCATGCCTACCTTTTTTCAAAAAGGTAGGCATGAAATTTTTAACACGATAATATGATACTGAAAATAATTTTTCTTTGAATCGCTACTTAACTACTTTGACTACTTAAAAAAGAGCGAAAACAAAAAATAAATAATCATCGCCATAACAGCGCTTACGGGTATGGTAAGCGTCCAGGCTATCAGCAGATCTTTTGTTACCCCCCAACGCACGGCCGAAAGACGTTTAACGGCTCCAACTCCAATAATCGCCCCTGTTATTGTGTGCGTTGTACTTACCGGTATCTTCAGTATTTCGGTGATAAAAAGAGTGATGGCTCCCGATGTTTCGGCTACAACACCTTCCAGTGCGGTAACTTTCGTTATTCTTGTCCCTACCGTCTTAACAATTCGCCAACCTCCCGACATCGTTCCAAGGGCAATCATACTAAAACAGGCTAAAGGCACCCAAACGGGAATGTCGCCGATATCCGTTATTTCACCAACAGCAAAAAGTGCGGCAGCAATAATACCCATTACTTTTTGAGAATCATTAAGTCCATGCCCCACACTGAAAAGAGCGGAGGAAACTAATTGCAAACGCCTAAACCAGGTTTCGGCTTTATGGGGTTTGGAGTTTCTCCAAAAATATAAGGTAATATACGTTAATATCACTGCTATAAACATACCAATTAATGGCGCCAAAAAGATAAAAGCTGCAATTTTAAGGATTACTAATCCCTGGATAGAACTAAATCCTGCGCTCGCAATAGCGGCTCCGGCAAATCCACCGATTAATGTGTGTGACGACGACGATGGTATCCCTAACCACCAGGTGAGCAGATTCCAGGTAATAGCCGCAATCAAGCCCGAAAAAATAACCGGCAAAGTGATAAATTGAGGTAAAACCGTTTTAGCAACCGTATTGGCAATCCCAAATTCGCCAATAATAAATTTGGCGATAAAGAACGCCACAAAATTAAAAAAGGCAGCCCATAGAACAGCGTGGAAAGGCGTCAGTACCTTTGTAGAGACAATCGTTGCTATAGAATTGGCAGCATCATGAAAGCCATTAATATAATCGAATAGTAAGGCTAAAACAATAACAATTATTAATAAACTCATCTTATTTCAGATCAGGAATACTTAATAATAACTGTCTTGATAATCTTACCAACGGATTCGGATGCATCGGTAGCCCGTTCAAGTTCGTGAAGTATATCTTTCAGTTTAATCACTTCAATGGCATCTTTTTCATTAGCAAACAGATCGATAAGGAAATGTTCGTATACATCATCCGCCTTCTTTTCCGTTTGATTCAATTGTGCGCAATATTCCTTTATCTTATCCGGTCTTTTCTTAAAAGAATCCAGTTCTTCTACAGCCTGAACAAGATAACCAACCGATTCACGCAGCAGAACAGCTAATTCTGTGGCATTTTCGGGTATTCTTTTCGGATTATATAATACAATACGCTTTGAACAGCTATTTATTAAATCCATGATATCATCCATTTTCGACGAAAGATTGTTAATGTCTTCACGGTCAAAAGGGGTGATAAATGTATTATTCAACTCTTCAAAGATCTGGTTTTGCACACTATCGGCATTATGTTCCAGTTCTTTAATTTGTTTATAATAATTCACGGCATCATCGTGGTTTGTTACCTTTACACATTCGATAATTAAGTCGGACGCCTTAATTATGATTTCGCCCATTTCATGCAATAATGAAAAAAACTTGCTTTCTTTTGGCTTTAATTTGTCAAATAAACGATTCATCAGGTATCTATTTAGTGGTTGTCGGAAATTCCGGGTAGTTTTTCTATTTCTATTTTAGGCATATTGTTTTTCGGCAGACGAGTAAAAATACTGTTTAATTCTGTATTCTCATTAAAGAATCCGCCATTTTTCAAAAAGAAAGAATCTCCGTCTACACCTCCTGCATAGTCCAAACGAACCTGTGCTTTTGCCGTTGCATCATAAGTAAATATACCTTCTATTAATTCATGCCATTCACCTTTAGCTGTACGAATCCATTGGTTTCCAAATAATACGGAACGTGAAAGATATCCTTGTTCAGGAATAAAGTTTTCAAGAAATGAATGGGCTCTTTTATACCAGGTATTTGTTTGCGGACGCAAAAAGCCTGCAATCAGTTGCCACTGTCCATCTTCCGGAGCAAAGAACCATGCATAATATTGCGTATTCCCTTTACCATCCGGACATACGCGGGTAAGAAAACGATAGGTGTTTCCGGCGATCCAGGGATATACCCTATAACTTTGTCCTCCGGAGCCTTCATTTCCAAATTCACCGATACATACTTTTTCGCCTTTTTCCAATAACTGTATCCGCTGGTTTTCCGGTATTTCGGAAGGATTGTCGGTTTCGAAAGGACTCCATACGGAAAAAAGAATGCGCCGTTCCGTCTCACTATTTACTTGTATTCCACAATATCCTTCTCCAAAACCATTCGCCATGAAGTAGCTTCCTATCTTATCTTCTCCCTCGGGTACTGTGACTTCATTGTAAAAGTATTCAACATCCGCATCCGGTAAAGCATAACTCATATGCACAGAAGGGCCACGTAAAGCCCAATATATCTCAAAATCATGTACATAATCGATTGGTTTCCGGGCTGCTTCACCATCTATTATTAGTTCGGTAATAGCCGGAAACCGACTTCCTTCTTTCTTTATTCCTTTTATATCTACCCGTATATAACCGGGTTCAATAATGGATACTTTACCCACAGGTAGTATTGTTTCTTCCGTATCGTCTATCGTAAGAGTGAAATTTTCCCCCTCACAGGAAACACTTATTTCCGACGTCCCATCGATAGCTTTAGCCTTCATGAATAACCGGAGCTCGCCTATGTGACTTACTTTAAACCAAGAAGACAAGACTGCTTCTTCACCGGTCCATCGGGTAATTCCTTCCGTCAACACAAAAGCATCTCCTTTACCTGCTGTCACATATGTATTTCCGGCAATAGGTATTGATATGGCATTTTCCGACATTTCCATTTGTCCGAAAAACTGACAGCCGGAAAGAAAAATTGCTGCAAACGCAGCAATACAATTCTTTACTATTCTCATTATTTTATTACATTAAACCCGGTATATGGAATCAACGCTTGAGGCATTCGGATTCCATCCGGAGTCTGGTTATTTTCTAAAAGTGCCGCAACGATACGAGGCAAAGCCAAAGCGCTACCATTTAACGTATGGCATAACTGTATCCTTTTGTTATCATCGCGATAACGGCATTTCAATCGATTTGCCTGATAATCTTCAAAATTAGATACCGAGCTAACTTCCAACCAACGCTTCTGAGCAGCAGAATATACCTCGAAATCGAATGTCAAAGCGGAAGTAAAACTCATATCCCCGCCACATAAACGAAGAATACGCCAAGGCAATTCCAATTTGTCAACTAATGATTGTACATAATCAACCATCTCCCGTAAAGATTGATAAGAATGTTCGGGCTTATCTATACGGACAATCTCTACCTTATCAAACTGGTGCAGGCGATTCAGCCCGCGCACATCCTTACCGTACGAACCGGCTTCGCGGCGAAAACAAGCGGAATAGGCTGTATTCATCACCGGCAATTCGCTTTCGTTCAATATCACATCGCGATAGATATTGGTTACCGGCACTTCCGCCGTCGGGATAAGATACAGATCATCCAGCGTAGCGTGATACATCTGCCCTTCCTTGTCGGGTAAATTCCCGGTTCCATATCCGGAGACAGCATTCACCACATAAGGAGGCTGGATTTCCAGATAACCGGCTTCGCGCGCATTATCAAGAAAGAAATTAATCAGCGCCCGTTGCAAACGACAACCATATCCTTTGTATATAGGAAAACCGGCGCCTGTTATTTTCACGCCAAGTTCAAAATCTATCAAATCGTATTTCTTCGCTAAATCCCAATGAGGTAAAGCGTCTTCTTTAAGTTCAGGAATAATCCCGCCTTGTTTTACGATTTTATTATCTTCCGCACTTTTACCTTCGGGAACAGAATCATGCGGCAGATTTGGTATCAATACCAAAAGTTCATGTATTTGTTTCTCTGTCGAATTCTTTGTTTCATCAAGGATTTTGTTGCCTTCTTTCATTTCTGCCACATGCAAACGAGCAACATCGGCTTCCTCTTTCTTACCGTCCTTCATCAACCCACCAATCGCTTTCGATATACTATTTACTTCAGCCAGGTTGGCATCCAGTTGTTGCTGGGTCTCTCTACGGATTTTATCTAATTCTATAATCTGATCGATTATATCTTTTGCATCAAAGTGCTTTTTAGCCAATTTACGGATTACTTCATCCTTATTTTCAGTAATAATTTTAAGCGTCAACATATCATCTATGTTTAATTAAGGACGCAAAGGTAAACAATATTAAGAAAATAACATACCTAAATAAAGAAATTAGGCAACCGTATCAAAAAAGAAACGGTTTATTCATCATTCCATTACCACACACTCCTTAAATATTTATAAGACGCTTACAGTATAAAGGTAAAAGACGTTCTAGTGTTTGCCTGCGTTCATCCACTTGATTACTTGTTTTTTGGGCTACTTTGTTATATAATGTTATAAAAGATAAGATTGTTAAATAAAATTTAAATCTGTGTTCATAAGAAACAACTATCTTTATATCCTCAAAAAACATATTTGAAATAAAAACTGTTTCAAATGAAATAAAAGGTATTGCATGCGTAAAAAATAATCACATATGAAATAAAAATAATTACAAGTGCAATAAAAGATATTGCATATGTTATGAAAGCCATTACAAGTGTAATGGAAATCATCGCAAGTATAATGAATATTATTACATATGAAATAAAAGTGATTGCATATATGATGAAAGTAATTACATATGAAATAAAAGGTATTACATATGAGATAGAAATAATTTCTTATATCTTTTTTGAAAACACAAGGCAGAAAACAGGCAACTATAAAATATCAATATTAACCCATTAATTTGCAGATATTATGGAAAGTTCAATGGAAAGTTCTGCCGGACGGCGATGGCGCGGCGGTATCAGCGATCGGTTTAGCAACATCAGTAACCTAACCGGCCTCCTCACAAAACACGAGATGGAATGGCGGGTACCACCCAGCTTACTTATGCAACTAACTGCCAACTACAACGAGTTGCAAACACTGATTAACAAATGCCACACACCTTTGGTCTCACCAATAGACCGCGAATGGCGTAATACGCTACTTAAATCTACCGTAAGCTTCTGTCTGCTCAGAGTAAAGGCGTGGGCTTATGGAGCATTTTCAGACGACGTCATGACGGCTGACGACATTCACCAGCTAGGCTTCCTGTTGCCCGGCGAACAGGGCGGACATCATGAACGCTCGAAAGCAACCAATGCTATAGCAGAAGTCAAGGTAAAAGTAATAAACGAAGACTTCATCCGCGTTGTTATCGACCAGTCGGCAGGAAAAAACGCTGCACAGGTAAAGCACGGATGGCCTACAGGCGTAAAGTATGCACTGATTGTTATCATCTCTGCCAACGACGGGAAAACGGAAGTATGCCGTCAGTTGACCACCCGTTTGCACAACAACCTCCAGATGCCCGTAGGTTCCCATGGCAAGCAATTCATCATCAAAGCGTCGTTCCTCAAACATGTAGACGACGAGCCGCTCTTTGGCGCCGAAGAGACCTTCTCCATGCCACTCACAACCGAAGATCTCATCCCCAATAAGTTGAGCCACACGGAAGCTGAAAAGCATCTGCTGGAAATCGAACGTCTGCGCCTCGAAGTAGAACGTTTGCAGGCGATAATTAACAAGAATCAATAAAACATTCGAAGTAAAATAGTTTTATGAAAGGAAAACAGTATATTTGACAAATACTCTTAAAATTCAATTTAATATGAAGAAAATCTATTTGTTACTCGTAATTGGAGTTGTCTTATTGGCAGCTTCTTGCAGCAAAGGATCGAAGTATGCATATGAAAGTGTACCGAATGATCCTTTACAAACCCGTATTTACACGCTAGACAACGGGTTGAAAGTTTATCTGTCTGTCAACAAAGATAAACCGCGTATACAAACATATATAGGGGTACGCGTAGGTGGCAAGAACGACCCGGCAGAAACAACCGGACTGGCGCACTATTTTGAACATCTGATGTTTAAAGGAACACAACGCTTCGGCACGTCCGATTATGAAGCCGAAAAAATACTGCTCGATGAAATAGAAGCCCTTTTTGAAACCTATCGCAATACAACAGAGGAAGCCGAACGAAAGGTATTATATGCCAAAATAGACAGTATCTCGCAAGAAGCATCCAAAATAGCCATTCCTAATGAGTACGACAAACTGATGTCTACCATTGGAGCCCAGGGGACAAATGCATTTACGTCGTATGATGTAACAGCTTATACCGAAGATATTCCTTCCAACGAGATAGAGAACTGGGCGATTATACAATCAGACAGGTTTACGAACCCGGTGATCCGTTTGTTTCATACCGAACTCGAAACAGTATATGAAGAATATAATATGTATCTGGCTTATGATGATGCCAGAGCGCGCGACACCATCATGAGCGCCCTTTTCCCTCATCATCCTTACGGAACCCAAACCATCCTCGGCAGTCAGGAGCATCTAAAAAACCCGTCTATCACCAATATCAAAAAATATTTCGAAACCTATTACGTACCCAATAACATGGCCGTATGTATGGTAGGCGATATGAACCCGGATGAGGTGGTAGCTATTATTGATAAATACTTCGGTTCGATGCAACCCAAAGACATACCAGCGCTGAAGACCTCGCCCGAACAACCTATTACCTCCCCCATCACAAAAGAAATGGTGGGTATTGAAGCCGCCAATGTGGCAATTGCTTACCGCATGCCTGCCGCCAATACAAAAGATGCGGCTGCATTGGAGTTTGTAGACTATCTGCTTACCAACGGAAATGCCGGATTGATAGACCTGAACCTCGTTCAAAAACAAAAAGTATTAAATGCCGGCAGTTATTCTAATCCGATGGCAGACTATAGCATTTTCCAGATGTATGGCATGCCTAAAGAAGGACAAACGCTGGAAGAGGTAAAAGAGCTGCTTCTCGGCCAACTTGATTTACTAAAGAAAGGTGAGTTCGACGACGACCTGCTGGAGGCGGTTATCAATAATTTCAAGCGCGACCAATATTACCAACGGCAAGAATACCGCTATGCCGCCTACCTGCTATTAAGATCCTTTATAAACGGAATAGACTGGAAAGACCAGGTAAACAAAATAGATTTCCAGGCACAACTAACGAAACAAGACGTTATCGATTTTTGCAATAAATATTTTAACGACAATTATGCCGTTGTCTATAAACGGGAAGGAAAACCGGATAATCCTAAAATAGATAAACCCCAAATCACCCCCATCTCAACAAATCGGGACAATGAAAGCGCTTTCCTTGTTAGTATAAAAGAACGCGAAGTGAAGCCGATAGAACCGGTATTTCTGGATTACTCAAAAGATTTATCGAAACTGACCGTAAAAAGTAATATCCCTCTGCTCTATAAGCAAAATACACTCAATCCCCTCTTCTCTCTCTATTACGTCTATGAAATGGGGAACAACCACGATAAAGCCTTAGGCACAGCCTTTACGTATTTGAGCTATTTAGGCACTTCTACTAAAACGGCGGAAGAAATCAAAAGCGAACTCTACAAATTGGCCTGTTCCTTCAACGTAATGGCTACCCAAGACCGCGTATATGTATATGTAAGCGGCCTGAGCGATAACTTCGATAAAGCCATGGCGCTGCTGGAAGAACGCTTAGCCGACGCAAAAGCCGATGCAGCAACATATGATAACCTGGTATCGGATATCATCAAACAACGTTCGGATGCCAAACTGGATCAATACACCAACTTCAGCCGGTTAAATGCATATGCCGTATGGGGAGCCAAATCACCAGCCACTCACCTGCTTTCGGCCGAAGAATTGAAAAACCTGGATCCCGAAGAACTCGTAAACCGTACAAAAAACCTGAAAACCTTCGAACATACCATCCTCTATTATGGCCCGCTGACTGAAAAGCAGATTACCGAAGTCATCAACACAAAACATGCCGCCACAGAATCACTGCAACCGATGCCCGATCCCGAAAATTTCACCGAACAAGAAACGGTAGGAAACGAAGTGTTGCTGGCTCACTACGACGCCAAACAAATCTATATGTCCATGCGTCATAAGGGCCAAGCCTTTAATAAAAGCATCGAGCCTATCCGCACCCTGTACAATATGTACTTTGGAGGAGGCATGAACAGCATCGTATTTCAGGAGATGCGCGAAGCTCGCGGACTAGCCTATTCTGCCGGCGCAGGATATGAACGCCCCGGCAAACCGTATTATTCCTACTGGATTAATACATTTATTGCCACGCAGAACGATAAGATGATGGATGCCACCAACGCTTTCCTCGAGATCTTGAATGAGATGCCCGAATCGGAAAACGCATTTGAGATAGCCAAAGAAAGCCTGCTTACCAATATCCGCACGGAACGTATCCTGCGCGATGCCGTCCTCTGGAATTACCTCAATGCAAAAGAGTTCGGCTACGACACCGACGCCCGAAAAGAATTATTCCAGAATATCCCCGTCATGACGTTGAGCGATGTCAGGGATTTCCAGACATTATATATTAAAGACAAGCCTTTAATCTATTGCATCCTCGGCGATACGAAAGACTTAGATCTGAAATCGCTGGAAAAGCTGGGAGCCATAACGAAGCTGACTCAGGAAGAGTTATTCGGCTATTAACAAAAAAACTCCCCAAGTCTTCCGGCTTGGGGAGTTTTTTCTGTTGCTTCTTTACTTCTTTTTACTTCTTATATATTTTCCGTACATCGTTTTTCCCTTTGCCGTCTACCGCCACAATATAGATGCCGGAAGCCCAACGGCTGGCATTGATCTCATTGTATCCTGCGGTTAATGAATGTTTCGCCAAAAGGTTTCCATCGAGGGAAAAGATACTTATCCGGCTATAACCATCTTCATTGAAGAAGCATAATTGGTTTTGATCGGGAGTTAAATACAATTGCAGATCATTCTTCTGTTCTATTGCTGCAATGTCGGTAGGAAATTCCAGTTTGTCTATCTGTATGCTGCTGAATGTAGCCTCTCCGATAACGCATGTCATTCCAACCATCATTCCAAGGTTAAAGACGAAACGTGCATCGGGGTCTGTATCTTCATTCATCGTAAATACATACGAGAACGATGTTTCTTCCTGTTTGGAATGTGCCGCCGAATTGTATCCGCTGTATGCATCCCATGGCTCGGCATTGCGCCCCATATAACAGATAGCAGTTGGTTCGTTGCAAATGACAGTAAACGACATACGATACACTTGTCCTTTTTCCAGCAGGATGCCTGCTTTCATTACCTGTATATGCCATTTATCTGATCCTCCACTTAAAACGGTAAGTTTCAGTTTGCTGTTTTCCACCGCAAGAGTAGACGAAGCGCCACCCTCATTGATTACAATCCAGCCATCGGCGTCATTCTCGAAATTACTCGTATAAACAGGCGTTGCAATTGGTTCGGGCTCATAAACTAGGTCAAGTTTATCATTAACAATTGTGTTTTTTCCCTGCGAAAATAAAGAGAGAGATAGCAAGGTGGCTAAACTAATAAAAGTAATTTTTCTCATAATTCATTCTTTTTTAATTTATAGTAAATAGTTTAATTCATGGCAAATATAGTTTATTTATCGACTTATAAATAACATTTATGACATTTATGAGAAAATATCATTTTTACTTCCGTATTTTTGTTTGAATAAAAATCATCTTAAAAAAAGAACAACACATGAAAAAGTATGTATGCACTGTATGCGAATACGTTTACGATCCGGCAGAAGGAGACCCGGATAGTGGTATAGCGCCCGGAACAGCTTTTGAAGATATACCTGATGATTGGGTATGCCCGCTTTGCGGAGTAGGCAAAAGTGATTTCGAACCGGTTGAAGAGTAATTGCTTATCGTATGAAAGAGAATGTAAAAAGAGGATGTCAATAATAAGACATTCTCTTTTTTCTTTTATTTCTGGGTTGGAATCAGTTATTAACGCTATTTTTGCGAAAAGAAAAATTACATGGCAAAAAAAGGAACCATTTTAGTGGTCGACGATAGTAACGCAATTCTTACGGCTGTACGTATGCTATTGGAAGCCTATTTTCAAAAAGTAATCACACTAGCCTCTCCCAATCAGCTTCTTACCACTTTACGAGATGAAGACATAGACGTCGTTTTATTAGATATGAATTTCTCGACAGGAATAAATACCGGTAATGAAGGCTTATTCTGGCTCTCGGAAATAAAAAAGACAGACTCGTTAATGCAAGTGATCTTATTTACCGCTTATGCTGATATCGACTTAGCTGTGCGTGGCATTAAAGAAGGAGCCGTCGATTTTATCGTAAAACCCTGGGATAATACAAAATTGATAGAAACACTTCAAAACGCCTACGAAATCAGCGTTGCCAATAAAAAAGGAATCACGTTGCCGGCACAAAAACAGGTTGTCTCCAAAGAAAGCGGGATGTTTTGGGGAGAAAGCGTTGCCATGCAACAATTGCGCTCTTTAATAGAGAAGGTAGCCATTACAGACGCCAATGTCTTGATAACCGGTGAAAACGGAACGGGTAAAGAAATGTTGGCAAGGGAAATCCATTTACTGTCGAAGCGGAAGAAAGAAGCCATGATACCGGTTGATATGGGCGCTATAACGGAAACATTGTTTGAGAGCGAACTGTTTGGCCATGTAAAAGGAGCCTTTACAGACGCCCGCACCGATCGTCCCGGTAAGTTTGAAACGGCAAACAATGGTACGCTCTTTTTAGATGAAATAGGTAACCTTTCTTATCATTTACAGGCCAAACTGCTTACAGTTCTTCAAAACCGTAGCATTGTACGGGTAGGAAGTAATCTGCCGGTTCCGGTGAATATCCGTCTTATCTCGGCAACAAACAGAGATTTGCAGGAGATGGTAAATAAGCAGCAGTTTCGCGAAGATTTATTATATCGTATGAATACGATTCATGTAGAAATACCTCCTTTACGTGAACGTCCGGAAGACATTGTTCCACTTACGGAAATATTTCTTTCCAACTATGCCGGTATCTATGGAAAACCGGCATTAGGCCTTACCAACGATGCTAAAGAAAAACTTAAAACGCAGCCTTGGTATGGAAACATTCGTGAGCTCCAACATACGGTGGAAAAAGCCGTTATCATAAGCGAACATGATTTATTGGATGCCGACAACTTCGATTTTCCCCGCAAAAAAGAACCAGGCGTAAAAGAAGCTGCTACATTGGAAGAAATGGAATACCGGATGATAAAGAATGCCCTGGATAAATATAATGGTAATCTATCGCTCGTTGCCAACCAACTGGGGATATCTCGGCAAACGCTATATAACAAAATTAAACGATACGATTTGTAATGACAAAAGGATTCCTGAACAGTCTTACTTTTCGTCTTTCTCTGCTGTTAATACTAACGGTAGTGGCTACTTATTTCGCTTTGCAGAAAGAATGGTTATGGGTTGGGTTGACGATTGTTTTATGGTTTCCTGTTTTACAAATGATACGGAAATTATACAGACAAAATGCACAAAAAGTAGCCTTTATGTTTGATGCTATTGATAATGCAGATTATGCATTTAAATATGCTACCAGCAGTCATTTCTCAAACGACAGATTGGTAAATGAATCGTTAAACCGTATCACCAAAATATTATTCCAGGCAAAAGCAGATGCCGTCCGGAAAGAAAAGTATTACGAATTGATAATGAATAGTATTACAACCGGAATCATTGTTATTGATGATAACGGTTATATTTACCAAACAAATAACGAAGCCTTGCGTTTATTGGGCCTATCCGTCTTTACACATGCCAAACAACTCAAGCGTATCGACGAAGAACTAGAAGGACTTATTATGAATATCCAGCCCGGAAATAAACATCAAACGACTTTTACCAACGAACGCGGAATTGTACATCTTTCTATCCGTGTTTCGGAAATGACATTACAGGATAAGCACGTACGTATCATTGCCATTAACGATATCAACAGCGAATTAGACGATAAGGAAATTGATTCGTGGATTCGCCTGACACGTGTACTTACACACGAAATAATGAATTCTATTACTCCTATTACTTCACTAAGCGACACCTTATTATCTATTCATGGAGATGCAAACAAAGACATACGCAACGGCTTGGACGTAATCAGCACAACGGGGAAAAGTTTGATTTCTTTTGTAGAATCGTACAGGAAATTTACCCATATACCCGAACCTCGTCCATCGTTGTTTTACGTAAAGAAATTTGCCGAACGTATGGTTCAACTAACAACCATTTATTATAACAATTACCCCAATATTACAGTTACAATAGACGTACAACCGGAAGATTTGATTGTATACGCCGACGAAAACCTGATTAGCCAGGTAATACTTAATCTATTGAAAAATGCCATGCAGGCGATTGGTGAAGAGCAACCCGACGGACGAATTGAAGTAAAAGCCTATTGCAATGAAGAGGAAGCTGTATTTATAGAAGTCAGCAACAACGGCCCGGCCATTTCACCCGAAGAAGCAGAACATATCTTTATTCCATTCTTCACTACAAAAGAAGGCGGAAGCGGTATAGGACTATCTATCTCAAGACAAATTATGCGACTGTCCGGTGGTAGCATTACATTGAAAAGTATCCCGGCAACGAGACAAACAACCTTTACGCTGATGTTTTCGTAACAGCCGGAAAGAGGTTCTAAAAAAACATCACATAGTCTTGAGGAAACGATTACGATGGTTTTATAAAATCATTACGATCTTTCTGTGAAACTATTATAATCGTTTGGTAAAGGCATCACAATGCTTTATATGGAAAGTTTTATCAAGAATGTATCCGAAATACCAACAGTGGGTATGTCTCTCAAAAACATCTGCCAGATAGAACATACCCGGCACAGATGTTTTATAAACTTTATCACCAACTCACGTTAAAAGATATGTTTTATAACATATCTTTTTAATTACTTAGTATCAATTATTAATTTATCTTCGCGACGAAATAATTAATATATTATAATTATGAGCAAAAAAGAACAAAAATTAGTAGAAGAACTTTTCCAAGTAGAAGAGTTAGAAGATAGACTAGAGATGAAAGCAGACATTACTGTAAGTGCCACCGTAAGTAGTCAGGGTGGAGGTTCTGCAAGTGCGACAGTCTCGTGGGCATTCTGATTTTCGAAAAGAGTAGGCATATTATTATGTCTACTCTTTTTTTATGAATACATCTATAATGATTTAAAAAAAATATTATTACTGTATTTTATCGTTATTAATTACCATTGACAAATGAAATATATATGCTTATTAAGTAGTGTGCTGTTTTTGAATTGTACACTGCTCTGTGCTCAAAGTATTGCTAGATGGAAAGTAATAGACATCGCTACTAATGAAAATATGCCCTATGTTTCCATATCTGTTTTAACAAATATATATAAGAGTACAATATCGAATACTAATGGAGAGTTTTCAATTGATAATCTGATAGATACGGATACTGTTCTTTTTTCATATGTCGGATATGAATCGCGATCCATAACTGGTAGTGAGCTTTTTAACAAAACAGAAATTCAATTAACCCCCAAAGTCTTTGAATTACCT
>JAISDJ010000293.1 GCA_031264865.1 Tannerellaceae bacterium | reverse complement strand
TTGTAAATGATAGGCCACTTGATAATGGAAATCCGGTAAAGCCCCATGGAAATAGTCCGGCGCTTGCGGCCGAAATTCCAGGCCAGCTTTTCCTGGGTCTGGATCATATCCCGCAGCATGGGGTCGCTGATGGCCTTTCCCGAAGCGACAAACCCCGCCAGGTAAGGCCGCACCTGCCGGACGCTCTCTTGCACAATCACCTTCCGCGCCGCGTCCTTCCGGTCCCCCGGGCGCGAGAAAAAAGGATACTCAGGCCGCCTGCCCCCATTATGGACCCGAAGCTGCCGGGCGCACCCCGCGGTCCCCCAGAGATCGGGCCTGTTCGTGTCGTTGAGCTCTATCTTGAGCACCCGTTCCTCCGGGCGCCCCCCGCCGGGAGGCGGGAAGCCGGAGTCAAGCTCCGCTTTGGCGCAGCTAAGGGCCTCCTCGAAAGCCTCTTTCGAATCCCAGCGCCTGCCGGCCAATGTATAGAACAATTCTTCGTTTACGTCAATCTTTGGCATATGGCTGTTCCCTTATGATGGGATTATATTGTTTTTCGAGAAACCAGTCTATCCATTACAGGGCAACCGCATTATAAATTGAACAAAATTTTGAGCAGGAAATCAGGTTCGTAGGAAGCGTAGAGCCGTTTCCGGTTGAGAGAAAACTTCCGGGAACGGTATTTCTCCGTCGGTTCCAGTCGAATGAGATTGAGGGTTATCTTCCGTAAGAGCGCCATGTTTGCAGCGGAATGCTCTTTCCGGTTTCTTGCGTCATCTTCCCGGAATACCACATCCAATACCCAGTGCAGTCTGTTTTCTATCCCCCAATGGGTTCGTACCGAACGGGCAAAGGCGGCCACCTCCGTGAGGGTCGTCAGATAATACCGGATTTCCGTGGTAACCTTCCCCTTCACCGTCCGGGTGGACCGGATGCAGCCCATAGCCATAAGGCCCGCCTAGGCGGCAAGACCGGCAAACCAGGACAGGTCCGTACACAGCCACGCCTCCCGCTTTTCTATCCCTTTCTCCTCAGGATACTCTTGTATACCACCTTATATGCTTCCCTCTTTTTGTCCAAGTTCATCTAAAGCAGAACACAGGATAATCGTACCCCCGTGGGTGCGTGGATTGAAACTATTTAGTTACCTTATAGCCTGATTCTCTGATACATTCATAAATTCGTCTTTTTATTATTTTTGCTATTGTAGGGGCCTTTTCAAGAAAGTTTAGTAATTGGTTAATGTTATCCTGGTTAAGCGTACCTGTTTTTATAATATTTGATTGGTATTTCTGAAAGGCCGATAAGGGAATATCACTTTGAAAATCTTGAGAGAAGTCTATGATGGAGTTTTGGGCAAGGCCACCTGTACCTGCAGGAAAATCAAAATATACATGATGCTCCCTCGGCTTTCCTTTCCCATAGTATTCAAAACGGGTTGTAGTGGTAACTACAAAAATAGTTTCATCAATCACAAAGTAGCCTAATAAAATAAGCCAACGCTTCTTAACATTTTGTGTCGTAGCATTAAATGGATAGTTATCCCATGTAAAAACATCTTCCGGCTTTAGACCAAGAAATGTCAACATGATGAAAATTCCTTAATTGCTTTGTGTGTCAGATAGCGTTCTTCCTGGGGCGTTAGTTCTTCTTCAGATATTTCCAAAATGTTTCTATCAAATTCATCTATAGGGTTAATTATCTTATTGGGATGTTCTTTATGGGTTATTCTCCACGCCCGAATATGCTTATGGCTTGCATTACTCATTACCGCAGCCCCTACCCATTGTTGGGCGAATATCTCAATCAAATTACGCATTTCTTTAAGTTCGGTTTCAGCGAAATAATCAGGATTAAATTTTCCTTTTGGCTTGATGATAAATCCATTCCCCTTAGGTTCAAAAGAAACAAGGGTAAAATAATTTTTGGTTTCCCGGTTTGCATATATCTCTATTGGAACCGGACCATGTTCCATAGCCTTATAGTTAAGCTCTAGCGGCATTTCGCCATAGGATTTCAGATACCGGAATTCAAAAAAAGCCAGATATTTATATAAAACCGTTTGAGAAAGGTCATGACGGGTCTTTTTTCGGTGTTCTTGAGCAAAAAACAGCATGGTATGGTTAATTCGTTCTTTCTGATAGGCTATCATGTTTGTTTCCTATTCATATTTAAAGCTACTACTGATTTATAGATTTTTCAAGCCTTAAAACGTGAGTGAGTAGACCAGTCCCAAGATGCCCTGATTTAGGTTCTCCCGGGTTCCTATTTCCTTATATAGCAATGAAATCAAATAGGCCCCAACTTTAAGGAAACCAGTGGGCGGTGTAGTGAACCGGGCCGGCATCCACCCTGGGCTTGGTGCCAGGAGCTACGGGGTTGGTGAAGGATGCTGCAGGCCGCCACCCTGGGTCTGGGAAAGGAAGCCGAGGGCAGAGTAAGGGAAGGAGTACCTTTGCAGAGAAAAATTAATCTCTTGACTACAGGTATAATTGAAATCGCAGGGAATAGTACGCTATATATAGCGTATCATGAATTATCTATAGCGTTGAAAAGAATATACCATACTACTAAGTTTCTATCGTTTGTGGTATCCAAATTAGAGTATCTGGGTTGCCAGACGGGTTGTGGGTTGTTATTATAGGGAGTATAGGTATAAGGGGGATAAGATAAAGGCATATGAGCAGTTCAGAGAACAAGAAGAAGCCAATAGTTCCCCCAAAGAAGCGAAGGCAAGCCGATGCTCTTTTTGCCACAACATTCCCAGCCAATCTCGGCTTATGATCGCTGGCCCCGTGGATAATCTGTTTATTTGCGAGGATTGCGTCCGGGTTCTTATTGAAGAAGGAGTAAACCGGTGGGTTGTCCTCCCGGTTCGGAAAACAGGCAAGAAGGAAACAAAGTCATGAGTACCACGGCGACCGAGATAAGTCGTTACCTCTGTGAAGTTGATAAACTCTACCGGGGTCGAGAATGGCAACCGAACACGCGTTTTTTAGAGAGGATAAATTATGAAATTAGGTTTCCATGAAACAAAAGGTTTGTCTCTTGTCGAGGAACTAAAAACGATAGCTAAAAAAAGCAAATTAGCTTTGCAGCCGGTATTTGAAGCTATTATGAATTCTTTTGAGGCTATTGAAGTATTGAACAACGGCGAAATAGCAATTACATTTAATATCCATAAAGATTTATTTACAGGTAAAGATGGAAAGACCAGAACTAAAAAATGCTCTTTTAGGAATATTACTATTTTAGATAATGGCATCGGCTTTAATGATCAAGAATTTAACAGACTTTTTACACTTCGTGATAACTCAAAAAGAAAGAACAATAAAGGTACTGGACGTATTCAATATTTGCATTATTTTGAGACAACGCAATTTATCAGCACATATAAAGATGCTAAATCATCTACAAAATGTAAGCAATGTACATTTAGTCTCTCGAAGTCTCCTTCATTCTTGTCTCATAATGCCCTTATAAATGTTGAAAAGAATGAGGAGATTGACTCAAATAATACCTGCACAAAGATTATTTTTACAAAACCCATTGAAGAAAAAGACGGAGATAATTATGCCAATTTATCAGTTGAAGAAATTAAAGACCAGATAATAAAATACTTCTTAAATTATTTCTGTGAAAACCGGGCATCCTTACCCAAAATAACAATAACCAGAGTTATAGATGATAAGATAGAATTGTCTGTTTCTATAAATGAAGGTGATATTCCAACACCAAAGCATACAAATCCATTTTCTGTAAACTATTCTGTTTTACAGAACAATCAGATAGTTCCATTAGATAGAGAAGAAGAGTTTACCATTACTGTATTTCTAATAGAAGACAATAAACTTCCTTTTAATAATATTGTTCTTACAAGTAAAGGTACAGAAGCCAAAACGGTTGAGATAGAATCATTGTTGCCAAATGAAAAAATAGATGGACATCGTTATCTGGTGTTAGTTTCAGGTGATTATATTGACAATAAAGACAGCGATTTGCGTGGCGATATAAAAATCCTTACTTCTGAACAGTACATTGAACAAAATAAAGATACTTTATCTCCCAATGAAGTAATTTTGTTAGATACCATGCTAAAATCAGCAAATGCAAAATTGCGTTCTCTCTGCCCGGAAATTGAAAGGAAATTTGAAAAAAAAAGAAAAGGAATAGATGAGTTAAAGAAGATGTTCCTGCTTGATGAGCAATTAGTAAATGAATCTGATATTAAAATTGACGATACTGACGAAGTAATGTTACGGAAAGTCTATCAGGCAGATGCGAGACGTGCCGCCAGGAAGGATGCTACCCTTAGAAAATTATTAAAAGAAGCTGAGAAACTTGACCCTACAAACACCGAGATGTACCAGCAGGATATGACAGCATTATCAAAAAAGATGGTTGCCGCCTTGCCTTTAAAGAATAGAAATGAACTAGCTAAATACATTGCCCGTAGGCGTATTGTCCTAACATGGATTGATAAGGTTTTGGAAAATCAAAAGAAAACACTGAAAAACGGCGGTAGAATAGCAGAAAAAACCTTACATAATTTAATTTTTCGACAGAACAATGCCGATCCTGAAAACAGCGATTTATGGTTTATTAACGAGGAATTTATTTATTTCAAAGGTTTTTCAAATGTAAAATTGGCTTTAATTACAATAGATGGTGAATTAATCTTTAAAAAGCAATTTTTGGCTAAAGAAGAACGTTATTTGCATTCATTAGGCGAAAATCGGTTAGATCAGAAGCCTGATATTTTATTATTTCCCGACGAAGGAAAATGTATAATTATTGAATTCAAAGCTCTCGATGTTAATGTCAGCGATCATCTTACGCAAATAAACAAATATGCTACTCTTATTGCCAATTATACAAAAGATAAATATAGAATAAATACATTTTATGGATATTTAATAGGTGAGGCAATAGAACCAATGGATATTTTAAGCACTGGTACAGGAAATTGGGAACGATCAACTCATTTTGATTATATGTTTCGTCCATCGCAAAATCTATATAATGATAAAATGGTTATTGTTGGTTCTCTCTATACCGAAGTTATTAAATATTCCACTCTTTTAGCCAGAGCTAAGAGAAGAAATGAAATTTTTATTAAGAAACTAGAAAGCAACAATTCTTCAAATGTTCCAGAAATAAAAAAGTAACTATTTGACTTATAGTCACTCCATGCACTCCCGTATAGGTGCGACAAATCAAGAGCGCCCCTTAATCCCCCCGCGCAACCCCTGCCCCACTCGCTTGTAGCCTACTCCGCCTCCGGCTTCCTGCCCCAGACTGAGGGGCGAGGGCGGACACTCCCTGGGAATTGTCAATATTTCACTCCTTGAGGGGGAACTGGATAACGGGATTCCATTCCTGGAGCTCCTGGAGGTTTGTATCGAAGGTGCGGGTATGCCAGTCTATTACGCAGGCTGGTTGTCCTCCAGGCGTGGGCC
>JAISDJ010000128.1 GCA_031264865.1 Tannerellaceae bacterium | reverse complement strand
TTGCTGAATTGGTAATCAGCCAGGGCGATCCCAGGTGATCATTGTGGAAATAATACAAACCGGTGCTTAGTTCGGAATGTCCTTCGGTATAAACGGCAGCGATTCCTCCTTCGGCATAGATATAATAATTTTTCTGGACGGAACTTCCCCGCAGGATTTCTTCATACGGCCCCACATAATATTTCGTCTGGGTGGCCGCCCCGGGTTTGACGTATACGCTCTTTATGCGCTGGTTAGCTGTTCCGTAGGTAAGGGTATATTTATGGGTGGAGCTTAGGGCTAATTCTACGGGCCTGTTGATGCTGTTGTAAGTAATGGTCAGATTTTCTTCCATCACCCCATCGGGAGTATCCGTCAAACTGCTTACGGCATACGGCCTTGAACTGTTGTAGGTATAGCTTCCCACTCCGCTTTTGCTGGTTATATTCCCGTTGGCGGCGTAACTGATGCCGGCCAGGTTTGAAGACAGGCGGTTTAGATTGTCGTACATAAAGGTTTCGGATAATCCCTTGTAATCATCCTTTCGCTGACCGATATTACCGCGTGAATCAATTTGGCTACCGGGATAGCTGATATTCAGCATTACGGTATTCCCGTTTGCCTTTATGGAGGTTGGCGTTCCTGCCGCCGTATACTGGTAATCTGTTTGCATCCCGTTTCCGGCTTTTGCCGACAATACCTGTCTTTTGGCATTTTCCGACAGCTTTTCCCATACAACCGTACCGGTAGGCACCCAGGTTATTTTTTTCAAATCACCGTAGGCGTATTCATATTTAACCGCTCTTCCACCCGGATAAATGAATTGCTCCAGTTGGTTTTTGTTATTGTATTTATATTCCGACAGGAAAGATTTACCGGCATCGATTTTTTCCGTAACGTTCGTCACCCTACCCAAATCATCGTATCCGTATTCTGTAGATATCCCGGAGGCATTGTAAACCTTCACCACCTGCTCTTTCGGTTTATTCGCTTCCGTAGGGTATTGGTACGTAAATACTTCCGTACCGCGTTTATAGGTATTTATCCTACTGTCGGGATGGTAGGTGTATGTTTCGGTTTGGTTTCGGGCATCTGTTTTGGTTAAAAGCTCCCCCCAGGCGTTATAGGTGTAGTTTATTGTCCCGGCATTGGGGTCTTTAAGCCTTGTGCGCCTGCCTATCAGATCATAGGTTATTTCGGAAATGGCTGTTCCTACCTGTATCTTTACGGGATTCCCCGACGCGCCATAGGTATACGTGATGGTTTCCCCTCCCGAATCCGTAATCTTCGTCACCTTTCCGGCAAGGTCAAACGTCCTGATGCTTGTAAATGCATTCCCACGGGTTTTGTCGCTGACCGTAATTTGTTCGCCCGTAGAAGTGCTTGCATAGGCATACGTAATATTACCAAAGGGGGTTGATTCGGTGATCATCCTGCCGTAGGTATCATAGGCATACGTTATAGCTAATTGCGGCGAGGTGAAATAAGGCTCGGTGACACTGGTTAACTGCCCCAGTGTGTTATACGTCCTTTTTACAGTGACGGCAGTCCCGGCCGCATTCTTGCGTTCATTTTGTATTTCCCTTCCCGGTGCGTCAAACCATGTTTTAATAACCTGTCCGTTTTCCCATGTTTCTTCTTTTCTAACTACCGTGTTAGCCGGACTGGCATTCGTCCAATACCAGTTAACGGCAGAGGTTTCCCCAGTGTTCGCAGACGTGGATTTCAGGTTTCCAAATCCGTCATAGGCATAGGTATTGGTTATCCCATGGCTTTTTTCCGATAACAAAAGCCCGTTCGTAGGGATGTATTCATATTGGGTTACATTACCATAGACATCAATATAATTATCGATTTGATAAGCATTCAAATAAACGAACTCTTCATTCCGTGTCTCATTGCCGGCTACACTTGTCTTTTTCGACAGATTGCCATGGCTGTTGTAAGTATAGGATGTCGTAATTTTATACGAAGCGTTGGAGGGTTCAATGGTCTGGGTTGCCAGAGAGCCATTTGCATTATATGTAAAACCGGTCGTATTGGTTTGAACGGCTGTTCCTACTGTGGTTTGAATCGATCTGTTTGTTAACTGACCAATCAGCCAGGAACTTTCGTTATTTGTATAGGTATTTGTTATTTCCGTTTTGTCCCCATTGCCTGCGGTAATTACCTCTTTTGTAACATTATTGTATGCATCATAGGCATAAGTCGCAGTAACGGATTTGATCAGGTTGTTATTCGTTGGCCCATACGTTTTTATACTGATGGAGGTTGGCATAAAACTGAAAGATACTGCGCGGCTGTTTAATGTATTATCATAATCGGTCAGCGACAAAACACGTCCTGTAGAGGTCTTTTTATCTTCTATTCGTTTCGTAGCCGGTTGATAATATGTATCGCTGAACTCCTGGGTTATCGTAGTCTGTACGGAATTGTTTACATCCGTGCGTATAATTTTAGAAAAGCCCAGGACGCCCCGTCCCCTTTTAAATACTTTGGCATCTTCGTATTGATACGCCATCTCCCTGTAACCGCCTATGCCATCGCTTGTCTGCACATTTGAAACCAGTTTAAAGGGAGCTGCAAACGACAGGCAGTCATACTCTTCAATAGATTCCGATCCGCCTTTCGGGTTTGTTTTGGTATAAACGGTAGCATCCGCCATCCTTTTGTACGTTAAGGTGGTGAGGTTCCCGTAAGAATCTTTTATGGTATTCACCAGATGGGTAAAATCGGCCGGCGGCATATAGAGTTGATATCCACTCCAGGTACCGTTCCTGGAAATGGTTATGAAACCGGATCTTCCGTCGCCACGTGAGTCGATGGGGTAGAAGTTCCAATAATTCAAACCATATACGCCGGTACCCGAATATCCGTTGAACGATTTTCCATTGTTGTTTGCCAGGTAGTATTTGATAGGAGAGAAGGTGGAGGAGGGAGTCTCATTATCTACGGCAAAGAAATCGTCGGCTCCATCACCATTGAGATCACATACGAATATTTCTTTGGAAAATGTATCGAATTTTTTAGGGAAAGAAAAATATTCAAAGCCCACGCCGGTTGATAAATGCACCTGCCATTCCGACCATTCCATATTGTTGTATCCGGTGAGCAGCACATCTATTTTACCATCTCCATTAAAATCCCCGAAATTGATCTTATGGTTTTTCCCGGGAAAAGTAGACGTGCTTACTTTGGAGATATCGCCTCTTCCTTTGTTAAGGTAGTAATGATGGCCTCCATCATGCAGGTTTAAGACGTCTACTATGCCATCGCCATTGAAATCCCATACTTCCACCCGTTCCCAGTTGTCGGAGTATTCTATCCATCCGTTAGTGGTGTGACTCAATGGAACGAGACGGGCTTTGGACTCTATCGATGGAGATGCTATAACCCGGTTGGCGCCGTAAGTAGATGGGTAAGAACCGTTGGTAGAATATGTTGACATGATAATATCATAATCAACCTGAAATATATTTTTATTTGTATAATAGATAAAGAGGTCTACTGCTCCATCGCCATTAAAATCGCCTATTTTAATATTATGCGAACGATCAGTTGTTGCAATCGCTCCGTAAGTAGATCCCGTAAAACCATTACCTGTACTGTAATACACAAAATAGTTGTCGTATGAAACCCCTTTAGGCGACAAATTGGGATTGGAGGATACTTTTCCGGGGATTGAATTTTCCGGTTCCTGTTTTATAATCAGTGAGGAGTCATTTTCAGTCATGAGGGTAATAACAGATCCATCCCCTCTGTTTTCTCCGTTTTTATTGAGGTCCCATCGGTATTCTTCCGTTATGTTTAAGCGGTTATCGAACAGGGTACCTGTGCCCGCTGAATATACCACATTTGTGCCGCCGCTTGTATTTCTGTGTGCAATAAAGTCGGTTAACCCGTCGCCATTGAAATCGCCGGGGATCACCCTTTGTAACCCTTCAACAATGGTTCCCGAAGAAGTATAGCTAAAGCCGTTTCCGTCGGCATTTGCCAGGAATAACCGCCAGCCTGTCCATCCGGCGCCGGCCTGAGGGGTAGCAACAAAATCCATACGGCCATCCCCATTGAAGTCGCCCAGCGAGATTACAGCTTTGTTTAGGTAACTTGTCTGATCGTATTTAACTTCAGTCTGCTTAAAATCGTCATTTTTATACCAGGTAAATTCAATGGGTTTCAATGCCTCATTATGCTGGCCTGTTACATTTATCCGGTTCAGTAGATAGATGTTATCGAAAAATTCGTAATTAAAAGCATAGGTTCTTAAAACAGTAGAGCCATAATACACTTGTATATTATCTAATAACTTACTCTCCTTGAATTTACTTCCGGAAACATAATTGAGGTTTATCTCATAATATCTTGTTTTGTAGTTGAATTTTACAGCACAAAACGGCGTTGAAGAGGATGTGCCGGTATAATCGATTTGTTTTAACCTGATTTCTCCACCGGCATCACTTTTTTCATAGGTATAAGTATAATACCTTCCCATGCGGTCGCTCACCTTGTTCAGCATCCAGGCGGCTACCTGATTTTTGTTACTTCCCTGGGCAAACAGTTTTGAATCGGATGTCTTACCGTATTCGTAAACCAGCCCGTCTTTACCTTCTACCGTAAAATACGTCGAACTGGTGTTGGGCGAATAGACTTTTATACGGGAAGCGGTATTTGTCTCCGTCATAAATTCATTTGTTCCCGATGCCATCAATAGGGTACCGTCCAACATGTATCTGTCTAAAGAACTATAACTAATCGGATTGACAGCGCCTTCATGGAATAAGGTTGATTGCCGGCGATTTATGGAAGAAATCCCGGAAACGGAAAATCCTTTCCCCATAATACCATCCCTGCCCTGGCTGCTATATGCGATACCGATTTGAGGTATCATACGGTCAATGCCTGCGGGTAGGTCCAGAGGGATTGAATAAGTAGCTCCCCCCATCGGGCTAATGTCCAGGGAACCTGAAAAGTTGGCCGGCACATAGGTCTGTGCCTGTAAAGCAACAAGGGTGCTTAGTATGCCTAAAAATGTAATAATATATTTTTTCATGAAGAGCTTATCATTTAATGTAATAGACTAATACCTACATAGTCGACTGTTGGCTGTTCATATTCCCGGACGAATCATAGTCGAATTTGATAACCCTTTGTTGAGGCTGTTGTCCATAGGTAACAAGGTTCCTCCGGTATTCACCAGAAATGGGCCGTTGATGGTTATATTACCCGGTGCAGACAGCGTTAACTTACCGGTACCGGTTACTGTGACATTTTGTACGCTTATGGTACTGCAACCATATACGTTGACAGTGGATGTCTGCTTTGTTCTTCGATTGTGGCTTGCATCTCCTTGATGCTTTCTACGATAAGCGGGATAAATCCCATGTAGTTTATAGACATCACCCCCTTGTCGTCTGTCTGCACCAATTCGGGAAGCACCTTCTGGATATCTTGCGCCAGGAATCCGATCCGGGTACGTGCAGCATCCTCAGCCTCCCGCCGGTCTATCTCAGCCTGAACCTTTTGGTATTCAATGTCTTTAGCCGAACTCATAGTTCCTCTCATTTCGCTATCGTTTGCCGGTAAGGAGAATTGGGCTTTATCCTGCGCACTGTTTTTCTGTATTTCGGCAAAATCATAGTTGTAAGAAACCCCATTAACCTTGCTCAGAAGACCAAGAGGATTTGAAAGCGATTTGACATTTTCTTTCAACCGGGCATCCGAAGTGATGTTTATACCATTTACACGCAGGTTTGTGTTAAAAACAAAATTACCATTAGCCGATGGATTATAATAGGCAACAACATTATTTGCATACCCATTGGTTGTAAGGTAAATCCCTAACTTTCCGTGCAACCAAAGCTGATCGCTGTCTATGGTTCCATATTCACCTATAAAAACATTCCATCCCTGATTGTTATATTGTCCGAAATCTCCGAAAGACAATTTCGACGCCGTACGCATCTCGCCGGTCTTTCCGAAAATCTGCATACTTGTAACTTCTCCTAAGTCTTCGTTATAATCTTTGAGCCACCCTGCCTGAACCCGTCCGTTTTGTAAAACCCTGAGCTGCGCCTGAGCTCCCAATCCACAAAAAATGAATAAACATAAAAATAAAAGATTCCTTTTCATGGTATATTTATTTAAAAATTAATAAGTTAGTTAACTATTCAACCAAAGGCAAGGAAGCGATAAACACCAGCGTCTGCAACATGCATGCGGTAAATATCTGTCTTATATTTTAATTAGGCAAACTAAATGGCTCTTTTTTTCTATTTTTTTTAAATAAGCAAAAAAATCATTGTGATGGCTCGAGGAAATCACTATAATAGTTTTGGAAAGGCATCATAATGGTTTTATAAAGACATCGTAATGATTTCCTGAAGACATCGCAATCTTTTTTTGTGCTTATTCCGAACTCGGGTTTTTATAGTATTTAATGGCATCCGGCAAGTATTTCTGTAATTCCATAATGCGGTTGGTATCACTGGGATGGGTACTCATTATTTCGGGTGTACCGCTACTTTTCCCCTGAGCCATTTTTTGCCAGAATGTAATAGCAGCCTGAGGATTGTATCCGGCAATAGCCATGAAAATTAATCCCATATGGTCTGCCTCGTATTCATGTTTGCGCGAATAAGGAAGCATTACACCATATTGAGCTCCTAAACCATACACTGTACCCGCTATATTTTGCACTGCCTGGGATGTACCGCTAATAGCTGTTCCCAAAATAGCCGCTCCGTATTCCGTCATTAATTGTTGGCTCATCCGTTCATTGGAATGTTTAGCCACGGCATGTGCTACCTCATGCCCCATTACTGCGGCTAATTCATCGTCTGAAGAAATGTACTTCATAATTCCCTCATAAACTACAATTTTACCACCCGGCATACAGAATGCGTTGACATCTGTACTTTGCACTGAATTAAATTCCCAGGAGAAATTTTTAATTTCCGATTCTAATCCGTTCGATTTTAGATACGTTTCAGTTGCTGCTGCAATTTTTTTTCCTACTCTCACAACTTGGTTTGTCATTGTTTGGTTTGTTGAAATCTTAGCCGATTTTATATAATCATTATATTGTGTAAGGCTGGCTGTTAGCACTTCTTGATCGCCAACCAACAATACTTGCCTTCTTCCGGTTAAGGGAACGCTTCCGCAACTACTTAATAATAAAAGGGTAATAATAAATAAACCGAATAACTTCTTCATTGCTTTTCCTTTTTAACGTTAAAATTGTTTTACAAACATAAGTATCTTTTGGCAATACACCAATAGAACAGCTTATTTTGATTTTACTTCTGTTCTTGTATAGTCAAATTTTTCTTTATAAATTTACCGTTGTATTTCTATTAAAGATGAAAAAGAAGATGAAAAAGAAAAACGGATATGTATTTTTATGTTTCGCTTTTTTGAGTGGAGCCCTTTTTAGTTGTTTAGACAATGAAAATGCAGATAAAGAGAAACTAGTTGAAATGACAATCTACCCGGAGACCGGCTATGGTTCAAACATTTTAAGCGACATCTGGACAGAGCCACTGATATTTTCCGAGAGTGATGACAAAGAGAAACGACAACTGATGGATATAATAACTGAAGGATTCGACTTTGAATACGAAAGAGGGTACGAATATACTTTTAAAGCAAAAAAGGTATGGATGAGTAATCCCCCTCAAGATGTTTCGTCTATTAAATATATATATGTAGGGGATTTGACAAAGAAAAAAGTCATAACCAAAGACAGTGAAGAGGAGGTAAAGTTATTCATATCGCCCGAGACAGTGAAGTTCTCACCTCGTTTTCCTACTGAATACGAAGATGGATATATCAAAATATACAATGCTCTCCTTGCGAAAGTAACAGACGCCAATCGCTGGCTTGTATTAACAGAAATAGAAGGGTTTGATTTTGAAAATGGCTACGAGTACACATTAACAGCCAAAAAGATAACCCAGGCAGACCCCTATTCAGTGAAGTACATCCTGCTTAATGTATCAGATAAACAGAAAGCGAAGTAATAAAGTAAAGAGAAATCAGGAATGACAACAATAGAATTGAAAGCCCAGCTTCGAAAAGAAATTGAAAATGAACAAAATTATTCAATAATTGAAAAAGTACAGGCGTATTACCGTCGCCTGAAAACAGCTCCATGTCGTTTTACGGATGATGAGTTGATTGAAGAAGTAAGGCGTTCGGTAGAAGATGCCAATAGTGGGGGAGGCAAGACATTAACAGAAATGCGTAAAAAGCATCCTCGTATATGATAATAAAGTTCTTGATTGCTGCCGAAGAGCATTTGGAAGATATTTACAATATGCTTGAGGAAAAAAACCAACGAAGAGCAATAGATCTATATAACAATATTCTTGATGAAGTTGAAAGACTGAAGGATTTTCCGAAGATAGCTCAATCAGAATCCGAGGACAAATAAGAGAAAAATCAGATAGAAATCAGAAATACTTTTCTATATTGCTTACAAATTGTTTATCAACAAAAACGTCGGACTATGGATTATACTTCTAAACACAAAATTTTGAATTTGATACATCAAGAAGTTATTCCGGCTATTGGGTGTACCGAGCCGATTGCGGTGGCGCTTGCTGCTGCTAAAGCTGCTGAAGTGCTGGGTACGCAGCCTCAGAAGATTGAAGTGTATCTTAGTGCAAATATTTTGAAAAATGCGATGGGCGTTGGGATACCCGGTACAGGAATGGTAGGGTTGCCTATTGCTATTGCGCTTGGTGTGTTGATTGGTAAGTCCGAGTATGGGTTGGAAGTTTTACGTGATTTGACGCCGGAAGCGCTGGAGAAGGGAAAATGTATCATCGAGACTAAATGTATCCATATATCACTGAAAGAGAATGTTGATAAACTATATATTGAAGTGGCAGCCTTTTCGGGAAACGACCAAACCCGGATTATTATCAGCCGGGAGCATACCAATATCGTTTATGTAGAAAAGAACGGGGACGTATTGGAAGATTGTTGTTCTTCCTGCCGAGAGAACATAAAGGAGTGTTGTGAGACGGAAGAATTGAAGTTGTCGTACGCGCTGGTACATGAATTTGCCACGACAATGCCCATAGAAGAGATTCGCTTTATTTTAGAGACTGCCGAACTGAATAAAAAGGCATCCGAAACTTCCATGAGAGGAACGTATGGACATACAGTGGGCAAGACAATCAAGGGGAAAACCGGTAAAAAGTATATGGGTGATACGCCCTATACCCGTATGCTGGCAATGACGTCGGCAGCCTGCGATGCCCGTATGGACGGTGCTTTGATTCCGGTGATGACTAATTCGGGGAGTGGAAATCAGGGCATTGCGGCTACTCTTCCGGTACTTTCGTTTGCCGAAGACGTTGAATGTTCGGAAGAACAATTGATACGGGCCTTGATGCTCAGTAATCTGATGGTTATTTATATTAAGCAAAGCTTAGGGCGTTTGTCGGCTTTATGCGGATGTGTGGTGGCTGCTACCGGAGCCAGTTGCGGCATTACCTACCTAATGGGTGGAAATAAAGCACAAGTATCGTACGCCATTAAGAATATGATAGGTAATATTACCGGCATGATATGCGACGGAGCAAAACCCAGTTGCTCACTGAAGGTGGCCAGCGGCGTCTCAACAGCCATGCTTTCGGCCATGATGGCAATGGAGGACAAAGTCGTTACACCGGTTGAAGGTATTATAGACGAGGATGTTGACAAGTCAATCGCCAACCTGACGGCCATTGGCTCCAAAGGGATGGAATCGACCGACAAGTTGGTATTGGATATTATGACGGGCAAAACCCTTTAGTTTACGCTCGGACAGACGTATATTTCCGTATTGGTAGCTTTGAACGTAGGGTCGCCCATCTCTTTTATCTCTCCGATATGTATTTTCAGATGTTCTGTTTCCATATGTTTGAGATGTTCGCCTTTATTTTTCCACGTTTCCACGATAATAAACTCCGTGCTGTCGGTGTACGACTGGTACATGCCGTAGTCTACACAGCCCGGTTCTTGCAGGGTGCCCACTTTACACTTCTCGAACGATTCTTTGAACGCCGATACTTGTTCGGGTTTTACTTTGCGGGTGAGGTTCATTACTAACTTCATGGAGGCTTTGTCGGCTTCGCACGAAGCGGTTTCTGTTTTCTGGCTTGGAGCATTGCACCCTGACAATATCATCAGGAAGCAGATAAGACTCGTAAGAATGTTTTTCATGATAAAAATAATTAGTTGTTGTGTTATTGAGTAAGTAAACTTAATTGTTGCTTGTAATAATCAGCCCTTCCCAATACTTCCCTCACATAATTAAATGTTTCGGTTCCTCTGAGGTAGCCATATTTTACAACCGGGTCGTTGTAATATTCCGGTTCCCGTTTGAGGAGGATGAATTCGGCTGTGTTGTCTTCCCATACGGCCGGGTTCTTACCGTATTTTTCAGCTAAACGTTGTGCATCTTGTATGTGGCCTATACCGGCATTGTAAGAAGCTAATGTAAACTTGATAAGTTCCATAGAATCGGGAATATTATCAAAGCCTTTTCGGAAACGGCGTAATACTTCTACTCCGGTTTTGATACTTATTTCCGGGTCGGAGAGGTCGTCTAACGTTACGCCCAACGTCAGGGCTGTTCTCGGCATGATGCCCATTAATCCCTGGGCTCCGGCCCACGAAACAATAATAGGTGTGAAATGTGATTCCTGGTAAGCCAGGGATGCCAGTATTTCCCAGTCCCAGTCAAGCGTACCGGCATATTTCTTAAATAAGGGATCGTAAGGAGAAATATTGCCGTTTTTGATTTCGGGCATGCTGATCTCCAATATCTTCTTACTCAATTCAAAGTAACGTTTGGCGGCTGCTTTGTGAATAGGTTCGCTTACTTTATCCGAAGCCCATGTATCAATGGCTTCCGCCAGCGCCGGACTGCTTTTTCTTACCACCCACGAAGACCGTTGCTGAAAACTTATTTCCAGGCTAACGTCGATGTTCCAATAATAAGTTTTGTTTAAACGGGCTATCTTGTCGTCGCTGATAGTGTATGGGATATCGCCTTCCGATACCATTTCGATAAGGTCTTCCGTAGTAACCGTATCTCTTCCGATATCATGTATGTGTATGCCACCGCCTAATTCGATGTCGAGGTTTTCCAGCCGTTCGTGATACTGGGAGCCGGGTGTTACATAAATATCTTTACCAATGAGTTCTGTAACATTGGTAATTAGTTTTCCGTTTCTTTCTATGCGTTGTACCAATACCTGGTTGCTCAGTTCTTCGCGTCCGCAAAACAGTACTTCGCTTTTCAGCCGGTTATTAATGGGAATGGGGTAGGCTACCACATCAGCCTCGCCTGCTTGAAGCATATCAATCAACCGGGTAACATTTTCGGCCACAACTATCTTTAATTTCAGTCCTTGTGAGTTGGCAAAATCCTTGATCAGATCATATTCATACCCCATCGGTTCCATTCTGTACAGGAAATAGGAGGTAGAACTGTATAAGGTAACGGCTGTAATCTCTCCTTTCTCTTTCAATTGGGATAAATCCACAGCCTCCGGGCTTTCTCCTTTTTTCTGATTATTATAGCATCCTGTAAATAGGAAAAGACAAAGGAGGATGGGCAGAGAGAGGTTATTTCTTAGTAAGCAATACCACATTTTCTACATGATGTGTATGGGGGAACATATCCACCGGTTGAACTTTTTCTACTGCATAGCCTGTATCGAGGAGGCTTAAATCGCGGGCCTGGGTGGCTGGATTACAACTTACATACACGATTCGTTCGGGGGCAGCCAGCAAAATTGTTTTGATTACGCCGTCGTGCATGCCGGCACGGGGAGGATCGGTTATAATAACGTCGGGTCTTCCGTGCTCATCTATAAATGCTTCGTTCAGGATATCTTTCATATCGCCGGCGAAGAATAACGTATTTTCTATGCCGTTAAGTGAAGCATTTACTTTGGCGTCGTCAATAGCTTCGGGCACATATTCTATGCCGATTACTTTCCGGGCTTTCCGCGAAACAAAATTGGCGATTGTTCCCGTACCGGTGTATAAATCGTACACAAGTTCGCTGCCACTGAGGCCGGCCAATTCGCGGGCTACTTTATACAGATTATAGGCCTGCCGACTGTTTGTTTGGTAGAATGATTTCGGGCCAATCTTAAACCGGAGTCCTTCCATTTCTTCTATTATATGGTCGTTGCCCCGGAAAACGTGTATTTCCCGATCGGTTATCGTATCGTTTTGCTTTTCGTTGATGATATATAGTAACGAAGTAATTTCGGGGAACCGGCCGGCAACATATTCGAGCAAAGCCTCGCGTTTACCTTTATCTTCATGGAAGAATACAAGTATCACCATCAGTTCGCCCGTAGAAGTTGTCCGTATAATTAATGTACGCATGAAACCCTCCTGGTTGCGCAAATCAAAGAAAGGGTACCCTTCATGGGAAAAACAGTATTCTTTTACCGCCAGGCGGATCCGGTTGTTTATGTCGTCTTGAAGCCAGCATTTATGAATATCCAGCACTTTATCGAACATACCGGGAATATGGAAGCCAATGCCATTCATATTGTCGAAAGATCTGCCGGATTGGATATCCTTTTCCGTAAGCCATCTTTTGTTCGAAAACGTATATTCCAGCTTATTCCTGTAGCATTGGGTTTGTTCCGAACCCAGGATTGGTAAAACCTCTCCTAGTGGTATTTTGCCAATGCGCGTCAGGTTATCAATTACCTGTTTATGTTTGTATTTAAGTTGTTCTTCGTAAGGAAGATGTTGCCATTTACACCCACCACAAATGCCGAAATGTTCGCAGAAAGGTTCGGCACGATGCACTGCATAGGAATGAAAACGGATCGCTTTTCCTTCGGCATAACTGTTTTTCTTTCGTGTAAGTTGTATATCTACTACATCGCCCGGAGCTACAAAGGGTACGAATACAACCTTGTCGCCTACGCGGGCTATTGCTTTTCCTTCGGCGGCTACATCACTGATCGTAATGTTTTCTAATACAGGTAATTGTTTTCTTGCCAATTTATTATTTATTAATTGTGCTGTAAAGATATGGATTAAACAAAATATATCAGTGTCGCCCGCCTGAAAAATACATTTGTATATCTACTAAAAGTGATAATGTAGACCTCTCTCCCATTAAAAAACAGCCTAAAGATAATTTTTCTTATTAAGATTGGAGTGTAAGCCTTTTCGTTGTGTAAAAAATTGTTACATTTGTGAGCTTTGTCATGTTGAGATAGCAAATACTAACACAATAGAATCTGATTTTATGGAAAAGAAAAGAGTTTACATGTTCGGCAACGGTAAAGCCGAAGGAAAAGCAGACATGAAGAATCTGCTGGGAGGAAAAGGCGCTAACCTTGCTGAAATGAATCTTATAGGCGTACCTGTACCACCGGGGTTTACGATAACTACCGAAGTTTGTTCCGAGTATTATGATTTGGGGCGAGAACAGGTTGTAAAGCTGCTGGATAAAGAAGTGAAGAATGCCGTGGCGAATGTAGAGCAGCTAATGAACAGCCGGCTTGGCGATGTAGCTAATCCCCTACTTGTTTCTGTCCGTTCGGGAGCGCGCGCTTCCATGCCCGGTATGATGGATACAATTCTAAACCTGGGATTGAATGACGAAGTAGTAGAAGGGCTCGCCAGGAAAACGGGAAATGAACGTTTTGCATGGGATTCGTACCGCCGCTTTGTCCAAATGTACGGCGATGTTGTGTTGGGAATGAAACCGGTAAATAAGGAAGATATTGATCCTTTTGAAGAAATCATTGAAGAGATGAAAGAAGCCAAAGGGGTAAAACTCGATAATGAGTTGGGTGTTGCCGACTTGAAATCTCTTGTAGCTAAGTTTAAGGCCGCTGTAAAGAAACAAACCGGAAAAGATTTCCCTACCTCTGTTTACGAACAATTATGGGGAGCTGTCTGCGCTGTATTTGATTCGTGGATGAACGACCGTGCCATCCTTTATCGTAAAATGGAAGGCATCCCTGCTGAATGGGGTACGGCAGTAACTGTACAGGCGATGGTATTCGGAAATATGGGCGATACTTCTGCTACAGGTGTTTGTTTCTCGCGCGATGCAGGAAGCGGTGAAGATGTATTCAACGGCGAATATTTAATTAATGCGCAAGGCGAAGATGTAGTAGCCGGTATTCGTACCCCGCAACAGATAACCAAAGCAGGTTCACAAATATGGGCTGAGCGGGCAGGCGTTTCGGAAGCTGACCGTGTAGCCAACTATCCTTCCATGGAAGAAGCCATGCCGGAAATATTCAAAGAATTAGACGCCTTACAAACAAAGCTGGAAAACCACTACCGCGATATGCAGGATATGGAATTTACCGTACAGGAAGGTAAGCTTTGGTTCCTCCAAACTCGTAACGGAAAACGAACAGGGGCGGCTATGGTAAAGATTGCCATGGATCTGCTGCGCCAAGGTATGATAGACGAAAAAACAGCCTTAGAGCGTATCGAACCTAATAAACTCGATGAGCTTCTTCACCCAGTATTTGATTTGGAAGCGCTAAAGAAATCGGCAGTTCTGGTGAAAGGATTGCCTGCCTCTCCGGGTGCGGCTACTGGGCAGATTGTATTTTTTGCCGATGATGCCGCCCAATGGCATAAAGACGGTAAGAAAATAGTGTTGGTACGTATTGAAACGTCTCCTGAAGACTTGGCAGGTATGGCTGCTGCCGAAGGTATTCTTACGGCTCGTGGCGGTATGACTTCTCATGCGGCTGTTGTGGCCCGCGGTATGGGAAAATGTTGTGTTTCCGGCGCTGGTAGCCTCCATATCGACTATAAGCAAAGAACCATGGAGATTGACGGCAAAGTATTTAACGAAGGCGATTATATCTCTATAAATGGTTCTACCGGAGAAGTATTTGAAGGTAAGATACCGACGAAAGAGCCTGATGTAAGCGGCGATTTTGAAACTTTGATGACGCTTACCGACAAATACGCTACAATGGCTGTCCGTACTAATGCAGATACTCCGCACGATGCTTTGGTAGCCCGTAAATTCGGCGCTGTAGGAATCGGCCTTTGCCGTACGGAGCATATGTTCTTTGAAGGAGAGAAAATCAAAGCCATGCGCGAAATGATTTTGGCTGAAGATACCCGGGAACGTAAAAAAGCATTGGAAAAACTCTTACCCTATCAGAAAGAAGATTTTAAAGGTATCTTCAAAGCAATGGCCGGTTGCCCGGTGACAGTTCGTTTGCTAGACCCTCCATTGCATGAGTTTGTACCGCATGACGACAAGGGACAACAAGAATTAGCCGACGCTATGGGTGTGGATGTTAGTATAGTCCGTAAACGTGTGGAAGCATTACACGAAAACAATCCGATGCTTGGACATCGTGGATGTCGCTTAGGAAATACCTATCCTGAAATTACCGAGATGCAAACAAGAGCGATCCTTGGCGCCGCCCTTGAACTGAAGAAGGAAGGAGTAACTACTTATCCGGAAATCATGGTGCCACTGACAGGTATCTTGTATGAGTTTCTTGAACAGGAAAAAATCATACGTGCAACAGCTAAGCAACTCTTTGCCGAAGTAGGCGATGAGATTGAATATAAGGTAGGAACAATGATAGAGATTCCCCGTGCCGCATTAACGGCCGACAGGATTGCTTCGGCTGCCGAGTTTTTCTCTTTCGGGACCAATGACCTGACACAAATGACATTCGGTTATTCCCGCGACGATATTGCTACTTTCTTAGACATTTACCTGGAAAAGAAAATCCTTAAATTCGACCCATTCCAGGTATTAGACCAGCGTGGCGTAGGACAATTAGTTCGTATGGCTACCGAAAAGGGTAGGGAAGTGCGTCCCGACCTTAAGTGTGGTATTTGTGGTGAACATGGAGGCGAACCGTCGTCTGTTAAATTCTGCCACCGTGTTGGGCTGAACTATGTTTCCTGTTCTCCGTTCCGGGTGCCTATTGCACGTGTAGCTGCTGCCCAGGCTGTCATTGAAAAGTAATCTATGGCCGACCTGCACGATTTTATAGGGGATTTAGCATTAATCCTTATCACAGCCGGAATCGCAACTATTTTGTTTAAATGGCTTAAGCAGCCGGTTGTATTGGGGTATATTGTGGCCGGATTTATTGCCGGCCCTCATATACCTTGGTTGCCTACTGTGGCTGATATGGGAAATGTTGAAATTTGGGCTGAAATCGGCATTATTTTCCTTCTGTTTGCATTAGGGTTAGAATTCAGCTTTAAAAAACTTATGGAAGTGGGGGGAACGGCGTCGCTTGCCACCATTATTAATATGGGCTCGATGATTGTTATCGGGTATATTGTGGGGCGATTACTTAACTGGCCGCAAATGGACAGTATCTTTCTTGGTGGTATGTTGTCAATGTCTTCTACAACGATTATTATCAAAGCTTTTAATGATATGGGCCTTCAAAAGCAGAAGTTTGCCGGTATCGTATTTGGTATGTTGATTGTAGAAGACCTTGCTGCTATTTTGATGATGGTTTTGCTCTCTACAGTAGCCGTAAGCCATAGGATTGAAGGCGTTGAATTGCTGAGTAGTTTGCTTCGGCTTGTTTTCTTTGTGCTGGTTTGGTTTATCGTGGGTATTTATCTTGTCCCTACGATGCTGAAGAAATTAAAGAATTACCTGAATGATGAAACATTAATTATTGTTTCCATAGGACTTTGTTTGGGGATGGTGTTGTTTGCTTACAAAGTAGGATTCTCTGCCGCTTTAGGCGCTTTTATTATGGGTTCTATCCTGGCGGAAACAATAAAAGCTAAGGCTATCGAGCATTTGGTTGAACCGATTAAAAATCTTTTTGGGGCTGTATTCTTTGTATCGGTAGGTATGATGATTGATCCGTCGGTTATTAAAGAATACGGGGTTTTGATATTGATCCTTACGGGAGTCGTATTGGTAGGGCGTGTTATTTTTGCCACGCTTGGAGTTATGGCATCAGGAGAAGGATTGAAAGTGGCGATGCAATCAGGATTCAGTTTGGCTCAAATAGGTGAGTTTTCATTTATTATTGCCGGTTTGGGTATGAGTTTAGGCGTTATTAGCGGCAATTTATATCCCATTATTGTATCTGTATCAATTATCACAACCTTTACGACTCCTTATTTTATCAAATTGTCTACTCCGCTATGCCAGGCCGTTGAACGTTATATCCCTGCTAAATGGAGTAAGATAATAGAAGGATATGCATCTTCGGGTTTGAAGACAGTTAATAAACAAAACGACTGGAATAAATTATTAAAGAGCATACTTCGGATTATGGCGATATATACGACTATAACGTTGGCTATAATCTTTCTCTTCGAACAGTTTGTAACGCCTTTTATTACGGATAAAGTACCGGATGTATGGGGTAAGATACTTTCTGCTATGTTAGCCTTGATTCTGATGGCTCCTTTCCTTCGTGCTATTATTATGAAAAAGAACCGCTCTACGGAGTTTAAGAATTTATGGCAGGATAATCATTTTAATCGCGGGGCCTTAATTTCTCTTATTGTATTTAGAATAGGAATCGGTTGCGCATTAATCATGATGGTACTTGTGCCTTTGTTCCCTAGCTATACGCTATGGATGGTTATTGTATCAATGATAGTTATAGCCTTCGTTATTTACTCCCAAGGTTTTAAAAACCAATCTATACGTATGGAAGCCCGCTTTCTTGAAAATTTGCATCATAAGCAATTGGTTGAAGAAAAGTCGGCTCCGATTCATCCTTTGGTTGCTAATACACTGTTATCAAAAGATGTTCATTTAGAAGAAATAAACGTTTCGCCGATTTCGCCTAAAGTTGGAAAAACACTTGGCGAGTTGGATTTTCGTAAACGTTTAGGCTTGAATATCGTAACAATTATCCGTGGCAATAAGAAGATCAATATTCCTGACGGCAATGAACATATCTATCCGTATGATAAACTGATTGTCGCCGGATCCGATGAAAATATTCGTAAATTCACTCAACAAATAGCCGACAGAAATGAAGTGGCAGTTAATGAAGACGAACCCGAACATCATGTAATCCTTTCACAGTATGTAGTAGAACCAGGCTCTCCCATGATTAATAAAACCATTCAAGAACTCAACATTCAAAAGAAGACGGAGTGTATGATCATTAACATAGAGAGAGATGATCATTCAATGATTACCGTTTCTCCAACGTGTATATTGAAAGAAGGAGATACGCTTCTATTGGCTGGTGAATGGGAAAAGCTCAATAGTTTTGAAGCGAATCTTCTCTTATGATCAAAGAAAATTACCGTTTATTATACATGTGGTCGTAGTAACTAATGTAATCACCGGTTAAGATATCGTCTACCCAGGCTTGGTTGTCTAAATACCAATAAATTGTTTTTACGATACCGTCTTCGAAACGGGTTTCCGGTTTCCAACCCAGTTCGTTTGTTATTTTAGTTGGATCAATGGCATAACGTTGGTCGTGTCCGAGCCGGTCTTTCACAAAAGTGATGAGCCCATCGTTAATCCAGTCGGTTTTTATTTCTCCGTTAACATCCAATTCCTTCTTTTTCAATGCCTGGCGATAGGCCGGTTGTTCATCCATGATGCAGCGGATGGTTTGGATGGTGAGCTTTACGATTTCGATATTTTGTTTTTCATTATGTCCGCCGACATTGTAGACTTCTCCGGTTTTTCCTTTGTGGATAACAGCATCGATGGCTTTACAATGGTCTTCTACATAAAGCCAATCCCGTACATTCGTCCCATCTCCATACACCGGGAGCGGTTTACCCCGGAGGATATTTTGTATAATAAGAGGAATCAGTTTTTCAGGGAAATGATAGGGGCCGTAATTATTGGAACATCTTGTGATGGTTGTCGGCATCTTGTATGTTTCACGATAGGCTTTGACAAACAGGTCAGCGCTTGTCTTTGATGCGCTATACGGGCTTCTTGGGTCTAGTGGGGTAGCCTCTGTAAAGAAACCTTCTGCTCCCAGACTTCCGTATACTTCGTCTGTTGAAACTTGATGGAAGCGAACACCTTCTTTCCATGTTGGATAGCCTGCATTGTCTTTTCCTGTTGACCATGCGTATTTAGCTGCATCCAATAGATTCTGCGTTCCGAGAATATTGGTTATCAGAAATAATTGAGGATTATCAATGCTTCGGTCAACATGGCTTTCTGCGGCGAAGTTTACTACATAATCAAATTGATATTTGCAAAAAAGATCGTCAACCAACGAACGGTCGCCAATATCTCCTTTTACGAATAGGCAGCGGTTGTTATCTATCTCCTTTTCAATTGTTTTCAGATTACCGGCATAAGTAAGCAAATCAAGTACAACCATTTTTATATCCGGATAAGTAGCTAACATATGTTTAATAAAATTAGCCCCAATAAAACCAGCTGCTCCGGTTACTAAATACGTTTTCATAATTATGTAGTTTATTTAAAATTCAAAATTGTATTCTGCATTTTGTAATGTCGGGGCATTTTTGTCTTTCTCCGACATAACTAATGTTTCAGGAGAAACTATTTTCCAATCAATCCCGAAAGCATCAAAGCGTACGCTTCGTTCGTGTGATGGTGTATAAGGATTATCAACTTTATAGGTGAAAACAGTATCGTCTTCCAACACATGGAAACCGTGGGCGAAACCTTGCGGAATAAAAAGTTGCCGTTTATTTTCGGCCGTAAGTTCTATGGCTACATGTTTTCCGAACGTGGGAGAGCCTTTACGCATATCTACGGCTACATCGAGGACAGCACCTTGGATGACCCGTACCAATTTCGCTTGTGAAAAAGGATTAAGCTGATAATGTAATCCGCGAAGTGCTCCAATAGATGAGCGTGATTCATTATCTTGGATAAAATCTACTCTACCGATATGTTTCTCAAATGTTGCTTTTTTGAAAGCTTCAAAAAAATATCCCCGCGAGTCGTTGAACACATTCGGTTCAATAGTCCATACTCCGGGGATATCTGTTTCTGTAAAGTTCATATGCGTTCTTTTAATTTAAACGCAAAATAAACTATTTTAGTGCATATTAGCAACGAATTAACCGATCATTTGAATACTTCGTTTAATAAAACGGCTTAAAGGTTCGCCTTTCAGCATACCGTTGCTTAATAAAGCCAAATCAATTAATTCGTGAACCAGGTTATTGCTAGAAGCATACTCCGATAGAATCTTTTTACGTTGCTCACGTAGTTCATCAAGTTTCTTATCTGTATTGGCCAGATCTTCTTTTTCCTCGGAAGTAATTTCTTCTTCTTTTTTCTTGTTTTGTTTTTCTTGCAGGTCGGATTGTCTTGCTTCCCAACCTTTAATGTCAGCATCTATCGGAGCCAATATGTCGGCGCAAGCTTGTTCTTCATCTGCCAATACTTTTTTAACAAGATCATGATCTGTATTAAGGACTAAATTATAACTGTCGGGCATTTCTCCATAAAACGACATGCCCGGTTGCATAGCCGACATTTCCCGCATACGCCTCATGTATTCACTTTGAGTAAGCATAACAGGATTAGCATTGGCGCCTAATGCTTCGAAAGTGACATAAAATTCGACTTTTTCAATCTTGGGAACCTGACTTTTGAATACTTCTTGTAAAGCGCTTTTTTTATTTTCTTCAAGCGTTACTTTATCGGTATCCGATTTACGAATGATATTATCGGTTGTATCACTATCTACCCGAACAAATTGTGTCTTTTCAAATTTTTGTTCTAGTTGCCCTACAATATGTACGTCTAATTGTCCGTCCATCACCAAGACATTATATCCTTTATCTTTAGCAGCATGGATATAACTGTATTGTTCTTCGGTGCTATTCGTATATAGATAAATTAAATTACCATCTTTATCTGTTTGATTTTCTTTAACTAATGTTTTATATTCATCAAAGGTATAATAGTTACCGTCGACATCTTTTAAAAGGGCAAATTTAGCGGCGCGTTCATAGAACTTTTCGTCTGTTAACATACCATATTGGATGAATAACTTAAGGTTATCCCATTTTTCTTCAAACTGTGGGCGGTCATTCTTAAATATTTCTTCCAAGCGGTCAGCTACTTTCTTGGTAATATGGTTTGATATTTTCTTTACATTCTGATCACTTTGTAAATATGAACGAGAGACATTAAGAGGAATATCGGGCGAATCTAAAACGCCATGTAATAAAGTTAAAAATTCAGGAACAATTCCTTCTACCGAATCTGTTACAAATACCTGATTAGAATATAATTGTATTTTATTCCGATTCAGATCAATGTTATTCTTAATACGGGGAAAATAGAGTATACCTGTGAGATTAAACGGATAATCCACATTCAAATGTATCCAAAACAATGGATCTTCACTCATTGGATATAACTCCTGATAGAATTTTTTGTAATCTTCGTCTGTAAGTTCGGAAGGTTTACGTACCCATGCCGGTTTGGTGTCGTTAATTATATTATCTTCATCCGTATCAACATATTTGCCATCTTTCCATTCCTGTTTTTTACCAAAAGCAATAGGTATAGGTAAGAAACGGCAATATTTTTTCAATAATCCGCTTATCTTGTCTTTATTCAAGAAATCTTTATTTTCATCGTCGATATATAAAATAATATCTGTGCCGATATCTTCTTTTGTTGTTTCTTCTAATATATACTCAGGATTTCCCTCACAACTCCATCTCATTGGAACGGATCCTTCTTTATACGATTTAGTTATGATTTCTACTTTTTTTGAAACCATGAAAGTAGAGTAGAAACCCAAGCCAAAATGTCCGATAATAGCGGCAGCATCATTTTTGTATTTTTCAACAAATTCTTCAGCTCCGGAAAAAGCTATTTGATTGATGTATTTGTCTATTTCCTCGGCAGTCATACCAATACCCCGGTCGCTAACAGTAATTGTACCGGCTTTTTCATCAATCTTTACATGGATTGTTTGGTCACCTAACTCACCCTTGAATTCACCTACTGAAGACAAGGTTTTTAATTTTTGAGTAGCATCGATAGCGTTAGATACTATTTCACGAAGAAATATTTCATGATCGCTATATAAAAATTTCTTAATAATGGGGAATATATTCTCACTTGTTACCCCAATGTTTCCTTGTTTTGCCATATATTTTCAGCTATTGTATTATTAATTTGCCTATAGGTTTACAAAAAAAATGCCGGATAATTGTATCTGACATTTTTTCAGGTTTTTTATTTTGATTTATTCTTTCTTTCTTACTTCCGTGGTAAGTTTTTGCCCTTCTTTATCAAATTCAACACGTATTGTATCTCCTTCGCTTACGGAGGCTTTGATTATCATTTCTGCCATTTCATCTTCCAGATATTTTTGAATGGCACGTTTCAGCGGACGAGCGCCAAACTGTACGTCATATCCTTTTGTGGCAATGAAATCTTTCGCTTCTTCTGTAAGTATGAGCGAATAACCTAATTTCCGAATACGATCATATAAGCCTTCCAATTCAATATCGATAATCTTGTGAATGGCGTCTTTATCTAATTGGTCAAACATAATAATGTCGTCTATACGGTTTAGAAATTCAGGTGCAAATGCTTTATTTAATGCTTTTTGAATAACACCACGAGAAAAATCCTTGTCGGTTTCATCCGGCCCTTTTGTATTAAATCCTACTCCACGACCAAAATCTTTTAACTGACGGGTACCAATATTAGAGGTCAATATCAGAATTGTGTTTTTAAAATCGATACGTCTGCCTAAACTGTCAGTCAAACGGCCCTCATCCAGTACTTGCAACAAAATATTAAATACGTCCGGGTGTGCCTTTTCAATCTCATCTAATAAAATAACAGAGTATGGTTTCCGACGCACTTTTTCTGTTAATTGTCCACCTTCTTCATAACCTACATATCCGGGAGGTGCACCTATCAAACGGGAAACGGCAAACTTTTCCAGATACTCGCTCATATCGATACGTATCAAAGCATCCGGAGAATCAAATAAATATTCGGCCAACTTCTTGGCAAGATGTGTTTTACCAACACCTGTCGGGCCTAAAAACATAAATGTTCCGATGGGTTTGTTCGGATCTTTTAATCCTACCCTGTTACGTTGTATTGCTTTTACGATTTTAGAAACAGCTTCGTCCTGGCCGACAACCTTACGTTTTAGTATTTCTCCCATTTCGAGAAGCTTGATGTTCTCAGCCGTTGCAATTCGCTGAACAGGTACGCCTGACATCATGGCAACCACTTCGGCTACCTTTTCTTCGTCAACCGTTTCGCGATGTTCTTGCAGTTCCTGTTCCCATTTTGATTTGGCTGCTTCCAACTGCAACAGGTATTGACGCTCTTTATCGCGGAAACTGGCAGCCAGTTCAAAGTTTTGAGATTTTACGGCTGCAATCTTTTCCGTTTTAGTATCTTCTATTTTAGCTTCTAATTCTTCAATACTCTTTGGTACGATTATATTAGATATATGTACGCGCGAGCCGGCTTCATCCAGAGCATCTATTGCTTTATCCGGGAAATTACGGTCACTGATATATCGTTCGGTGAGGTTTACACAAGCTTTTAATGCCTCATCCGTATAAATCACATTATGATGTTCTTCATAACGCGGTTTGATATTTTGCAGAATCTGTAATGTTTCTTCGGCGGTTGTCGGGTCTACGATTACTTTTTGAAAACGGCGTTCCAATGCTCCGTCTTTCTCAATATTTTTACGAAATTCATCCAATGTGGTGGCGCCGATACATTGTATTTCACCACGCGCCAAAGCTGGCTTTAGCATATTAGCCGCATCCATTGAACCTGAAGCAGAACCGGCTCCTACTATTGTGTGTATTTCATCAATGAACAGGATAATATTCGGATTCTTTGATAATTCGTTCAATATCGCTTTGATACGTTCTTCAAATTGTCCGCGATACTTTGTACCGGCAACAAGAGATGCCATATCAAGGCTTATAACACGTTTATCAAATAAGATACGTGATATTTTGCGCTGTATAATCCGTAAGGCTAAACCTTCTACAATAGCTGATTTACCAACGCCCGGTTCGCCAATTAATACCGGATTATTTTTCTTTCGACGACTTAGAATCTGTGCCAGACGCTCAATTTCTTTTCCGCGGCCTATAATTGGATCCAAACGGTTTTCAGATGCTGCACGTGTTATATCTGTACCAAAGTTGTCCAATACTGGTGTATCGTTCGGTGATTTAGGTTGTGCCGTGCTTGATGAACGGGATGATTCTTTTCTGGTTGAAAAACCATCGTCATCTTCTTCGTCATCATCATCTGTAAATCCGTCACTTAATTCATCTATTTCTTCAAAATCATCCATATCTTCCATACCTGTACTATTTACCAAACTTTTATACACTGCGCGATAGGTTATACCTGCGTCGTCTAATACTTTTGCAGCGATGTTAATTTCTTCTTTCAAAATAGCCAAAAGTAAATGTTCGGTATTCGTCTGTTCACTTTTAAACAAACGCGCTTCAAGCATACTCATACGTAAAACCCGTTCGGAGGTTTTACTGATGGCGATATTATTTTCGGGAACTTCTTCTATTTCAAAGGAAGTACGGATATCCTGTTCAATTTTTTTCTTTATATCATAAATGTCGGCATTTAATTCATGCAATATTTCTATGGCTTTGCTTTCACCGTCACGAATGATACCCAACATAAAATGTTCGGGGCCAATATAACCATTCTGAAGCCTTGCAGCTTCTTCCCGGCTATAGGTAATCACTTCAATGAGTTTTTTTGAATAATTATTTTTCATCTTGTTATATAATGCTTCTTAGCAAAGTTAATAATCTTTCGATTATATAACATCAAAATCTGTGCCAATGTTGAATACATTCTAAAACATACTGAAAAGAGAAGAACCGGATGTCATAGAAACCGTAACGTATACGCATCGTTTTAATTGAATATCTATGATTATTTATTGTTTGGTTTACCTTATTTTTAACCGATCACATACGTGAACGACCCCGACTACCTACGTGAATGATCCCGATCACACTTGTGAACGACTCCGTTCACCTATGTGATCGTCTAAAATTGATTTGGCAAATGTTCGAAAGAATTGTTGTGGACTAGGCTGTATATTTCTTCCTCAATTGTTTTGTTATTGAAATATTCTTCTTTCCTTTGCAGAGAATAGTAATTAAACAATTGTTTAGAACAAACGTTTAAACGTATGAAACAGCCTGTATCGGAAGTAAGAGAGCGTATATTGGATGTAGCGCGTGAGCTATTTATTAAGAATGGCTACAAAGGTACCAGCGTACGAGACATTGCCGCTGCTTCGGAAACAAATGTGGCGATGGTCAATTATTATTTTCATTCCAAATATAACTTGTTTGAAATCATTTTTGAAGAGGCATTTAACCGTCTTCAGAAAAAAATATTTTCTACATTAAGTTCCGATTTACCTTTTTTTGAATTAATAGAGACGGTTATCGACTCCTATTATGAAATGTTGATGGAATATCCTCAAATTCCGATTTTTATTCTGAATGAAATAAATCAAAATCCGGAACGATTGTCGGAGAGGATGAGGGAAAAGGACCCGCATGGCGTTTTCTTACAAATGTCGAAACGTATAAAAGAAGAAGAAAAGAAAGGAGTAATTAAAGAAACGCCTCCTATTGATTTCTTGCTGAATATACTTTCACTTTGCGTGTTTCCCTTTATATTTAAAAATTTAGGTTCCAATGTAGCGAAGGTGTCTCAAAGGGAATATTCCGAAATGATTGTAAACCATAAAAAATATGTTATACAGTTTGTAATTAATGCATTAAAGAAGTAATTCATTTTTTTTTGCTTTTATATTAAACAAATGTTTAATGTGGAGGAGTCTGTCATGAAAGCTAAAAAGAGTATTAGTAGGATAGGAGTTGATGTAGGCTCCACTACTTTAAAAATTATTATTTTAAATTCTGAAAATAAAGTTGTTTATAAAGTATATAAACGGCACAAAGCAAATATAAACAATGTATTTGTCGAGGAACTAAATTCTATTATCAGGGAATTTCCGGGAACAGATTTTACGATTCATATAACCGGTTCGGCAGGGATGGGTATATCCGAACGGACAGGGGTACCTTTCGTTCAGGAAGTAGTAGCTTCGATAGAAGTAACAGAAACTATTTATTCGGAGACTCATACACTCATTGATTTAGGCGGAGAGGATGCCAAAATGGTATTTTTCCAACCAGGAAGGCAACCTGATATACGTATGAATGGCAGTTGTGCCGGAGGTACGGGCGCTTTTATAGACCAAATGGCGGATTTAATGAATATATCAGTGGAGGAATTGGGACAGGAGGCATTAACTTATGAAACGATCTATCCAGTGGCTTCCCGTTGCGGGGTCTTTGCCAAAACGGATGTTCAAAATCTTATAAGTCGGAATATTCCCCGTTCTGATATTGCCATGTCGATTCTGCATACAGTAGCATTGCAAAGTATTACTTCTTTGGCAAGAGGGATAGAGATAACACCAAAGATACTTTGCATTGGAGGCCCGCTAACATTTATTCCGGCTTTACGCAACGCGTTTAAAGAGATCGTAAAGGTGAATGAGAATGATTTGTTCTTACCCGATAACAGCGCGTATTTTCCGGCATGGGGAGCAGCATTACATAAAGAAGAACAAAGTAATAGTTGTAATTTGCAGGATCTGATCGAAAGACTGAAGGATAAAATCAATGAGAGGAAAGAAACGCTTCCCGCATTATTCGAAAACGAAAAAGCCTATACAGATTGGAAACAGAGTAGGAAGATTACTTATTTGAAGAAAGAACCTTTAGGAACAAGAAAGGAAATTAATTGTTTTTTGGGAATAGATTCCGGTTCTACGACAACAAAAATCCTGCTAATGGATGAAGAAGCACATCTTGTATATAACTTTTATGAGAAAAATGAAGGCAATCCATTAAAAAAAGTTGTAGAAGGGCTAAAACAGTTTTATAAGGAAGCAGATGAAAAAGGGGTAATCGTACATATTCTTTCATCTGCCGCTACGGGATATGGCGAAGATTTAATTAAATCGGCCCTCAGCATGCCATATGGTATTGTAGAAACAATGGCTCATCTTTCGGGAGCTCAGTACATAGATCCGAATGTGTCTTTCGTACTGGATGTTGGCGGGCAGGATATGAAATCAATTTTTATAAATAAAGGTGTGATTTCTGCTATAGAAATAAATGAAGCCTGTTCTTCCGGCTGTGGATCCTTTTTGCAGAATTTTGCCTCGACGATGAATATGAGTATGGAGGCGTTTACACGAGTGGCCTGTTTGTCTGAAGAACCTTCCGATTTAGGTTCGCGGTGTACGGTATTTATGAACTCGAAGGTGAAGCAGTCGCTTCGCGAGAATGCCGGATTAGGTAATATAGCTGCCGGATTGGCCTATTCTGTGATGAAAAATTGTTTGTTTAAAGTACTTAAAATGTCAAATCTGAATCAGTTGGGCAATCATATCGTTGTGCAAGGGGGAACTTTCAGGAACGACGCCGTGTATCGGGCATTGGAATTACTTTCCGGAAAATCTGTCGGTTCTACAGACTGTCCAGAACTGATGGGAGCTTTTGGCGCAGCTTTATATGCTCGTAAAAGGTGGAACGATGGCGAGAAAATAGTGAGTTTTGCCGGACGGGAAGATTTGCCGGATATAAATTCTATCGAAACAAAAGAATTATACTGTAAAGGTTGTACGAATAAATGCTCGGTTCTCCGGTTTATATTTAAGAACGGGAATGTTTGTTATGCAGGAAATAAGTGCGAAAAAGTATTTTATAATAAACGATTCGCACCGATAAAAGGATATAATGCCTTTGAGTGGAAGAATCATTTATTGTTTGACAGAAACAAGGACATGAAACGAATAACCGGGAAAACAATAGGTATTCCACGTGTATTAAATATGTTTGAGAATTACCCTTTCTGGCATACACTGCTGACAAATTGCGGCTTTGATGTGGCGTTATCTCCCGAATCAACCTTCCCGCTTTATCAGAGAGGAGTAGGAGGTGTGATGTCTGATAATATCTGTTTTCCTGCTAAATTAGTTCATGGGCATATATTGGCGCTGATTGACAAGAAAGTAGACCGTATCTTTTATCCGATGATTACGAAAGAAGAGAAAGAATTTAAGAAATCATCCAATTCTTTCAATTGTCCGGTGGTAAGCGGATATCCCGACGTTATTCGCAGCTCTATTGATCCGGAAGAAAAATATGGAATACCGTTTGATAAACCGGTTATCAATTTTACGAATGAGGATGTTTTAAAAGAGGCTTGTTTTACCTATCTGAAAAGATTAGGCGTAGCAAGAGATCTATTTGAAGAAGCTTTTATTAAAGCGATAAAAGAAAAATCTGCTGTCCGGGAAAAACTAAGAAAAGAACAAAAAGAGCGGCTCGACAAAGCTATCTTGAATAAGGAATGGGCATTTATCGTGGCAGGCCGTCCGTATCATACCGACCCTTTGATTCATCAGAAAGTGGGACAGATTTTATCCGACTTCGGAATACATGTATTTACCGATGATGTGTTCCGTACGCCGGAGAGTGAAGGATTTGGTAGATTGAAGATTGTTTCACAATGGTCGTATCCTAACAGAGTAGTACAATCGGCCATGGAGATAGCCAAGATGCCACATAATGTTCAGTTGATCCAATTAAATTCTTTTGGTTGTGGACCGGATTCCTTTTTCATGGATGAAACAGGAGATATCCTGAAACATGCCGGGAAAAATCATACGGTATTACGTATTGATGAAATTTCCGGTTCTGGTTCTATCCGTTTACGTTTACGTTCGTTGATTGAATCATTGAAGTCTTTGACTCCTGTTGAAAATAAAGTAGACAAACCTTATTCAGGGTATAAAGCAAACTATACAAAAGCAGATAAAGAAAAGACTATTCTGATCCCCTGGTTTGCCGATTTTATATCACCTTTTATCCCTGTTATTGCAGAGTTGGTAGGATATAAAATGGTTAATCTCCCCAAAACATCAAAGGCATCAGCAGATACCGGTTTGAAATACGGACATAATGAAGTTTGTTACCCTTCCACATTAATATTAGGGGATATTATAACGGGATTACAGTCTGGCAAGTATGATTTGGATGAATGTGTTGTTGCTATTACGCAGACAGGAGGACAGTGTCGTGCAACGAACTACTTGAGCCAGATAAAGTCGGGGCTTCAGAGTGCCGGTTTCGGATATATTCCCGTAGTGGTTATTTCAACGGGAGAAGTATTCCAGAATGAGCAGAAAGCGTTTAAATTACCACTTATTAAGTTTGCGAATGTGTTGATATATACTCTTCTGTATGCAGATGCATTACAAAAGATGTATAGTTCTGCAATCGTTAGAGAAAAAGTAAAAGGAGAAACCCGGAAACTATTTGATTTCTATATTGAAAGAGGCATAGAAGCTGTACGTAAAAACAGTAGTAAAATGATTCTGAAATTGATGGAACAAGCAGTGGCCGATTTCAACCTGCTACCAGTATGCGAACGCTCTTATACAAAAATAGGGCTTGTCGGAGAAATTTTTGTAAAATATAATAACTACGGACAAGCCCACATCACCGAATGGTTGCGTGATAAAGGTATGGAAGTGTCTACTCCTCCCATCCTCGACTTTCTGATGCAATACTTTGTAAATAGTGAAGTAAACATCAAGAATAGAGTTAACAAAGAGTCGTTGATATATCGTTTTTCACGCCCGGTGTTTCTCAAATTTATGGATAAACGTATCCGGACTATTGAAGATGTGATGAAGCATTATCGCCTATATGAGCCTGTCGAATCTGTTTTTGCAAAAGCTCGGTATGCCTCGGAGATATTAGATTTGGCTAATCAGTTCGGCGAAGGCTGGATGATAGCGGCCGAAGTAGCTGCCTATTCCCGGAGTGGCGTAAAAAGAGTAGTTTGCGTCCAACCGTTTGGTTGCATCGCCAATCACGTGGTAGCTAAAGGCATTGAGAAACGACTAAAGAAATGTTATCCGGATATGAGCCTCCTCTATCTTGATATAGATGGTGGTATGGCTGAAGTGAATCTGCAAAACAGGCTACACTTTATCATATAGTTTTTTCCTGTTTTGTGCGAAAGGCGCCCAAATTTAGAAAAGCCTGATAGTGTCTTCTATTTTTGCTGAATCGGATTGTTGGCAGGTCTGAAACGTTTTTGTATCTCTTTTTTTGTCAGGTATAAGAATTTCAAACATCTTGTTTATTTGTTCAATAGCTGCAGTTAATTTATATGTAATAACCGTTCAAATTCTTTATAAATGAGATAGGCCATGAAGGAGATGCAATATGGGCTTCTATTCTGTTTCTTAACCTGTGGAATATGGGTCTTATTTACAAATCTGTTTTAGATATACGGAGAACCCTTTCAATATGCCATAACTCCCGGTAGTTGCTGATAACTTCTTTTGCAGGCAAACCCGTATTGGTGATGTAGCCTTTAATACCATCCATTGCGGCATCTTGGTGATATTTTTGATAATCAATTTCAATCGTTATATTTCCATCCGTTTTGCAGTTTTTATATCAAAGGAATAATCGTCTTGTATGAAGAACCAACCAGGAGGTATTGTTTCTATTTTTTCAAGAATGACCATTTCTGTTCCAAGAAATTCTTTAAACCTCCATTTTTTTGTCGGATGCCAATACTCACTACGTAGTTTCGTTCGTAAACCTGTGTTTGGTGCTTTTCTTATTACATCAGTCAAACACATAGGATGAGCAGCCTGTGCGTTAATCTCTATTTTGTAAAAATTATATTCAGTAGCATCCTCTCGTTGCCCGATATAAGCTGCACAATGACGTAACAAAGAAAAAGAATAGATGCACTTTCTTCTCGGAGGTTCTTCAGCGGGTTTAGTTTCATCCAAGAAATCATTAATCCAGCTATTATTACTATTGATATGATAATTACAGTAATCTCCAGTAAAATTAGCGATTTTGATTATATCCCCAATATTATAAACACATTTTGTTGTATGAAACAATTCCATAATGATATATTTTTATTTTTCTGATTCTATTTTAACATCAGTAATAACAACTAATTCCCAACTATTGGGAAAGTGCATATTATTCCATTCCCTTGTAATCTCTTTCTTTGTGTGCTTTACATCCTGAGACAAACAAAACACAGCCACGCAAAATTTATTTCTGCTATTTCCTGTATACCGCTTGGCATCAATTATAAGCTCATCCAATTTGATACCTATTTCTTTATCTTGACGAATCAACTTATACTCAATCGATGTAGCAATTTCTTTAATTATAACATCAGGTCTGTAATGCTTGAATTGATGAACAAAATATCCTTCGGAGTACACAGTGACGTCGGAATAATAAAATTTTGCGATGTCTCTTATAACTGCATTAATGCCTTCTTCCCTTGTCACTTTTGTTTTTGTTATCTTAATAATTTCATTGGTGCATTCAAGAAATTCCAATAATCTTTTCAGAGCGTTGCGTTGGGATGATTCAACGCTATGAAACAAACCTATCGGTTCTAAAAATTTATCCTAATCAATTAACAATTGGAAATCATCTTCGTACTCTCCATCTCTTAGTGGTATAGTGCCAAATTTTAAAACTTTTGAACGGTCTTTTATAATTGGATCGTAAATTAGTTTGAACTTTTTTAAATATTCATTGAGATTTAATAATTCCAAATAGCAACAAATGATATTATACATTCTATATAAATACTCATGCGTCCAATAATCAGCAAAATCTTTTTCAATATTATCTAATTCTCCTATACCACAATTAAAATCGTATAGTTTTGAGGAAACTGTACGCATCTGACTTTCACAATGAGCAAATTTATCTTCTAAAACTTTTATCCACTCTTCCATAGATTTATCTATTTGCCACAAAGTTACGCAAATAATTCCTACCTTTGTCGAATACTCATTTGGGGTTTAGTAGCTTTATTATATTGTGTATCTTTGATATTTGGGGTTCTGCCTGGAATATTCAGTTTAGCGACTGGATTTTTTGGGACATTCAATTTTGTTAATAACATTATTGATCTTTTAAATAAGAGAGGAGAACAGCGTATGGAAAAGAATAAACTATGGGTAAGAACAGGGGTGGCTATGGCATGGTCTGATAGTGCCTGCTTTATATCCTGAAGAATCTAAAGATATACACCTTTAAGTTTAAGGTAAAACACCTGTTGCCTTGGGGTTCAACTCCCCACCTTGTCACCAAAAGAGGGTATGTCAAAAGTGGCGCATCCTCTTTTTCTATTGAAAATGGCTCATGCGACATTTTCCTGTTTTGTACGAAAGTCACACAAATTTAGAAAAGTCTGATAGTGTCTTCTATTTTTTGCTCAATCGGACTGTTGGCAGGTCTGAAACGTTTTGTTTCTTCCTTATTGCCAGGTATAAGAATTTCAAACATCTTGTTTATTTGTTCAATAACTGTTGTAACTGATATATCCAGCTTATTTATATGTAGTAACATTCTTTATAAATGAGGTAGGCCATAAAGGAGATACAAATATGAACTTCTATTCTATTTCTTAACTTGTGGAATATGGGTCTTATTTGCAAATCTGTTTTAGATATACGGAAAGCCTATTCAATATGCCATAACTCGCGGTAGTTGCTGATAACTTCTTTTGCAGGCAAACTCGTATCGGTGATGTAGCCTTTAATTACCATCCATTGGGGCATCCTGGTGATATTTCTGATAATCAATTTCAATCTTTATATCTCCTCCATTTTGAAATATTTGTTATATCCCCAGGTTAATATTGACTTTGGCCAATTTCTCTGATCTCACTTGTCTTCCCAACTTCCTAAGTCCCTAACTTTTTGAAGAATCTGGATACTCGTACTGCCACTTTTATTATATTCTTTCCGCACAAACATGTCCAAAGATAACACGAGACACCCATTTTTGCAGTGAAATAGTTGTTGAAATACTTATTATTAGACAATTATAGATATTAATGGGAAAAAGCGCACAAGACAGGAGAAATGTTATCCGGATATGAGCCTCCTCTACCTTGATATAGACGGTGGTATGGCTGAAGTGAATCTGCAAAACAGGCTACACTTTATCATATAGTTTTTTTTATCTCTTTACAGATGAAACCTAATAATGGTTGAAAACCGAATCAACCGAATGATGTATGCAGTTGATTCGGTTTAACAGGTATATCATAGTTTAGACCTTATTCCACTATTATCATTTTATCGCCTACCGACATTTTGTCTGCCTCATTAATATATATTTCTTTTATAATACCGTCGATCGGACTGCGAATTTCATTTTCCATTTTCATGGCAACTAATACGCAAAGTGGGTCGCCGGCTTTTACTTCGTCTCCTTCTTTTACATATATTTTTAGTATCACGCCCGGCATTTGCGCTGTAATAACTTGCCGGCCAACAACCACAGACTGTGTACGTGCCATGCGCATCTTTTTTAATTCGTCAATTACTCTTATTTGAAATAAATCGCCTCTGTTTTTCACTTCGTATTCCGAGTCTCCAATACCGGATATTTGTACGCCATGAGAACGGTTATTCAAAATAATGGAATAAATGGTATCACCCCCTACATTATAATCAACCTCATAGATAACTCCGTTTACAGATAACTTTTTGGTAGCTCCGTCTTCGAGTATTTCAATTTTATATTCCGTATCGGGCATATCATTTACTGTAGCAAAATAAGTTGCTAACGCTTTAGGCATAACGTCTTTTTCCATAATCTAAAAATTATTAGCTGACATTTGTAATTTACCATAATGTTTCCAGAGCGATTCACCTACCAGCGGAACGGTTGTTGCACGGGCGGCGGCTTCTTTTTCCTCTTCAAAGTGTTTTAGAGCAGCAGCGATAACGGCTATGGTCGGGTCGCTGTTCTTCTTTCGCGTCAGGTCTTCCTTATCGAATTTCGTATCGATAAAGGTCGTATCATAATCGCCTTTCAAAAATGTTTTGTTGTGCAATACGCTTAAATGAAAAGGAATAGTCGTTTTTATCCCTAACATTTTGTATTCGCGCAACGCGCGTACCATATTGGATATGGCCGACTCGCGGTTACGCCCCCAGGAACATAGTTTGGCTATCATCGGGTCGTAGTGAAGCGAAACTTCAAACCCTGCATAAGCAGCGCTATCCAAACGAAGGTTACGTCCTTCCGGTGCTTCCCTTACTTTTATGATACCGGGTGAAGGCATGAAATTATTCGCGGGATCTTCGGCATAAATACGACATTCAATAGCGGCGCCTCTGAATTCGATGTCTTCCTGTTTGTAAGGAAGGCGATTGCCTGAAGCTACCAGTATCATATCGCGTACGATGTCTACCCCCGTACAGGCTTCGGTAACCGGATGTTCTACCTGCAAACGGGTATTCATTTCCAGGAAATAGAAGTTCTGGTCTTTATCCATCATAAATTCCAATGTGCCGGCGCTGTAGTATCCTATCTTCTTGCACGCTTCTACGGCGATAGCGAGCATTTTCTGCCGCGTCTCTTTCTTGATGAAAGGAGAAGGGGCTTCTTCTATTACTTTCTGGTTTCTGCGTTGGATAGAACATTCCCGTTCGTATAAATGAATTACATTGCCATATTTGTCTCCCAACACCTGTACTTCTATATGGTGCGGATGTTCAATGTATTTTTCGATGTATACCGAATCATTTCCGAACGAATTGGCTGCTTCGGAGCGCGACATACGGAAGGCGGCATCCAGTTCGGCCTCTTCACGTACCAGACGCATGCCTTTACCTCCACCTCCGGCGGCGGCTTTCAGCATAATCGGGTAGCCTATTTCTTTGGCCAATACCTTTACTTCTTCCAGGTTGGTGACAGGCTCTTCCGTTCCGGGCACTACCGGGACGCCGGCTGCTTTCATTATTTTACGCGCTTCCGTTTTTAATCCCATTTGCCTAATTACACCAGAGCTTGGCCCGATAAAGATAACGCCTTCTTCTTCGCAGCGGTGGGCAAAGTCTGCGTTTTCAGACAGAAAACCATATCCCGGATGAATGGCCGCTCTCGTTTTCTTTGCTATTTCGAGGATTAAATCCGGTTTCAGATAGGAGGTATCTTCCATATTTTCCGAAATACAGTAAGCTTCTTCGGCATATCTTACATGTAAGGCGCCACGGTCTACATGAGTATAGATAGCCACAGTGGGTATATTCATCACGCGGCAGGTACGAAATATGCGCATGGCTATTTCGCCGCGGTTCGCTACTAATACTTTTCTTATCATCTTTTTACTATTTAATGATTCATGATGCTCTGCTTTTCGTTAAAGCGGAAGGTTGGAATGTTTTTTCGGTGGATTGGATTGCCGTTTATTAGCTAGAAGTTCAAAGCTGCGGACCAATCGGGGGCGTGTTACCGATGGTTCGATGATTTCATCCACATAACCTAATTCTGCCGCCCGGTAGGGATTGGCGAATTTTTCCCGATAATCATCTTGTAGCTCTTTCCGTTTTGCCTCTACATCTTTAGCTGTAGCAATTTCTTTTCGGAATAAAATATTAACAGCGCCATCTGCACCCATGACTGCAATTTCGGCAGTGGGATAAGCGAAGTTGATATCTCCGCGGATATGCTTGGAGCTCATCACATCGTATGCTCCTCCATAAGCCTTACGGGTTATGATTGTTACCTTAGGAACAGTAGCTTCGCAATAGGCATAAAGTAATTTGGCGCCGTGTCGTATGATACCATCGTATTCCTGGTTTATGCCGGGCAAAAATCCCGGTACATCAACAAATGTGAGGAGAGGGATATTAAATGCATCACAGAAACGAACGAAACGCGCTGCTTTGACGGAAGCGTTAATATCTAACGTCCCGGCTAAGGCTGATGGCTGGTTGGCTACCACTCCGATTGTTTTACCGTTCAAACGAATATAACCGATTACTATATTTTTAGCATAATCTTCTTGTATTTCAAAGAAATTTTGATCATCAGCAACAGAAGTAATTAGCTCTATCATATCATAAGGTTGATTCGGATTGGGCGGTATTAAATCATCCAACTTTGTGTCAATTCTGTTTGGACTGTCGGTAGTTGGTACAAACGGGGGTTCTTCCATATTATTAGTAGGAAGAAAAGATAATAATTCCCGTATCTTTAAAATACAATCGATATCATTATCAGCGGAGAAGTGAGCGACACCGGATTTAGACGTATGAATATCCGACCCTCCCAATTCGTTTTTAGTAACATCTTCTTGTGTCACGCTCTTAACTACATCAGGTCCGGTAATAAACATATAACTGCTTTCTTTCACCATAAAAATAAAATCGGTAAGGGCAGGAGAGTAGACTGCTCCACCGGCACACGGTCCCATAATGGCACTGATTTGAGGAATGACGCCCGACGCTAACGAATTACGAAGAAATATTTCCGCATATCCGGCCAATGAACGTACACCTTCCTGTATACGAGCGCCTCCCGAATCGTTCAATCCGATAACCGGGGCACCCAATTGCATCGCCATATCCATGATTTTACATATCTTACGAGCATATGTTTCAGACAAAGCTCCCCCAAAAACGGTAAAATCTTGTGCGAAAACAAAAACGGTTCGTTTACCGATAATACCATACCCAGTTACTACCCCGTCACCTAAGGGGCGTTGTTTCTCCAGATCAAAATCATGACATTGATGAGTAACAAATTTGTCTATTTCGACAAACGTTCCTTTTTCCAATAGTAATTCGATCCGTTCTCGGGCAGTTAATTTACCTGCCGCATGTTGCTTTTCAATACGGGCTTCCCCGCCTCCTAACTCAGCTTGCTGATTTAGGGCATTTAATTGCTCAATCTTTTCTTTCATGGCGTACACAAACTTTTATAAGTTTTTGATAAATATAATAGTACCTATTGAATAAACAATCCGTATGTTTATAAAGTTTATCAATCCACTTATCAATTTAATCTATTCCAAAAGGATCACAATCTTTTTTCAGGTGATACTTATCTTCTCAAATTTGGGTAACAAATAACATATAACTTCGCATTGTCTCTTTACTATGAAATTTTCAACGGCGATGAAACTCTCTGTTCTTTTTTATTGTAGAATAATAATGAAAGGTTTTATTGATAAATTTATTTGCTGTTTTATTATTTTTGTTATTTTTGTTATCAATATGACAAAAAGGAGGGGCTAAATTTGAAGAACTGATAGTTGTTTATGGGTTAATGAAGAAGTATTTAACAATTTATTGATGTTTAAAGGAAATTCGGTGGTTCATACAGATTGTATACAGAATGATTTTGATAGAATTTACCTTAGTTATTTCTATCGGTTGCATCGTTTTGCTAAGGAATATGTTATGTCTGACGCCGATGCCGAAAATATAGTACAGGATGTTTTTTTATTGCTTTGGGAAAAACGAGAAGTCCTGAATATACAAATCAGTCTTACTGCTTATTTATTTTCTTTAGTAAAGAATAAATGCATTGACCATCTCCGTCATAGAATTGTAGCCGATGAATTTCAACAAGAGCTATCCTTAAAACTTACTTCTTTGGAAGAATTTAACAGAGCCTTTGTTTCGGATGAAGAAATAGAACAGTTTCTTACCAATGCCATAAATAAATTACCCAAACGCTGCCGGGAAATATTCATCAAGAGTCGTATTGAAGGAAAGAAATATCGTGAAATAGCTGGAGAACTGAATATTTCTGTTAATACGGTAGAGAATCAAATGGCCATAGCACTGAAAAAACTTCGGATCGAATTAAAAGATTATCTTCCATTACTACTTTTCTTGACTGTTTATTAAATAATATTCCTTTATAAATGTAATTTAATGGCAAACGTTTTTTAACATTCAAATAAGAAACGGAGATATAATGCATGAGCTGATTAAGAAATACTTTAAAAGGAATATGGAGATAATACACAAATTAGATCTGTATTATTAACTATGTTGACAGGTTATTTCGTAAATAGTTATGAAGGCCAGGATATCTATGTATATATTCGTGCAAATTGATGCAGTGACTACTTGTCTAAAAATCAGGGTTGTAAATAAGAAATAATACGTAAAAATATTAATAAACGTCTGATCACTAATGTTGCCGGACGTTTTTTGTATTATTATTTTTTCTATATTTGTTAACGATAAAATATCGAAATAATAACCGAAGCGTTTAAACATTATCTTGGTTCTCGAAATCTGGTAAATTTCAAAACTTCCAAAGATGAATGTATTAAACGCCTTCGCCCTTATAGGCGTGGGCTGTTTATACTTATCATGGAAAAAGGTTTACCAGAGCCCGAGAATCTGATAAGTTTTCAGTTCCCACGCTTTTATGTTTATATGTCCGAACAGAGGGAACAGTGAGGATGGATGTACTTATTCAAAAATGCACTTATTAACCTTGTCTCTGTTTGCTAATAGAACGAAGAGTATAGTAAAATATATTCTGTTAGGGTGTATCTGTTTAACCAATACGATTCATATTCAAGCCAATCATGTCTTGAGAAAATTGGATATTCCTGATTTATCAAATAATGCTGTCCTTTATATACATCGGGATAAAGCTGGGAATATGTGGTTTGGCACTTATGACGGACTGAATTTATATAATGGGAAAAACACCTTTGTTTTTCGTTATGATCCGGGCGATGAACATTCGATTGATGGAAATATAATCCGTAAAATAATAGATGGAGGGCCAGACCATATATGGGTATCTACTATTATCGGATTAAATCGGATATCAATATCAGAGCGGAAAGTGGTAAAATCATACCCACAGTACCCTGAAACATGTTTATTAACTTCTGACTCGTTGGGACATGCGCTTTTTATGTCGTCGGATAATTCTATATCTTATTTTTCACCTGAAAAGGAACTATTTCACGACATACATGTACCGGGATTGGCATTAACAGATGTAAAAGAACTTTTCTTCTATCAGAATAACTTTTATATTCTTACGGTTAGTGGTTTATTGAGAGAGATTGAGCTTACTGTACACGAAGCTTCGGTTTCATTGAATTTCAATGAAACATCCTTGCACACATTAGAGATAAATCACGCTTTTTATGATAAAGAAGAGGAAAAATTGTTTTTTGTAGACGTAACAAATAAGCTTTATGTATATGATAGCAAAAGCAAACAGAAGGAATTAGTGGCAAATCTGTCTTTTTTAAATGGTAGATATTCTGATATATCTCGTATTTTGTTGTGGGAATCGGATATTTATATTTCGTATATAAACAATGGACTTATTAAGTTAAACGGAAAAAGCAACACGCTTGAATATACTTCCGTAAGCATAGAAGCAGGCGTATTCAGTTTGTGTAAAGATACGATACAGAATATATTATGGATAGGAACCGACGGGCAAGGAATCAATATGTATTATAAAGAAAATAAGCCTTTTAGAGTTTTGCCATTGGAGCATTTGCCTAATTCTTCTCAGAAACCGGTTAGAGGTATATATACAGATGAGAAAAATACGCTTTGGATTGCAACGAAAGGAGATGGGATTTTCCGCATACAAGACTACCATTTATATGATGACCAACCTATAAGTGAAGATAGAGTTACACATTATACTACGGAGAATGGATTGGCAAATAATCAGGTTTTTTGTTTTTCACGCAATACAGACAAAAATACGCTTTGGATAGGCTCGGAAGGGCTTGGCTTATCCTATTATTCATATAGGGATGATAAGATTTATACCATTAACAGTGATATCCGTTGGGTACATTCTATTTGCGAAATAAATGATTCTGTCCTATGGTTGGCAACTGCGGGAGATGGTTTGATAGAAATTGTTGTAAATAAATCTACAACACCCTTTACTTTAAAAAGCATTAGATTTCTTGTTTTTGAAATGGGAGGGAGAATCTGTAGTAATTTTCATTCCATGGTTTTCGATGGTGATTCGTCTCTTCTGGTAGGTATACGTGGAGGGTATGGGGCTATCCGTTTGAATATCTATACAAATGAATATAAATCTTTTTCTCCCGATAATCAGGGAAATTCTGCTATTGGAGATGTTTTATGCCTTTATGTTGACAGGGATTCCATTTACTATCTGGGTTCCAGTTCTGGTTTGGTTCAAGTAGGAGAGAATGCAACCAGACAATTCAATCGTAAAAATAGGATTGCCAATGATATGATACATGGGATTCTGAAAGATAATACGGATTGTTTATGGTTAAGTACTAACAGGGGCTTGATAAAATATAATCCCGAAAATAATCTTTTTCATAATTTCTATCATCAGGATCTGACTGTGACAGAGTTTTCGGACGATGCCTATTGGAAATGTCCGCATACCGGATGCTTATTCTTTGGCGGCATAAATGGTTTGGTATGGCTTGAACCGGCGAATAAAAGTTCTGGAAAGTATATTCCGGATTTACGCTTTTTAGATGTAACTATGAATGGAGAGGTACATAGCTTGACTTCTGCTACCGGAGAACTGGTTATTCCCCCGTCTGTTTCTTCTTTTACAATTTCATTCGTTGCTATTGATTATATCGGCGGAAATAATTACGAGTATGCCTATCTTCTTGATAATTATGATACATCATGGGTAGCATTACAAAAAAACAATGAAGTTTCTTTCTCCAATTTGCCTTTTGGACGGTATACGTTACGAACAAAATATAAAGATGATGTATTTGATAATGTAATAAAAGAATACCAACTGCCGATTTATATCCAACCACCCTGGTATTTGACTTATTGGGCTGTCGGGGGATATATTATTCTTTATATCCTTCTATTGGTAAGTATCATTAAGTTTTTCCATATGCGTTTTGCAAAACGACAACAACTGTTGGCTCAACAAATGAAAGACGAACAAAAAGAAAAACTGTATGAAGCTAAATTGAACTTCTTTACCAATATTACCCATGAGCTACGTACTCCTTTAACTTTGATCAATGGAATAATAGAAAATATACATTCTTTTAAAGTGACAGAATCGGAAGAGGAGCTATACGAAGAGAATATAGAGATACTTCGTAATAATGTAAAGGGACTGAATGAATTGATCCGGGAAATTCTCGATTTCAGAAAAATAGAAGAATCCGGTTTTACCGAGTTAAAAATTAAAAGAATAGATATAGCTGAATTTATAAAGAAGCAAAGTGAATTGTTTCTACCGTCTATAGAAAAAGATCGGATTAATTTCCGGGTGGAAGCGCCGGAATCAGTTAAGCCGCTTATCCTGGTCATTGATGATAATAGAGATATCGTATGGTTGATAAAGAATACATTATCTGTAGAATATGAAATAAAAGAAGCGTTCAATGCTTCGGAAGCTTTACATTTCTTAGAGACACATATTCCTGTATTGATTATCACGGATATTCTGATGCCGGGCATAAACGGGCTTGATTTCATTAAACAAATAAAAGCCGCTAAACTGACGAAACATATTCCTATCGTCATTGTTTCGGCAGAAATAAGTGCGAAAGAACAGGCGGAAGGTTTAAATTCCGGTGCAGACCTGTATTTAACGAAACCTTTTTCAGCAATCGTTTTACATTCAGCCGTCAATCGTCTTATTTCAACAAAAAGGGATTTAAAAGAATACTATTACTCACCGGAAAGCGCTTATGAACTATACGACGGGCAATTATTACATCAGGAAGATAAAGATTTTATGGAACTGGTAACTAAAATTATAAAGGAAAACCTTGATAAAGAAAACTTCCGCCCCGAAATGATTGCAGAAAAAACAGGTTTGAATACCCGTAGCTTTTACCGGAAATTCAAACGGATAACCTCTCTGTCTCCTACGGATTATATTAAGGATTATCGATTTATATATGCTGCTCAACTTTTGATTACTACAAATCTAAGCATCCAGGAAATAATTTATAAAGTAGGAATAAATAATAAATCCTATTTCTACCGTGAATTCTTTAAGAAATACAAAATGACTCCCAAAGAATATAGAACAAGAGAAAAAATGGTTTAACAGGAGTGTCTTCCGTATCAAAAAAGGTGTCATAATTTACCATTTGGTAAACTATGACACCTTTTTGGTATAACAGGACGTGTATTTTCTTATACTAAACACTTACTATTGTTACAATTTAACTAAGTCAAACAATTTTTTTAATTAGAAAATTATTTATGAGAAAGTTTTATAACAAGTTTACTAACCTAAATTATTCTATTATGGATTTAATCTTGAGATTAAAAAAGGGGAATATACGTATATTGTCGGTATTCCTTTTTCTTTGTGTTTTGGGTATGTCTGTCTCTGCTCAGCAAGTTACAGTAAAAGGGGTTGTGAAAGATCCGGCCGGTCTTGAAGTTATTGGCGCTAATATTATGGAGAAAGGAACGACAAACGGAACCATTACTAATATTGATGGTAGTTTTACATTAAATGTAAAACAAGGAAGTGTCCTTGTCATTTCTTACATTGGCTATTCTACGCTGGAATTACCGGCAACAGCCAATATGAACATTATATTAGCTGAGGATAATCAGCGATTGGATGAAGTAATTGTTGTTGGATACGGTACAACCGTTAAAAAGGATTTGACAACAGCTGTAACCAGTATAAGTCGTAATGATTTTATACAGGGAGCTGTGATGGATCCGATGCAAATGATTGACGGTAGAGTTGCCGGTTTAGCTATTTCAAGTACGGCTATTGGCGACCCGAACGCTTCTTCTACGTTACAGATTCGTGGTGCTTCTTCCTTGAAAGCGGGTAATTCTCCTTTGATTGTAATTGATGGTATGCCGGGTGGCGACCTTCGTAATTTATCTCAGCAGGATATCGAATCGATTACAGTACTAAAAGATGGTTCGGCGGCAGCTATTTATGGTTCGCGCGGAGCTAATGGGGTTGTCTTGGTGACAACAAGGCAGGCCAAGGCAGGGAAAGTTTCTATTGCTTATGATGGTTATGTCAATCACTTGATGGTTGCAGCCAAGCCGGATATTCTTTCGCCGGAAGAATTTATAGCAAAAGGACGCGCTAAAGATTTTGGTTCCAGGACAAACTGGTATGACGAACTACTCAATAAGGATAATATCGGACAGAATCATAATGTTTCGATAGCCGGAGGATCTGAAAGTACGATGTTCCGTCTTTCTGCCAACTACAGAAAAGCAGATGGGATTGATATTGCATCCGGAAGAGAAGAGTATGGATTACGAGCCAGTTTCAGACAAGTAACATTGGAAAACCGATTGGAAGTTGGTGGAAACCTTTCATACAGGGTTGCGGAAGAAGATTATACGGATTATGGTTCTTTCCGTGTTGCCGCCAAGTTAAACCCAACGGTTGATAAAGATGAGATGGAGTATTTCAAAGGACGTTACGATGAATGGAATCCGATCAAGAACTTAACGGAACGTGAAAACGGCGCCACACAGGAATATATAACGGCAGATTTCAATCTGAAGTTGAATATTCTGGATAACCTGAATACCGAGTTGAAGCTAGCCCGCCAGGGACATAACAAAAAACAACGCGAGTATTATACAAAATACCACCGCGAATCAATTGATAATGCCAGAGCCGGCCGCGCTCGTCTGCAACAGGAAGGCTGGGTAGACTGGACCCTCGAATGGCTCGGAAATTATTCGTATAAAATAGATAAACATGATTTTAAAATCATGGGCGGTTACTCATACCAGGAATTTAACTACGAAAAGTTCTGGGCTGAGAATATGGACTTTCCAAGCGATCAGTTTAAATGGAACTATCTGCAAGGCGGACGCTGGAATAACGCTGAAGGCCGTTTAGGAATGGAGTCTGATAAAACAAAGGAAAAGACAATTGCATTCTTAGGGCGTTTGAATTACGACTATGATAATTTGTTCTTATTGACGGCATCGATTCGTTACGAAGGAAATACCAAATTTGGTGAAGACCATAAATGGGGTGCATTTCCAGCAGCTTCTGCAGCCTGGCGTTTCTCCCGGTTATCATTCTTTGAAGACAAGCCTTATGTGAATGATTTGAAACTGCGCTTCTCTTATGGAGTTACCGGCCGTTCTAATTTTGATAAGTATATTGCATTGGCAAAATATTCCGGATACGGTTGGCAGATAGACAGTAACGGGCAATGGATACAGGTGTACGGACCTGGAAATAATCCAAATAAGGATTTGGTATGGGAAAAGCAGATATCCTATAATATTGGTCTTGATTATACATTATTTGATAATCGTTTGTGGGGAGCTGCCGAATTCTTTATCCGCGAAGGTAAAGACGTAATTGCCGAATACGATGTACCCGTTCCACCTTACTTGCATCAGAACTTATGGACGAATGTAGGAACAACCGATAGTAAAGGTTTTGAATTACAATTAAACGCTGATATTGTACGTACAAAAGACTTTAATTATAATTCTTTCGCTACTATTTATTATGTTAAGTCTAAATTGAAATCGTTTTCCAATCAAACATTTACAAAAGGATATATTGATGGTAATGGTTTACCCTCACCCGGTAATCCCGGCCCGGCTCAACGATTGGCCGATGGTAAAGAAATGGGTTCCTTCTACGGATACAAATATGCCGGCGTAGATGATTTAGGCAGGATCATGATTTATAAAGGAGGAGATGTAAACGGAGAGAAAATAGCGGCAGATGATGCACAGGATTCAGACCGTACTTATTTAGGAAACGGTTCTCCTAAGTGGGTGATAGCTTGGGGAAATACATTTACGTATAAAGGAATTGACCTGAGCTTTAAATTCCAGGGATTATTTGATTATGATATCCTTAATATTGAGCAAATGTATTTAGGATTACAGGCTGAGCCTGAAATAAACCTGTTACACTCGGCTTACGAAAAGAACGGACATATATTGGGTACAAAAAAAGTTACCGATTATTTTATTGAAAATGGTAATTACCTGAAATTAGATAATATCACGTTAGGATGGACTCCTAAACTGAAAACAAAATGGATCTCTAATCTACGTATCTACGGAACAATAAATAATGTATTTACGATTACGAAGTTTACAGGTATGGATCCTGCCAATATTAAAACAACAGGTATATGGCCGGGTATACGTAGCGGAAATGATGATTCTAATCCGATGGATATCTATCCGACAACTCGTAACCTTACATTTGGTGTTCAAATCAGTTATTAATCGAAATTGACATAGCATAGTATGAAAAATATGAAATATTATAGATATATAGTAATTGCGCTACTATCAGTAGTACTATTACCATCCTGTACGGACTTGACAGAGGAATCTTTTAGTTTTCTTACAAAGGATACCTATTTTACAGATAAAAGTTCTGTGGAAGCAGCCGTATTGCGCCCTTATGAACATGGACACTGGTGTGCATGGGATGGCGATCGCTGGAATCTTCAGGAATTAACAGCCGATCATTTTGTATGGACACAGAAAGGAAAACATGGTTGGGACGAAGGCCAGTGGGTGCGCCTTCATGGTCATAACTGGGACTATTTGCAGAATCAGGTAAATGGCGGATGGGTAGGCCCTTATCAGGGTATTGCACAGATAAATAATCTTTTAATAGATTTCGAAGATATTGATTTTGCTGCTATTGGAGTAACCGAAGCGGAGAAAAACAATTATATTGGCGAACTCCGTGCTTTACGTGCCTGGTTTTATACGTTCCTGATTGATTTCTTCCGATATGTTCCTATTGTAGAAGATATAACTACTTTGCAGGAACAATCTTCTCCCCAGGACGTATTCGCCTACGTGGAAAAAGAATTGAAAGAATGTATTCCGGGGCTCAACCAAAAGCCGGTAACAGGCCGCTTTAATCAGGCCGCCGCCGCCGCTATTCTGGTAAGAATGTACCTCAATGCCGAAAAGTGGATCGGAACGGCGAAATATACGGAATGTGCTCAGACAGCCCAAGATATTATTGACGGGAAATATGGCGCCGGTTTTTCTATCGACCCGGATTATCGCGGTCCGTTCCATCGTTCTTTTGTAGGGAATATGTCTTCCGAAAACCTGTTTGAATGGCCTCATAAACGTAATCAGTATGAATTGGGATGGATGTATTCGGCCCATCATCATTATAAATCAAGTTCAATATTAGACACCGACGGATGGAACGGATATAACGGTATTCACTTAACCCCGTCCAGAGATGGCGACGGTAATTTGTATAACTACGCACTGGGTATGCCTTTTGAAAAATATGCAGATGTGGATTACAGAAAACAGAATTATGAGGTGATTAACGACCAGGGCGATACAAGAGGTTTCTTCCTGGTAGGCCCGCAGTATGAGTTCGACAGAGCGAAAGGCTACGGCTATGATTTATCCAAGCCCGTTACCGGTTCGGAAGAATATACGGGTCAGCCATTGATCTTTGTCGATCAGGTAGGACGTTTCTCGGAACGACCGGGCGGACGTTGGGAAGAAGGTTCGGCCGTTACGACGGGCGAAGAAAATTCGGGGATTCGCCTGATGAAATTCGGACCGCTGCCAAACACATATGGTCATTTCATGAATCAGTCTGTTGCCGAAATTCGTTTAAGTGAAATGTATTATTCGTTAGCCGAATGTAAATACCGGTCAGGCGACAAAGCCGGCGCCGCAAAACTGTTAGACGCCGTTCGCGAACGGAATTATCCGCCCGAAGAATGGTCTAAATACAGCTACGAACAGAATTTGAGCAAACTCGACGATCAGGAATTTATCGTTGAATGGGGACGCGAGTTCTTAGGCGAACACCGCAGACGCACCGACCTGATCCGTTGGGGACGTTTTGGCGAAGCCTGGTGGAACAAACCACAGGATAAGAACGATAAGGATTATGAAATATTTCCGATCCCATCACGTATCCTGAATTCCAATCCATTGCTCAAACAAACCACCAGAGGTTGGGAATAATGATTTTTCAGAAAAAGACCCATGTAAAAGAGGGTAATAGTAAGCGCTAATTAAATCTGAAGGTATCCTTCCCCGGGATACCTTCTTTTTTGCGTTACTAAAGCGAATGTAAAAGGTTATTATCACCTGTTCTCTATTCCCAAACTTCGTATCCAAGAAGACTTTCTGGGATTGGTGAAAGGAAGAAAGAGATGTTAAAAAAATGATTATATAGTGTTGAGGAAACCATTACGATGCCTTTGGAAAGTCATTGTAATGGTTTTTGCAGGACATTACAATGGTTTCCTCAAGACATTACGATGCTTTTTTTAACAGAAATTAGTTACCTGAAAAATGCTTATGTGCTGATATTTTTTGATTAATAGTATTTTTCAATTCCGCCAAATCCTGTTATCCTTTTATTTTCTTTTGTTTTACCTATAAAGTTGTTTAGTCGCTTTTCAAATTCTTCTGGTCGTTTCCTTGCCGCTTCAATGTATGCAATTCGGATACGTTTATAGGTGTCGGAAAATACTTGTTTTGCCCGAAGATTTATTGGGAAACACAAACCAAATTTCATCTGTGGTTTCAAAGTTGTCTGTCAGCCACTTCCTCCAATCTTCTCGATTTTCAAAACACTTGATTTTATTTTCTTCTGTCATAAC
>JAISDJ010000263.1 GCA_031264865.1 Tannerellaceae bacterium | reverse complement strand
TACGACATCATCTACACCGCCCCGGTATTTAAAGAAGACGGCGGATACCGCTATCCCCCCACGGTAACCGTTATCCAAAACGGCGTCGTCCTTCAAAACCATACCACCATATTGGGCACGACCGAGTACATCGGCTTCCCACGAGTTATACCCCACGGAGCCGGCCCCATTCTCCTCCAAAGCCACGGAGACCACAGCGAACCCATCAGCTTCCGCAACATCTGGATCAGGGAATTATAAAACGAAAAGGCCCGCTATTTATTTAGCGGGCCTTTTTTGTATCCGGGCGGTCAGCCGGAAAACGTATCCAAATTGTACACATTTTTATATTATTATTACAATATTTATTTTTCTAAATAAAAAACTTGGAAATATTTTTTCTACTGATTATCTTTGTGTTGAATAATAATCTCAAACTTTATGTAATATGGAAACCTCTGAAGACAATGTGTTAATTCAAAAAAAAGAATTAATCAACCAACTGGCCATACCAACCATGGAAGGCTACATCTTTATCCCAATGAATGCAGTGTATTATTTAAAAGCTGCCGGAAATTACACATATATTATATATGTAATAGACGGAAGCATGAAAAAAATGACGGCAAGTAAGAAAATCGGCTATTTTGAAGAAGCCTTGAAAGATTCTCCTTTCCTCCGTATTCATGATTCGTACATTGCCAACCTGACGAAAGCCATCAAATACTTTAAAGGGAAAGATGGCAGTATACAACTTGTCAATGGCGAGTATTTACCTGTATCCAGAACGCGCAAGGACAAACTGTTCTCTGTTTTTGGAATATAAAAACCGGATTACGTACAAAACGGACGGGTTATACATTTATCACAGTGCCTTGATAAGGAACCTGTATTTTTGTAGTATTATTAACAATTAAACATTTTATCTCATGAAAACTACGGAAGTGTATAATGAAAACAACATCATTAAAACCGAAAGCGGTGAAACAACAAAAGTGGAAACAACCAAAGTGGAAAACAAAGGCAGATATGTTGCGGCATCATTAGCCGGCCTTGTTACATCCGGCGGATTTGTGGCTTTTGCTTTTCAAGAAGATGTAACCGGCGATGTGGCCGGTGGCGGCGATACAAGTACAGATAATTCCGGCGTGGAGACTGCCGAAAAAAGTGCTTTTGAACAAGCATTTGCCACTGCCCGTGTCGAAAAAGGCATAGGCGATATCTTTGAATACGAAGGCAATTACTATGGAACCTATTATAAAGACGAATGGGACGCCTTGTCGAAAGAAGAAAAAGACGAGTTTTATGCCTCGGTAAACAGTAAAATTCAAGCAAATGCAACGGATGAAACAGATACGGCCGAAAATGCCCTCCTGCCGGAAGAAGCAGCGGGCGCTCAGGTGGAGGTTATAAGAATGGCGTCTCAGGTAACGGATGATATGCCGCAGGAAATGGCCTTATATGTCGCCCGTGAAGAAGTAGGGCCTGGTAACATTTATAAATGGAACGAAGATGTATATTCTACCTATACGGCTGATGAATTACTCGAACTTTCACCTGAAGAAATTGAAAGGGTTCGTTATATTATGGAACAAGTCAATCTTAGCGAACAAACCCTTACCAAGGCTGATATTCAGGGAGAAGAAACAATCCTCGATCCGCAGCCTCTCATAGCAGATACAGAAGTCGCAGATACGGAAGTCACAGATACGGAAGTTGCAGATACGGAAATCGCAGATACAGAAGTTGCAGATACGGAAGTCACAGATACAGAAATCGCAGATACAGAAGTTACGGATGCGGAAATCACAAATATGGAAGCGATTGTCAATACTGCCGATGCCGATACCGATGTTAATACCGATGTCGATGCTGTAGCCAATGTTGACGTATTAGCTGATGTTGATACCGCAGGAGAACAAATCGACTATTATGAAGATGAAAATGAAGGCGAGGAAAGCATCAACACACAGGAAACGGAAGGTGGCGACGAGATTGAATATGTAGTTAAAGTTAAGCTGCCTCTCTTATCTTCTTCAGACGATGATGTCTATGACGATTCTCAAGCATTGGAATCATCTGACGCCGACGCCGATACCGATTTTAATAATCAGATAAATGAGTTAAACAATGATATGAATCTGGCCGACAACTTGTAATTTTTCATCCTATGAAATCAATCGTCTATGATGCCTTGAGTTTCACCGCTCAAGGCAAACGTAAAAACAATGAAGATTGTATACGGGATGGCAAGCTGAAAGATAAATCATTTTTTATTGTTTGCGATGGCGTAGGTGGAGAAGCAAAGGGAGAGGTGGCCAGCCGCTTGGCATGTGATGTCTTTGAACGTTTCTTCCATGAAAATGAAATGATGCCTGTTGATAAAGACTATTTCAACCAAGCGATCCATCTTATCGAACAGCGATTTGATACACAACGAGTCAGCCATCCGGATACAGCAGGAATGGCAACTACGATAGCGTTGCTTATCTTAGACCAGTCAAAAGCCTGGTCGGTACATGCGGGCGACAGCCGGATTTATCATATCAGGAATCAGGAAATCGTATTCAAAACACACGACCATTCATACATCGCCAAACTGTTGGATATTGGCAGTATTACTCCCGACGAAGCCCGGGAACTCCATGCGATGCATGTACTAACACAAGCGATACAGGGAAAAGAAATCAAACCGGTCAACATATCCATCACATGGCTTGGCGACATGCATGAAAATGATTATTTATTCCTTTGCACAGACGGTGTTACAGAATCGGTTACAGATGAGAGGCTGCTCCAAATAATCAATAATACTGATACGCTCAAGGAAAAAACAGAAAGGATACAACATGTCTGCCTTGAACATTCTTCCGATAATTACTCGGGCTATCTTATTCAAATAAAATCAATAAACGAAGAGAATCAATGAAAGACCAAGACGACTTCAGTAAAGCTTTATCTGCCGGCACAATACTTAAGAACGGCGCCTATCGCATCGAACATGTTCTGGGAGGAGGGGGATTTGGCATAACGTACCTTGCAACCTGGATACAGACGCAAAAAACCGGCCTTAAAGAAATTAAAACAGGTGAGCTTACTGTAGTCGTCAAGGAGTTCTATCATAAGATGTATTGTTTCCGGGATACCGGTTCCAATGAGATTTTAATCGCAAACGAAGAAAAACAGCGTGAATTTAACCGGCTTAAAAGAAAATTAATTTCGGAAGCCCGTATTATGAATACCCTTATTCATCCGAATATTACGGAGGTATATGATGCGTTCGAAGAAAACAATACGGCGTATATCGTAATGGCGTATATTGACGGCACAGACCTGGACGCCCGGGTAAAGCAACAAGGGCGGATCGGAGTAAGTGATGCGCTGAAATACGGTATTGAAATAGCCCGTGCATTAGAAACGGTTCATCAGCATAATATCCTTCATCTGGATATATCGCCAAGCAATATACTGATTGACAAAAACAACAATGCCCTACTCATTGATTTCGGCATCTCACTCAGTTACAACGACTCGGGAGACGTAATACTGACAAGCAAATTATTGACGGGCCGGAAGCCCAGCTTTTCTCCACCGGAACAATCATCCCTCGAAATTTTAGCCAAATTTGTTCCGGCCATTGATGTGTATGCATTAGGCGCCACTCTTTACGACTGCTTGACAGGTAAAGAACCGCCCGAAGCATCCACATTAGCATCCGGCGACGCCCAATTAAAAAATCCCTCTTCGTTCTATAAGGATATTCCTCCCGCTTTGGATAAAATCGTATTGAAAGCCATGAGCCTGAATAGAAAAGAACGGTATCAAACAGCTACCGAACTACTTGCCGATTTAATCAAAGAACAAAGATCACATAACGAATCAGCCATCCAATTACTACGAAAAGAAGCAAAAAAACAATATCAAAACAAAGAATATCCGTCTGCCTTGGTTCTTTATAACAAAGCGTTGCTGCTGGACCCGGAAAATAAGGAATGCCTGAAAGCAAAAGAGCAATGTGTAAAAGCAATGGAAGAGAATAAGGAGCAGGAAAATAGTTTACCTGAAACTCAAATCAATCAAGATAGTACAGCAAAAAGAAAAACAACAGACTCGCCTTCCGGTAAAACAATCCCCTTCAAAGCACACCGGAAAATAATCGGGATATGTATAGGGGTATGTATTTTATTCGCAGTTATATATAATATCCTTCCTTCTGTTCATACAGAAAAAAAAGAGGAGAACGCCCCAAAAGAGACGCCGACCGAACAACCTGCTCCCTCCCCGGAAACAAACACGACTGTCCCTTCTCCCGAAGTTGAGAATTTCAAACCCGATTATTATCTGGATCAAGGCAATAGTAGTTATAATAATAGTGATTATGACAAAGCGATACGCTACTATGAAAAATACATTTCTTTATCAAAAACGGATAATCTATCCGTGAAAAAAAGAATCGAATATGCAAAAACATGTTCCGCCTTATTGAAAGAAGCGAATTCCCTGTTTTCAAAGCAGGAATACCAAAAGGCAAAAGCGCTATATGAGAAAATCCTGCGTATTAAGATAAATGATAAGAATGCGCGACAAAAAATAGAGGAATGTGAGGAAATGATAACACTGTCTAACAAATAAAAGAATGAAAAATCACAAAAACATAGTAATAGGAATATATGTCTTACTCTTATGGGTAAGTAGCAGGGAAGCCATCACCGGACAGATTTCGTACGCCAATCGGAAATTAGCCTGGATTAGCAGTCAGTTGCCGGCTGCCTGTTTCTCAGAGAGGGATACATACGTTGTTTGTCCTGATGTAGCCGACAGGAAACAGATCATTATAAAATACGATAAGCCGGACGAAATAAATCATTTAGGTATATCCTTGTTCAGTGATAACGCCAAAACTAACATACATGAAACCGTATGTAATTTTCTGGAGCGGTTATTCCTCGAATTAGTTTTACTCCCGGACAAAAAAGCCGTACAGGATAAATTGAAAGAATACAAAATAACAATCCAACTGAATGGAGCGCCTTATGGATCAAAAGGCTTCACCGCCCTTCTTCCGGCACTTAACAAAATAGACCCGGATACACCTTTTACGCTAAAAAAAGAACCGGGCTTATTCACCGGCGTCTGGAATATTGACAACCAAAATACATTCACTATTTCTTTCCCGGCCGAAAGAGAATTGATTACAGGATATAACAAAAGGGAAGCCGATGAAAAGGTAAACGCATCGCTCATGAATTACAGTCACAAAAAGGAGGCTTGCCAGGCTGATTTACCTCCTGATTCCGGCAAGACATTTGCCTCAGATGCTATTATATATATGGAAAAGGGGAACTTTTTCATAAATGAAGCGATTCATAATCACATTTACTACCAGCGGCATAACGATACGAAGTATTATTTGCTAAATGATATAGAATACCCGGTAGAAACAACCTCCAATCTGCTACTCGGATATACCTCTTCTATAAATCCGATTATAAAGCTCACACATATATATAATAGTCATCCATCGGAAATAACAATCCCGCTTACCGATTTTATATGTCTCTTTAAAAAAGAATTTGAATCGTTTTGCAGTGTCCTGTCAAACGGAGACGACACAATAAAAATCACACTGGTATTGCATCATAAAGAATATAATTACATACACATGCTTTCCGCCGAAACATCCATCCGAAACATATTATATCAGGAAAACAGCATTGAAGCCAGCTTCCATTCAAATATTTCCCAACATAACCTGGATGATAGAAAGTATAAACTAATCCAATAAATAAAAAATGGAAACACGAAAAATTTCTTTGGCCTTGTTTGTCTTTCTCATGCTTGCAGTCCATACGATGTTGGCACAAGACAAAGAAGTTGTTGTTTCGATTACAAACGACATGGATAGCAAACAGTTGAAGCAAATCATGGAAAAGAATGCGTCACTACTTCTTACGGCTTTCAATAAAGCAGCCCGAACCGGTAAAAAACCGGTTATTCCTCCCGGAATAGTAACCGGGGAGACAAAAAGGAAACTAAACGCCCTTTGGAGCATGAGCGCCATGGCCTGCAAAGCTTCTGTAATACAGGAAAAGTATCTGACGACATATAAAAAAGAATACCAGATACGTAATATTCCCATGATTATGTACGCTGCAACATCCGACAGTACCCAATATGAAGAAATAGCTCTGAACTTTGCCCCCGATGGAATGATAAGCGATATTGGAATAACAGTAAAAGAACATCAATACATGCAGGTAGAATGGCTTGTTCCCGATACTGAACAGGAACAACGAATTAAAGAGTTTATAGACTTGCTCAGAGATGCCTATAATTGTAAAGACATAAAGACCCTTGGCTCTATTTGGAGTAATAACATGCTTAGCTCAGATAGAAAAATGGCGATGCAAGTGCAAACTAAATCAGAGTATCTCGAAAAGATGAAATATATTTTCAAAAAGAATGAGTATTTGAATATCGTATTTGATTCGATAGAAATAGCGAAACATCCTAATCCCGAATTAAAAGAGATATACGGTGTAACTCTGAAACAATACTGGAACAGTTCTACATACCGTGATGCAGGGTATCTATTTTTATTGATAGACTGTAGCGACAAAAACAGATTGGAAATACCCGTAAGAACCTGGCAACCGGAGGAGGAAATAGATTCCTATGACGATATCTTTGGCCTTGGCTCGTTTATGATAGAAAATGTTTTATAAAATAAGTGCAACCATGAAAACAAAATTAATTTGTCTCTTTTTATTCTCTTCACTGTTAGCTTACAGCCAGGGAATTTTAAGCTGCGAAGAAGATGCTTCCAAAGCAGCGATCTATACAGATGGAGACAGAAACACCATACACGCAATGGTGGAAATAGAATGTAGCGCTTCCATTCCGCTCACATTCAAGTCCAAAAGATTAGGAAGTTTAACGCCTTCAGTTATAGAAAATGGTGTAATTACAAATTATAGGATCACAGTAAACAGAAATCGTCGTTTCAGAAAGGATGAACTTCACATAACAAGCCCTCATTATAGGACGTTAATAATTCCTCTCGAAAGTGTGAAAAGGAAAGAAAAAAAACACTTCTGGGTGTATGATCCAGACATGGAAATAGCGTATTTAAACTATGAAGAAGATGTTTCTAAAGTAGCGGTCTTTATAGACGGAGACGAAAATTCCATGAACGCAATGGTGGAAATAGAGTGTAGCACGTCCATCCCACTCACATTCAGCTCTAAATACTTTGGACGTTTACTGCCTGATACAGTTGTTATCA
>JAISDJ010000258.1 GCA_031264865.1 Tannerellaceae bacterium | reverse complement strand
ATATTTATTATATTTGTAACTAAAGTCGTTCTTTGTATTGGTGCAAAATGGAGTAAAAGACAGAAGCTCGCTGGTTTCTAAATCGTTACCTGTCAGGAATTTTACCCTTGCAACTTGCTTATTTTCAGCTGGAAATAAAAATTACTACGTCTCCTTTACTAAAAGCATTATATCGGTTTTTTTCTTCTCCCCAATGGTGTCTTTTCCTGGAATAGGTTTACAGTTTTTTGGCTGAAAGCAGGCTGAAAGGCCTTCTTTCAGCCATAGCCGTTCATACACAGATATCCATAAGCCGGCTGAAAGCTGAAAGAAGGATATAAAAAAGAGATCAGAGAGTAGCTGGTATGTTCGGAATTTAAAAAAACATGACTTATCATCCATACGGCGTTGAATAAAAATACTATATTTACACCTGAACTTTTAAATCCGGTTTGTCATGAAGAAATGTATCCTGTTTTTGTTTGTCTCGGTTCTTATCTCTTCCTGTACGTCTCCCCGACCCGCAGAGATAGAGAAGCAAACGTTCGTCTTTTCTATTAAAGGTGCCGATACGTTGCGGCTCGATAAGTATGATATTCCATCCGGAGAGATAAATAAGCCGTGCGTGTTGTTTGTCTTTGGAGGGGGCTTTGCCGTAGGGGCGCGAACAGAGGAATATAATGTGGAGTATCTTAAAAGACTGGCGGAAAAAGGGTATGTGGGAATTGGGATTGACTATCGCTTGGGATTGAAAGATATAAAAGACAGGGATGTATCCGATCCCGCCAATATCACCCGGGCATTATTCAATGCGATCCACATGGCTGTTGAGGATTTGTTCGATGCAACCGACTTTGTTTACGAACATGCCGAAGCATGGGGCATTGATAAAACCAAAATCATTGCCAACGGTTCAAGCGCAGGAGCCGTAACCGTATTGCAGGGCGAATATATGATATGTAACAACACGGAACTGGCCCAACGGCTTCCCGGCGGTTTCCGCTATGGGGGAATTATCGCTTTTGCCGGCGCTGTTGCCAATGAAAGCGGCGATCTGACGTGGCCGGTAAAGCCATCTCCCATCCAGCTTTTTCATGGAGATGCCGATAAGAATGTACCTTTTAACAAAGCCTTGCTGGGAGAAGCCGGATTGTATGGTTCCAAATACATAGCCGGGCAATTGGAAAAGATGCAATCACCCTGTTATTTCTACGAAGTGGAAAATGCCGCACACGAAATAGCCGGTTCGCCCATGCGTTATAATTCAGGCGAAATAGGCATATTCATTGATAAATTCGTACGTAACCCCGAACCGCTTATTATCCATACGGTAGTAGAACAAATCGGCAAACCCGAATTGGAGAAAGAGTTTGATTTTATGGACTATCTCAACACCAATTACAACTAACGCCCGGCAAGCAAACGTTCTATTACAGAAGGATAGTGCTTATATTCCAGGGCATGCACTTTGGCTGCCACGTCTTCGGGGGTGTCTGAAGGAAGGACGGGGCAGGTAGCCTGGAAAATAATCTCCCCCTCGTCGTACCGCTCATTTATATAATGTATGGTAATGCCCGATTCCTTTTCGCCGGCTTCTACCACCGCTTCGTGTACATGCATGCCGTACATGCCTTTCCCCCCGTGCCTGGGCAAGAGCGCCGGATGAATGTTTATGATCTTACCGGGAAAGGCCCTTAATAGCGCGACGGAGATTTTATTCATAAAACCGGCCAACACGATAAGGTCTACCCCGTATCCGGCAAGTTTATCAATGACCGGCTTCCCATCCGTAAATTCATCCCCTGTAAACACAAACGAAGGGATGCCCAGCCTGTTCACACGTTCATGCACCTTGACGTTCTTATTATTGGATAAGACGACGGATACGTTTACCGTTTTACCGCCGGCAAAATACCGGGCGATATTCTCTGCATTGGTTCCGGATCCGGAAGCGAAAATAGCGATGTTCTTCATTATTTTAATCGTTTAGATGCACAAGATAGAAGAAAATGTGCAAGTTCTACGTATTTTTAAGCTCATATATTTGTTTTGTAACATAAAAAATGCTTTCCTTTGCACTGCAAATTTAAAAAGTATATTCTAATTTATTAATCTAAATTGAAAAGTTATGTCTGAAATTGCGTCTAGAGTAAAGGCTATTATCGTTGATAAGTTAAGTGTAGAAGAAACAGAAGTTACTAACGAAGCCAGCTTTACTAATGATTTAGGAGCAGACTCTCTTGATACTGTAGAGTTGATTATGGAATTCGAAAAAGAATTCGGTATCTCAATTCCTGACGATCAAGCAGAAAAAATTGCAACAGTAGGTGACGCTATCGCTTATATCGAAGCTAACGCGAAGTAATCCCCTTTTATTTCAACGTATGGAATTAAAAAGAATTGTAGTAACGGGCCTTGGAGCTATTACTCCGCTTGGCAACACCCTCTCAGATACCTGGGAGGGTCTTATTAACGGTAGAAGTGGAGCCGGGCCTATTACTCAGTTTAATGCAGAAAAATTTAAAACACATTTCGCCTGTGAAGTAAAAAACTTTGATCCGTTACAAATTATGGACCGGAAAGAAGCGCGTAAATGTGACCGCTATACATTGTTAGCATTAAACGCTGCCAAAGAAGCAATTGCTGATTCGGCCTTAGATATCGAGAAAGAAAACCTAGACCGTATCGGTGTGATATTCTCATCCGGCATTGGCGGTATCAAAACATTTGAAGACGAAGTAAAGGATTACGACGAGGAAAGAGGACCACGTTTCAATCCTTTTTTCATTCCTAAAATGATTTCCGATATTGCTGCCGGACAAATTTCCATGATGTACGGATTCAGAGGGCCGAACTTTGCTATTGTTTCGGCTTGCGCATCTTCTACCAACGCTATTTCCGATGCGTTCAATTATATTCGTTTGGGAAAAGCTAACGTTATCGTTACCGGTGGCGCGGAAGCAGCTGTTTCGGCAGCAGGTATAGGTGGTTTTAATGCGATGAACGCCCTGTCTACCCGTAATGATTCACCTAATACGGCTTCGCGTCCGTTTAGTTTGAGCCGGGATGGGTTTGTATTAGGTGAAGGTGCTGCTTGCCTGGTGCTCGAAGAAATGGAGCATGCCTTAGCAAGAGGAGCTAAAATATATTGTGAAATAGTAGGGACGGGTATGTCTGCCGATGCATATCACTTAACAGCTTCGCATCCTGAGGGATTAGGCGCTAAGTTGGTTATGAGAAACGCTTTGGAAGATGCAGGAATGAAACCGGAAGATATTGATTATATCAATGTACATGGAACATCTACCCCTGTTGGCGACATATCGGAAGCGAAAGCTATTAAAGACGTATTCGGCAAACATGCTTATAAGCTGAATATCAGCTCTACAAAGTCTATGACCGGACATCTTTTAGGAGCAGCCGGAGCATTGGAAGCTATTACCTGTATATTGGCCGTGAAAGAAGGAATCATTCCTCCAACGATTAATCATGAAGAAGGCGACGACGATCCGGAAATAGATTATACGCTGAACTTTACATTTAACAAAGCACAAAAAAGAGAAATAAATGCAGCATTATCCAATACGTTTGGTTTCGGAGGGCATAATGCAAGTGTAATTGTAAAGAAATTCGTCAGATAACAGTTTTTGAAAAGTGTTTAAGCGACTATATAAAAGAATAAGGCTCCTTAAAAATAAAGGCAAGGAGCCTTATTTGGCTTTATATAAGCTCCTTGGCTTCTATCCCAATGATGCTGGCTTGTATGAGCAGGCTTTTTTGCATAAATCTTCTTCAGTAGAAGCAGACGACGGGCGATGGCTTAATAATGAACGCCTGGAGTTTCTTGGAGATGCTATCCTTGATGCTGTTGTAGCAGACATATTATATAAACATTTCAAAAATAAACGAGAAGGTTTCCTTACAAACACTCGTTCCAAAATAGTACAACGCGGTAATCTGGACCGCATTGCGATTAATCTTGGATTACAAAACTTAGTTGTTTACTCAGCCAAACTCAGTTCTCATAATAATCACTTATATGGAAATGCCCTGGAAGCATTGATCGGAGCGATATACCTTGATCAAGGATACCGGAAGTGTTATAAATTTATAGAAGATGTGATTATTAAGAAAAACCTTGATATAGATAAATTAGCCCAAAAGGAAGTAAATTTCAAGTCGAGCCTTATTGAATGGAGTCAAAAAAATAAGCTTGAGGTCTCTTTCGACCTGATAGAATCCTTTGTTGATAATGAAGGAAACCCCGTATTTCAAACATGTATAACGCTATTTGAACACCAAATAGGAGTAGGAATCGGTTACTCCAAGAAAGAATCCCAACAAAATGCAGCCAAGATGGCTATAAAAAAACTACGTATCGACAAAGAATTCCAAGAAACCATCTCCGAATTAAAGAGAAAGCAAAATGGGGAAACCACCGAAATCCACGAATTTGAAGAACTTCCCGAAGACATTGATTCCAGAATAGTTTAATCCCCCAATCCTCTAACCCCATAGCCTTCCTCTGGGCAGTTTTCATACACATGCTTTTCCGGAAGCTTACGACCGTAGAGTGTCTGAAATAGATAATGTTATCACGTTAAAAATTTCATGCCTACCTTTTTTTTAAAAGGCGTCGTCTTTTTCCAAAAAAGGGCGACGCCTCTTGAAAAGATGATAAGGATGTTGGTTGATAACTTATTTTGTTCCGAATCTGGAAGAATCAAACTCCTTATGCGTTTTATCGTAGCTTCCAAACTTGAATGTAAAAGATAGTGAAACGGTTCTGCTGTCTGGTATTATATTCATTCTCAGATTTTGCACGTCATATTTCATGGACATATCGGGCGTCCAGTTATTAAACAGATCGATTCCTTTCAATCTTAACTCTGCCATGTCATGTAAGAACGTCCATTTCAAGCCGGCATCCAAATTCCATAATGGTGTAAGCTCGGCAGGCCCCTGGATGCTTTTTGAGATGTATGCGCCATTTATTTCCATCTTGATATTGGGCTTTGACGATATATTAATTGTGTTGTCTAATCGTGCATAAAACACAAAGTTGTCTTTGGCAAATGAAATATCATGAAAATGAGAACTCTTCACATTGTCATAATAACCTGTCAGTGTAAGTCGCGTATCTACAACTTGTCCTGTCTTGAAAGGAATGATAAGATTTAAACCTACAGTTTGCTTGTAATCCAAATTCAGTGTTTTGTATATAAGAATCAGCCTACTTTGCGCCTGATAAGGCAGTTGTGCCGAATATTCGTCCATGTAATTGTAAAATGCCGTCAGAATATACTTGCTGTTAAGTATATAGTTTAGCTGACCCGAATAGTCCCTGTAAGGCTTCAATAAGGGATTGCCATGAATCTCACTATATCCATTCAAATAGCTTATAGCTCCATGCATTTCCCAGTAAGCAGGATATACTTTGTCGGACGAAATGGATAGCTGCATGATTTGGGAAGGCGAAATAAAATATGTCATTTCCAATGCAGGGAAAATAGTCCATTCTTTAAAATCAATAAGCCTGTAATATTCTCCCATAACGGATGCATTGACCGACAGTTTGCTCCCTATTTGTTTCTCGAAGCCAACATAAGCATTTGCCGTATGTTCCGTCAATCGGTTATCTACGTTCAGTCCCGACATATTATTACCAGTCTGAGAATTGTAAATCTGTGAACTTATGTCGATTGCGTACATATATTGAACGCCGTAGTTCAATGTCCACTCGAAGGGCAGCGAATGGTTTTGGTCTGCAAAGAACCGGTAACGATTAATTCTCTGTTTTGCATCGGCAGCGAACACGTTTTCCTTACCGGTCATTTCTTCCGCAAAATGCTGGTTGGTATTACTTTTGTAGAATGTATATTCTGTTCCCGCTTTCAGTCCGAATCCCGAAGAATAATCCATTAAAATGTTATGCATCTGTATGGGTGACTTATTTTTCTTATGATTGTCGGACAAGGAAAACGTACCACCGGATAATTCATTGTTGTCTACTTTACTTGTTATCTGTGACGTATAAGTGAGATTCAGGCGATTATCTTCTGCCAGCTTGTAATCCATTCCCAGCCGGATATAATGATCATCGGATTTCCGGTTTCCTCTGTTAAACTGTTCTATGAAATAGGTAGCTCCATTATACAGGTGATTGGAATATATACCTACTTCACTCCTTTTATGTGCGCGATTGAAAGCGTAATTAACATCAATCGTCAACTTGGATGCAGGAATCAGCAGCGAAACGCCTTCCGTATGATTCCCATAGTGTTTTTGCATATATTCTGTATTCAGTTGTCCCTGCAAAGAGTTTCCGGCATTATCACCTTTCAAAACCAGATTGATAACAGCCCCGCGCACGTGGTACTGAGGCGGAGCGCTGTACATAATTTCGGCACTTTGAATCATTTCGGCAGGATACATTTTGAGAGCCGCCATAAGGTTTTCATGTGGCATGGATGTAACTTTTCCGTTGATAATTACGGTTATGCTGCTTGCTCCGGCAAGAACGAGCGACCCGTTTTGCTCTCTCACTCCCGGCAGCCTAAGCATAGATTCGTATGCATTACTTACCGTTGTGCCGGAAAGCAACAAGGGCATATCATACGTTATTCGGCCATCAACTAATTTGACGACCGGTTTTTCCCCTTTTACAATAATTTCATCGAGAGCATTTTCCTTTTCTATTAATTCAATGGTAATATCATATTCGCCGGAATAATTTTTCTCATGCGTTTCATATCCCAAATGTTGAACGACCAAACGATATGCCGACATATCAATTGGCAATGCAAAATATCCTGTCGAATCCGTATATGCGGCATTTATATAGAATGAATCTGTTGATTGCAGTACAATTGTTGCATACTCAATCGGTTTATTACTCCTATCGGTGACTTTTCCTTTAATAGTCTGTGTATTAACTATTGTGAAACTGGTAGCCACAATATACGCTATGCATATAATTAGTCTTTTCATTTTTCTATTATTTTTTCAACAAAGATATGAGGCGCTTACTGAAAACTCCCTTATCAATAACTTATATAGTCTTATTTAGTCTTATCGCTGCAACGATATAATTGCAGCCCTTTTAGAATACACTATCTTTGTTTCTAAAAATAACATTATGAATTCGATAAAGGCTATAAAAAAAAGATTTACAGTTATTATCTGGAGCATATCGTTACTTTTTATTATCAATCTGTTTTACTTGACCGAATTGTATAATGAAATTGTGGATGATACAACTAAAATAATGCTTTTAAGTATCGAAGAAGCAGACGGAGAAGAATTACAGAACAGGCTGGCAACAATATCTTCTTTACCGGACAGTGAGCATACAACAATTTCAGTTGACAAATCAATTATGGTAGAAGCCGATAATTCCAATAATGAAGCGGGCGAAGACATTATGGCAAGTATCGTTATATTCAGCCAGTTGATGAAGGAAGTTAGGCAAACGGTTCATCATACTATTGATACGATTATACCGCCTAATCTGCCTTTGCTGGACAGTCTGATTATTGTTAATGCCAAGAACAAAGGAATATCAACTTTGCTTTATTATTCGGAAATAGTTGATATGAATACCAACACCGTATTGATATCATCCCGCACAGTAACATTCGGAAAAATAAGCAATACCTATATGTATGAATATGATTCGGAAAACAGATATGCTTATAGAGTATATACGGCATCCATGACACGATCTGTTTTGGGGCGTATGTCTGGTATTTTGTTTACCACTTTATTGACTATTCTTTTACTCGGATATGCTTTTTGGTATTTTATAAGGACGATCGTCAAGCAAAAAACACTGGATGAAATGAAACAAGACTTTACTAACAATATGACGCATGAACTGAAAACGCCTATATCCGTAGCATATTCAGCCGTTGACACCCTCTTGAATTTCAAACAAGGCAAAAGCGAGGAAAAACGCAAACAATACCTTAATATTTGTATTGAACAATTATCTTATCTTCGTGATTCTGTAGAAAGAATACTATCAATGAGTATGGAGCAAACTAACAACATTATACTAAATGAGGTTATTATAGAATTAAAACCATTATTTGCCCAAATTGCAAATCAACAGAAACTGAAAACAGATAAAAACGTTGATATTGATATTTTTGTCCACCCTGAAAATTTGACTATTTGCGCAGATATGACGCATCTATATAATATAATCAATAATTTAGTAGACAATGCCATAAAATATTCTTTAGATAATGTAAAAATTCATATTAAGTCATATATAGAGGGAAAGCATTGTGTTATCTCAATAAAGGATAATGGGATCGGTATTAATCAGGAAAGCCAGAAACATATATTTGACAAATTTTACCGCGTTCCTCAGGGCAATTTGTATAGTGCCAAAGGATATGGACTTGGACTGTTTTATGTGAAAACAATGATTGAACAGCATAATGGGGGAATAATTGTTAAAAGTTCTTTGGATGAAGGATCAGAATTTATTATTAAAATACCGGTAAAATGAGTACTAAAAAAAGATATGTAGTATTACTTGTAGAAGATGAAAAGACTCTCTCGTCTATCATTATAGACACATTAGAAGGCGAAGATTTCTCCACTTTACAAGCATTTGATGGACGCGAGGGATTAAGACTATTTCTTGAAAAACGGCCTGACATATTGATTGCCGATGTAATGATGCCGAAAATGGATGGGTTTGAAATGGTTAATAAAATTCGTTTCACAGACAAAACCACACCTATATTATTCCTTACGGCTCGCTCTTCGATAGAAGACTTGGTTTTCGGTTTTGAACTCGGCGCAAACGATTATCTTAGAAAGCCTTTCAAGATGCAGGAACTCATAGTAAGGGTAAAGGCATTGTTAAATAGGGTGATAACGGATAAAAATACTCAACCGGTTTTTAGTATAGGAAACTATATGTTTGATTCTGTTTCTCAAACTCTTACTATGGGGAATAATATGGAAGAGTTAACTCATTTTGAAAATGAAATTTTAAAAAGATTATGTTTGAATGTCAATAATGTCATTGAAATAAAAAGTCTGTTACTATATCTTTGGTATGATGATAGCTCTTATAATAGAAATAGTTTACACGGTTATATACACAAATTACGAAAATTCTTATCTAAAGATGAAAGCTTGAAAATTATAAATGTAAGAGGAATCGGCTATAAACTCGTATGTCTGACAGGAGACAGATAATGTACAACGTGAAAATAAAACAAAAGTAAAGGGCTTTCCTGAGATGGACAGCCCAGCAATCGGATATCAAACGGGATGGCTGGCAATAGAGTTATACTTACTTACGAATCGTAACTTCTCTATTTTATTCTTGAGGACTTAATATGTTTATATTAGTTAATTACACTATTTTTACTATCAAAATGTCAGAAATATTTTTTTAACTCGGGAAAATCATATTACTTTGCGTCAAAATGAAATAAAAACTAATAAGTAAAATTGAAATGAAAACGTCAATGCTAGCTAAAAGTGTTTTGGGATTTATTTTTGTCTTTGCATGCAGTATAACTATGAATGCTGCTTTTCCCAAGAATTATATGTACGACACAAAAGAAGAAAACGGCAAAGTAGTGTCAAAAACTGTTTTTACTAACGAAAACGGGCTTCTAAACAAGCAAATGAAATACGATTTCACTTATAATGAAGATGGTAAAGTGGCTGTGAAGAGGGCTTGTAAATGGGATAAATTTACAGAAAGTTGGGAACCATTTTTCCTGATTTCTTATGAATACAACGATGAAACAGGAGATATCCACACTACTTACGGAATGTGGGATAAAAAGAAAAAAGATTACAGTTTGAATGCTCAGGAGATGGTTTCACCTGCTTCAAGTTATGATTCAATCTTTTCATAGTATATGTAAACACTCATAAACAATAGAAAGTGGTGCAACTACGAAGATGCGAATCTTTGTTTTTGTACCACTTTCAATTTATAAGCAAGATGGAAAGAATCAAATGATTTCCTCTAAACCGGAAAGATTAGCTGACACTTCTTCATCGGTCAATTCATAATTACTTAAATCACCTGCTAAGTATTGATCGTAAGCAGCCATATCTATCAATCCATGACCAGAGAGATTGAATAATATCGTCCGCTGTTTGCCTTCTAGTTTAGCCTGATTAGCTTCCTGAATAGCTGCTGCAATAGCGTGAGATGATTCTGGAGCAGGAATAATGCCTTCGGCCTGGGCAAATAAAGTTGCTGCCTCGAATGTATCCAATTGTTCAATATCAACAGCTTCTACGTATCCGTCTTGTCTTAGTTGGCTAACAATCGAACCGGCGCCATGATAACGTAATCCTCCTGCATGAATATGGGCGGGAGAGAAATTATGTCCTAATGTAAACATGGGTATTAGTGGAGTATAACCAGCTTCATCTCCAAAGTCATATTGGAATTGACCACGCGTCAGTTTCGGACATGATGCCGGCTCGGCTGCTACAATACGTATCTCTTTACCATCAACTAACTTATGGCGAAGGAACGGAAAACTAATACCTGAGAAGTTCGAGCCTCCTCCAAAACAGCCAATAACCACATCCGGATATTCGCCTGCCATTTCCATTTGTTTTTCTGCTTCCAAGCCAATAACTGTTTGGTGTAGCATAACGTGGTTCAGAACGCTGCCCAAGGTGTATTTACAATTAGGCGTTTGCAATGCCAGTTCTACAGCTTCGGAAATGGCCGTACCCAAGCTTCCTTGGTAATTCGGATGGGCGGTCAATATGCTGCGCCCGGCTTTTGTACTCATACTGGGTGAAGCGATTACCTGCGCACCAAATGTCTGCATAATCGAACGGCGATATGGTTTTTGATGATAGCTTACCTTTACCATATAAACAGCCAGTTCCAAACCAAAAGCTTTTGCCGCATAAGATAAAGCAGCTCCCCATTGTCCGGCTCCGGTTTCAGTAGTGATATTGGTTACTCCTTCTTGCTTGCAAAAATATGTCTGAGCAATCGCTGAATTTAATTTATGGGAACCCACCGGGCTCACGCTTTCATTTTTAAAATAAATATGAGCCGGCGTATCTAATGCTTTTTCCAATCCATAAGCGCGAACCAATGGAGTGGGACGCCATATTTTATACATCTCGCGTACTTCTTCCGGTATTTCTACCCATGTGTCGGTTTGGTTTAACTCTTGATGGGCCAGCGCCTTAGCGAACAAAGGATAGAGTTCTTCTTCTTTAATAGGTTGCTTTGTACCCGGATTTAAAATAGGACGTGGTTTGTTTTTCATATCTGCTACAATGTTATACCACGCTGTAGGAATATCTTTTTCTTCCAATAAAAACTTTTTAGTGCTCATGATTTATCTATATTAGTTACATTATTTCTAGAAAAAAGCTTTAAGGCTTACAACTTGGAAGCAAAGTAACAAATAATATTCCATTATTCAATATGGATTAAATAAAATTCTATACCTTTGTAGCCCAAATGATTTCACGAAATGCAATTAAACCAATACAATCATGAGAAAGCATTTTTTATTACTCTCCTGCCTTTTATTCGTTCCATTCATTTTTGCTCAGAAAAAGAATTTCACCTACAATTTTTATGGGTTTGTAAGAGGTGATCTCTATTATAATTCAAGAAACAATGTAGAAGCGGTGGATGGTAACTTTTATCTCTATCCGCTTAATAAGGCGCCTGATGCTAACGGCAATGATTTAAACGACAATCCTAACAGTTCTTTTTATACATTTACAACTCGATTTGGTTTAGATATGACTGGGCCTACTGTTGGTTCGGCTAAAACATCGGCTAAGGTAGAAGTCGATTTGGGAGGATTTAATCTTGCTAATTATCTGCTTCGTATCCGTCAGGCTTATGTCAATTTAAGTTGGGAGAAAGGTTCTTCTCTTTTACTTGGACAAACATGGCATCCGTTGTTTGGAGACGTCATGCCGGATGTTTTGAACCTAAATACGGGAAGCCCTTTCCAACCCTTTAATCGAAGCGCACAAATAAGGTATCAACATAAAAGTAACCGATTCACCTTTACCGGTTCGGCTATTTATCAACTGGTATATTTATCCGCAGGACCAAATGGGAAAAGCGAAGAATACCAGAAAAATGGCGTTATTCCTGAACTGTTTGCAGGTGTAACATACCATGAGAATGGATTTTTAGGAGGATTAGGTGTTGAAATGATATCGCTAAAACCTCGTTTACATTCATCTATGGACGATAAAGTATATAAGGTAGATGAACGGGTTACGAGCGTATCTTTTATGGCCCAGGCGCAATATAAGACAAACAATCTTTTTCTAGCCGGGAAAACGCTTCTTGCCTCCAACCAGACACATAACGCTATGTTAGGAGGATACGGCGTTTCATCTATAAACGACGTTACGGGCGAGCAGAAATATACGCCTTCACGCCATTCAACCACTTGGCTCAATGCCGTAGTAGGTAGTAAATGGAAAGGCAACCTGTTTATGGGATACTCTAAAAATTTAGGAACAACTGATAAATTAGTCAGTCCGGCATTATTTTATGGAAGTGGAATTGATATAGACCAGTTGCTTTGTATCTCTCCCGGTTTTTCGTATAATTTACCTCACTGGAAAGCCGGAATTGAATATACTGCAACGACAGCCTGGTATGGAGATACGAACCTTTCAAATGGTAAAGTGACAAATACACAAGCCATTACCAATCATAGAATACTGGGCGTACTTATTTATTATTTTTAAGTAGTCAGAAGAGTTAGCTACTTTGGCTACTTGACTGCTTTTTCAAAGCGTTTTCCGAACGTCTTCGTCTAGCGCTCTCAAATCTTCAATGCGTTTAACAATTTCACCTTTTTTATTAATAAGGAATAACGCGGGTAATTGTTTTACATTATAGAGCGCTGCTATCTGAGAATAGGCTGCTTCAGGATCGTGAACACATATCCAAGGTAATTTAGACGATACATTCTTCCAGAAGTGTTTGTCGATATCTAATGATACCTGATATATTGTGAATCCTTTGTTATTGTATTTCTCATATAAATCAACAAGATCCATATTCAGCGTAGGAGACCATTCACTTTGATAAGCAGTAAAATTCACCAGAACAGTCTTGCCTTCAGCTACTTCGGATAGTTTAACAGTCTCTCCATGCAAGTTTGGCAAAGTTATATCCAGGTAATTTATTTCCTGGACATTAACACTCTCCGTATCCAGCACTCGTTGTTGACGGATCACTTTAATAGACTGTAATGCTAGATTATGAAGATGTTTTGCACGGGCGCTTTCCGGATAATTAAAATCATAACTTGTGGCAACGGCACCATACGCTTTTGAATCATCTTTATCATATAGATTAAAGAAATACAGGCCGTCTATTTGCTGGAATAACGCATAGTAGGCAGCCGTAGACATTGGCGCCGAATAAATATATTTACGAGCTACTTCCTTGTAAGCCTCGGCAGCCTCCAATACCTGTTCCCGATAAGTTGTATCGGAAATCAATTTGCCGTCATAATCTTTGCGTAATCGCCCGATAGCCTGATTAGCATCTAACTGGGCCAGCGTTATTTGTTTGATTGCCTTTGAATTTTCGGAGCCTTCTACCATATAAGAAGTTGCAAACGTTCCAGCATCAGCGTTGAAAGAAACAGTTTCCGTAGAATCAATCGAGAAATTAATCAATTGGTTATTCAAACGCAACCGATAAAAATCAGGATATTGAGAACGTGGTTGCTTAAATGTAAATTTACCTGCGGCATTAAGCTTAGTCGAATCCAATGTCTCTACGGATGAAACGCCTACATTTTCAAGAAACATAGTCTGTCCGTCAGCGCCGGATACAACACCCTTAACCATAAAACTATTATCGCTACATGCTGTAAATAAAATAAGTATTGCTCCAAGAGCCATCATCAGGTGTGCAGTTATCCGTCTCATATTCTTTCTCTACTTTTTTCTATTTGGATGCAAATATACATTAATTTGCAATTGAACCGTAATTATTAGTTATTTCTTCCAAATTATTTTGCAAAAAAGCGCTTATAACGAGTTATTTATTGCTTTTACATACATTTAACCAACAAACTTTCATTACCTTTGCCCCAATTTTACAGACAGAAAAATAAGAATATTTAAAATTATGGTTAATCCAATTAACAAGACGATCGATTTAGGTGACGGGAGAATGATCACCGTCGAAACCGGGAAATTGGCAAAACAAGCTGATGGCGCTGTTACTGTTCGTATGGGTAATACAGTGTTACTTGCAACTGTGACTGCCGCTAAAGATGCAAATCCCGGTGTTGATTTTATGCCTCTACAGGTTGAATATAAAGAAAAATTCTCTGCATATGGCCGTTTTCCGGGAGGCTTTATGAAAAGAGAAGGAAAAGCTTCCGACTATGAAATACTTACCTCACGTTTAGTAGACCGTGCGCTTCGACCGCTTTTCCCGGACAATTATCATGCTGAAGTATTTGTTAATATTATATTATTTTCGTCCGACGGCAATGATATGCCGGATGCATTGGCCGGTTTAGCTGCGTCTGCGGCTTTGGCTGTATCCGATATACCTTTTAATGGACCTATCTCAGAAGTTCGTGTTGCCCGTATTGATGGTAAGTTTGTTCTTAACCCTACTTTCTCTGAGTTGGAAAAAGCAGATATTGATATTATGGTAGGCGCTACGATTGATAATATCATGATGGTAGAAGGTGAAATGAATGAAGTACAAGAAGCTGAAATGCTCGAAGCTATCAAAGTTGCTCACGAAGCTATTAAGATACAATGCCAAGTACAACTTGAATTATCAGAGGCTTGCGGCAAGCTGACAAAACGTGAATACGACCACGAGATAAACGATGATGAACTCCGTAAAGATGTTCGCGAAAAATGTTATGACAAAGTATATGCCATTGCTATTTCCGGCTCTTCCAAGCATGAACGCTCAGACGCTTTTAGCAAGATTGTAGAAGAATATAAAACAACTTTTACAGAAGAAGAATTAAAAGAAAAAGCTGAAATGATAGGCCGCTACTATCATGATGTGGAAAAAGAAGCGATGCGCCGTGCCATTCTGGATGAAGGCAAACGCTTAGATGGCCGTAAGACAATGGAGATACGCCCGATCTGGTGTGAAATTGATTACCTGCCAGGGCCTCATGGATCAGCTGTATTTACCCGCGGAGAAACGCAATCGCTTACGACTGTAACACTGGGAACAAAAGCAGATGAAAAAATGGTCGACGATGTACTGAATCACGGTAAAGAACGTTTCCTCTTACATTATAACTTTCCTCCTTTCTCTACAGGGGAAGCAAAACCCTCACGCGGCATAGGACGTCGTGAAGTAGGGCATGGCAATTTGGCTCATCGTGCACTCAAGCGGATGATTCCTGCCGACTATCCCTATGTGATCCGTGTTGTTTCGGATATTCTCGAATCAAACGGTTCTTCTTCTATGGCGACGGTTTGCGCCGGAACGCTCGCCTTGATGGACGCAGGTGTGAAGATGAAGAAACCGGTTTCCGGTATTGCTATGGGACTGATTTCAGAAAATAAAGGGAGTAAGTTTGCCGTTCTTTCCGATATTCTTGGAGATGAAGACCATTTAGGCGACATGGATTTTAAAGTAACCGGAACAAAAGATGGTATTACAGCTACCCAGATGGACATCAAAGTAGACGGACTTTCTTATGAAATCCTTGAAAAGGCATTAGCTCAGGCAAAAGAAGGACGGATGCACATCCTTGGTAAATTAACGGCAATGATTGCAGAACCTCGTGAAGATTTGAAACCACATGCTCCACGTATCGAGTCACTGACAGTAGGCAAAGAATACATCGGTGCTATCATTGGCCCGGGCGGGAAGATTATTCAGGGAATCCAGGAGAAAACAGGAGCTATTATCTCTATTGAAGAAGTGGATGGCGTAGGTAGAATAGAAGTATCCGGTACGAATAAAGAAACGATTGATGCAGCCATGAGAGCGATTAAAGCTATTGTTGCCGTCCCTGAAATCGGTGAAACGTATGAAGGTAAGATTTCTTCTGTTATGCCTTATGGCGCTTTCGTTGAATTTATGTCGGGTAAAGATGGCTTGCTTCATATTTCCGAAATAGATTGGAAGCGACTGGAAACAGTTGAACAAGCTGGATTGAAAGAAGGTGATACCATACAAGTAAAACTGGTTGATATCGATCCCAAAACAGGCAAATTTAAACTTTCTCGTAAAGTATTATTACCTAAACCTGAGGGATATGAAGAACGCCCGCCACGTGCGGAGCGTAGCGATCGTGGAGACCGTGGGGACAGAAACGACCGTGGAGGAGACAGAAACGGGCAACGCAATAACCGTCCGCCACGTCGTTATGAATAAGTCAGACGATTCTTTTAAACAAGAATAAACAAAAAAAACGGAGAGTAAATAAATACTCTCCGTTTTTTTATTGCGTTCAGCCTTTATAACTGTTTAAAGAAGTCGTTGCCTTTATTATCTACCAGAATAAAGGCGGGGAAATCTTCTACTTCAATCTTCCAGATAGCTTCCATCCCCAGTTC
>JAISDJ010000257.1 GCA_031264865.1 Tannerellaceae bacterium | reverse complement strand
TTATGAGTCAGATAGGAAAAAACGTAAAGAAGATAAGGAATGTGAGGGGATTAAGCCAACAAGCTTTTGCAGACCTATTCCAGCTTACCAGAGGCAATATATCTTCATACGAAGAATTTCGTGCTGAACCGAAGCTGGATGTGATGCTCCGGATTGCTAAATATTTTGGCATTCCGTTGTCTGATTTTATTGAAAAGGATTTATCGGTCAATGAATTGTTGCATTATAATACAGAACTGGTTTTGGAAACAGAGAAACTTAAACTAAACCAACAATTAGCCCGGATACCTTATATACCTATATTATATATAAACGATTTTGCTTCACAATATAAAAATGAAGATTTTATCAATAATCTACCTCATATTGTATTACCGGGAAATTTCAAATTTAAACAGATGGCTTTGGAGGTAGATAACCAGGAAGCGCTGCCTTCCGGATTCGATTTTCATGCTGGAGATATACTGATTTATGAGCAAGTGGTTAAAGAAAACGCACACCGGATAATAAATAAATTAGGGATGATGGTGAATGAAGAAGGTATAAAAACCGGCGTATATAAAGAACATGACAAGACAATAACACTGGCCTTGAATGATTGGATAAACTACCTGTTCGATATGGAATCGGATAATCAATACTGGGTATTGAAGGCTTTATATACTCAAAAATAAAGTGCCGTACTCATCTCTCAAGGTTGTCCCAAGCAGGTTGAATCATTTCCCGAAGGTATGCCTTATCTTTTCCAGCCCTTTTAGCAACAATTCCCTTGGACAGGCAATGTTTAGGCGGATAAAGCCTTCACCGGCTGTTCCGTATATAGGGCCTTCATTTATCCAAAGCTTCTCTCTGTCTACTAATATCCTTGCCACATCTGCCGAAGACAAGCCCAAAGCCGTACAATCTACCCAAACTAAGTAGGTAGCTTCCAGCAGTCCTATTTTCAATTGTGGAAGATGTTGTTTAAAGAAATCAAGCAGGCAAGTATAGTTCTCCCAAAGGTATACTTTCAGAGCTTCGAGCCATTCTTCGCCTTTATTGTAGGCAGCTATAAGGGCTTCCACCGCAAAAGCATTGATTTCACAAACCTCGTTTATGTTGAGCGTCTTATCTATTCTTTCACGCATCTCTCCATCAGCGACGATGATATTGGCCACCTGTACGCCAGCCAAATTGAATGTCTTGCTCGGCGCCGTACAAGTAACGGAATGATAGCAACACTCCTTACTCAGGGAAGCAAACGGGATATGCACATGTCCCGGATAAACAAGGTCGCAATGTATTTCGTCGGATACTACCGTTACATTATTACGGAGGCATATCCGTCCGACTTGTAGAAGCTCCGTCCTTGTCCAGACCCTTCCAGCCGGATTATGCGGACTGCAAAGCAGCAATAATTTAGCCTTCGGGTCGGCAGCCTTTGCCTCCAAATCGGCAAAATTTATACAATAGGTCCCTTCCTTATATATAAGGTTATTAGAAACCATCTCGCACTGATTATTACGGATAGACGAGAAAAAGCAATTATACACAGGCTCTTGAACAATTACCTTATCACCCGGAACCGTCAGAGCCTTTATAACAGCCGACAATGCTGGAACCACCCCCGTAGTAAAAAGGATCCATTCTTTTTTAAAAAACGTTTGATGCTTTCTGTCAAACCAATCAATTATTGCCTGAAAGTAAGTATCCGGTACTTTTGTATATCCGAAAACACCATGTTGTACCCTCCTCTCCAATGCTTCTATAACAGGTGGCGCCGTACGGAAATCCATATCCGCCACCCACATCGGCAGTATGTCTTCTTCTTTTGCCGAGTCCCATTTATAGGAGTTACTTCCTCGCCTGGGAATTATCTCATTAAAATCGTATGTCATTATACAGCGACTGTTTGTTGGGTAACCTTAATATCACATGCTCCCGGGTTTTTACAATTTTCATCAATGATAATTTCTCCAATATGATGAGCCGTTATATATCCTTTACCCGGATTCTTTATACTTGTAACCGAACTGTTTATTTCCGCCTGCAATGTACTGTATTCAAAGCATAGGTCGGCGCATGCCGTTAGCTCGCAGTTCTCCATCACCAAATCCGTAGCGTAACACAAAGGTTGCGTACCCGAAATCTTACAATTTACTAATCTCAGGTTCTTTGAATGCCATCCCAGGTATTCACCGCTTATAACCGAATCATAAACAGTTACATTTTCCGTATTCCAGAAAGCATCTTTCGAATCGAGTCGTGCGTTACGAATCACTACGTTTTTTGCATCTTGGAACGAATAATTTCCTTGCAGGCTGAAACTGTTTATTTCAATATTCCGGGCATTCATAAAGATATAATCGCCGCCTTTTACTTCTACATTACGGATTTTGATATTGCGGCAGTTCCAACAACATTCGGCTGCATTGGGCAACTTTACATTTTCAAGGTACAAACCATCTATTTCGCGAAACATCTTGGGAGCATCCACTACCGTATTAATCATATGTATATTCTTGGAATACCAGATAGCCGCACGGCTGTAAACAGTGAACAGACATTCTTCTATCAACGTATTATCATTATGCCAGAAAGGATATTTGCACATAAATTCGCATTTATATGCTTCTACGTTGTTAGACTCTTTTACAGCCGATTCTCCGGGATAAAACTTTACATGTTCAAGCCTGATATTATTTGTTGCGAATAAAGGGCGTTCACCTTCATAAAAGGTATTGCTGATTGTCTTTTTATTAATCATATGTTTTTGGGGTATTAGTGTTTGTTTATTGTTTGCAAACTATTTGGACTATTTCTTCCTCTTTTCGTTTAATCTTGTTTTAAAATTTTCAACCATTTCCCATAGGTAAGCATACGCCATACCCACTCCAATGGTCCATACCGAAAATAACGTAACCATATATAACTATAAACTATCTGAATAAAAAACACCCCTATCGCAATAATCTCTACGTATATCAAGCCAAGGGTAGCCCCCAATCGTAATCCAATTCCATAGAAAATAAACATACCGAATACCGATTGTCCGATATAATTCGTCAGAGCCATACGTCCCGGAGCAGCCAAAACAGTTAATAGAAAGTGTTCTTTATTTTTCAAATACCATAAACAGAGAGCCGAAATATAAGCAAGACTTAACGGAAATACACTTACAGCATACAGAACTGCTGACAGAATCATCCCGAAAGGCCTGCCATGAACCGCATTCCAGGCATACAGAACAGAGAGCGGAAAAGCAATCAGGAAGCCATAAAAGCGAATATTCTTCAACAAAGATAGGTTCCCCTCTAAATCGGCATATATTCTGTTTCGCCCGATATATAGCCCAAACAAAAATAATCCCAATACTTTAAAGATCCGATTCCCCTCAATAAATTCCTGTATACGGATAAAAGAACCTTGCAAATTGAATTTCAACACATCCAAATAGGTTTCAGCTTCCAGCAACCATATACCAAAGTTGTCGTCTGTTATTCCCACTCTTTGCTGAAAATAGATAGATGTATTAATAGCCGGAGCCGCTAAATGATAACCGGATAATACGATCAACGTGTCAATAACAATTGGAAAAAGTAACAATATACCGGAATATATAAGCAGATTTTTATTCGATACTTTTCTGAATAACGGCAGTAATAAACCTAATAAGGCATATAAAACCAGAATATCCCCAGCCCATAAAAACAAAAGATGAAACAGTCCTGTCAGAAACAAAAAAATCATCCGTCTGTAAAAGAATTTGTTCCCTTTTTCCGCCATCTTTGAGATAATAATAGAAAAACCAATGCCAAACAAGAGCGAAAACAGGGTGTAAAACTTACCGTCGATAAACGTATATTGGAAGAATTTTACCACATAATCAATATCGGCAGTAGGCATAGACTCAACCACCTGGTCTTTTTGAAAAGTGTATAATGCAAATTCGGGAAAGTTTGCCAATACAATACCCAACAAAGCAATTCCTCTCAGAAAATCTAATATAACGAACCGCTGTTTAGCAGTAACAGGAGCACCATTGTTTTTCATTCCTTATTAAAATATTATTTCACAGATAATGCTAGTACTATACAAAAATAGAAAAAATAGTATGTTTTAAAGCACGGATTAGTATTTTGGCTGTGTTAAGAAATATGTTTATCTTTGTAACTAGAATAAATATTATGAATAGCATGAGTTCCGGCCGAGGAATTGGCCGGGATTCTTTTTTTATTACATTTAAAAAAGTAGTTAAGATTAAATTAGTAAGGAGGATTTGTTATGGCTGTTAGTTATATGACAGAAGAAGGCTACAATAAGATTTTAGCCGAAATAAACTATTTAGAAACTGTGAAACGACCGGAAATTTCCGCTCAAATTGCTGAAGCAAGAGATAAAGGCGATTTATCTGAAAATGCAGAATATGACGCAGCAAAAGATGCACAAGGTATTATGGAAGCTAAACTGTCTCAACTGAAAAGTTTACTCTCTAATGCCCGCTTGATTGACGAATCAAGGATATCAACAGACGCTGTTCAGATACTTAACAAGGTGAAAATTAAAAACACCAAAAATAATACTGTAATGACTTATACGTTGGTGTCTGACTCGGAAGCAAACCTGAAAGAGGGTAAAATTGCCGTAAGTACCCCTATTGCGAAGGGATTAATCGGCAAAAAGGTAGGTGATGTAGTAAATATTACTGTTCCTTCCGGAATAATGAGCTTCGAAATTATGGAAATATCTATTTAAACAAGTTGTATATGGCAAGTCTATTCAGTAGAATCATTGCAGGAGAAATACCCTGCCATAAGATTGCAGAAAATGACGAATTCTATGCTTTTCTGGATATCAATCCGGTAGCAACAGGACATGTATTAGTGGTCCCTAAACAGGAAATAGATTATATTTTTGATATTGACGACGATGTATTAGGCCGAATGTTGGCATTTGCCAAACGGGTAGCCCGCGCCCAAAAAGCGGCAATTCCCAGTAAACGTATCGGGCTAACCGTCATTGGATTGGAAGTGCCTCATGCACATATCCACCTGATACCTATGACACAAGAATCCGACATCTATTTCGGCAAGGGTAAATTAACTCCTTCTCAAGAAGAATTGGCTGTAACGGCTGAGAAAATAAGAAATGAGTATAAATAATGAAAGATAGTTCTTTATAAATAAAAAACTATCCTTATATTTGTCAATAATTTTGTAACTATAAACATTAAACGACTAAATTTTTTAGTGGTTTTCTTATTAAATTAATTTGTTAACCTTGAAAAAAGGCCTCTCTGAGAAGAGTGGCCTTTTTTTTAGTTACCATGCCGGAAGACATGTTCGCCAGTAGGAAGGCGCCCAATGCCAATTGTTGAAATCTCCCCAGAACGGAATACCATACCGTACGGCAGAGAATATATTCAAAGCTAGGGATATAAACCATAATGCCAACAAAGCCCATTTTACGCCATTAGGTAATGGCTTAAACTTGAATATTTGACTACAAATAGTATATAGGATAGAGATAACCGGAATTCCTATTAATAATATGGTACATATACTGGCAATAAGCAACATCCATTCAGGATATTGGCTTAACATATTCCAATCGGTAGAAGGCATCAGATGATATAATAATCCGAATCCCCCTCCTACTCCACCGGCAATTAATGCTATTATCACTATGAACATAATAAACAATACAAACAAAAGCGGAGGGAATAAAATGATTCCTATTAATACGACAAATACTTTAAGAATCACACCTAAAATATCAACAAAACCGTCTGCAATCTGCTGAAGTGTTGTCCGGGGCTTGCCTGAACTAATATATTCATTTACATTACTACTTACCCGTTCAAAACCATCGGTAACGGTTTTCCCGATATTTTCTACCGTAATACTTTCACCACGCATCTGAAGCTTTTCAGTAGCCGTACGCGCCATCGGTATAATCAGCCAAAGAATAAAATAAATCGGGATGGTAATGCCATAGAAAAACATCAATAAAAAAAGCAACAGCCTTATCGGAGTAGGATCCCAACCCATATAAGCTGCCAAACCTCCACAAACGCCTCCCAATATACGATCGTCCGGATTACGGAAGAAACGTCTGCTCACACGCTCTTTTCCCGGCTCGTCTGTCGTATGATACGTTTGTTTGTAGTCGGTAGAAGAAACCGGCTCTTCGCCGAACAACTCTTCTACTTTCCCCATACGTTTAATTACGGTTTCTACATGCTCGATTGTGATCACTTCGTTACCCAAACGCACACGTTCATTCAATATTTCAGAGATACGAAGCTCGAAATCACTCATAATTTCATCTGCTCCTTCTTCTTTGCTGAAATGAATCCGTAAGTTAGACAAATATTTATCCAACAATTGGTAAGCATCTTCGTCAATATGGAAAACAATACCTCCTAAATTAACTGTAAGCGTCTTTTTCATTACTTTGTCTGATATTAATTGTTTCTAATGTGGTTTATCGTGTTATTCAGCTCTTGCCATGATATTTCAAGTTCACCCAGGAAGGTTTCTCCCCTTTCGGTAAGCTTATAATATTTACGTGGCGGGCCTTGCGTAGATTCTATCCACTGGTAACTCAACAATTCGCTATTCTTCAATCTTGTTAAAAGAGGATACAGGGTGCCTTCTACAACAATCAATTTAGCTTCTTGCAACTTCTGTATAATGTCAGAGGTGTAAGCAGCTTCCTTCTTCAAGAGTAAGAGGATACAATATTCCAGCGTCCCCTTTCTCATTTGTGATTTTACGTTCTCTGCATTCATTATTTATTATTTTACAATACAAATATATGCAATGCCTATGTACCATGCAATACATACTACCGTTATTGTTCTTTTTTAACATACTTTCTAACTAAACAAATAGCACACAATCAATAAAATGATAGGATCTATTTACTATTTCCACCGGAATCTTATCGGGAGATTCCGCATATCAATTGGCTAAAGTGACAGATCTTTCCCGGCAATCTTATTCACCACTACCGCAATTGCTCCGTCGCCTGTTACGTTACAGGCTGTGCCGAAACTATCCATTGCGATATACAAAGCTATCATTAATGCCTGGAGCGTATCATTGAAACCAAGCATACTTTGAAGTATTCCCAACGCTGCCATAATAGCTCCTCCGGGAACGCCGGGCGCTGCCACCATAGCGATTCCAAGCATCATAATAAATCCGGCATAAATGCCTATGGTCACGGGTTCGCCTGCCATATACATGATGGCCATGGCGCAAGCTACAATCTTCATGGTGCTTCCCGCTAAATGAATAGTTGCACAGAGAGGGATAACAAACACAGCTATATTCTCACGAATACCGTTTTTCAAGGTTTGTTTTAAGGTTACGGGGATCGTTGCTGCCGAAGATTGCGTACCCAACGCTGTTGCATAAGCCGGAAGCATATTTCTCAACAGTCGGAAAGGATTTTTCTTGCCAATAACTCCCGCTATACTAAATTGTATCAACAATAATAATATATGTAATACAAATATCACGACGATTACTTTCAGGAACATACTGATAATCCCCATCACATGTCCACTAACGGCCATATTTAGGAAGATACCGAATATATGCAGCGGCAAAAGGGGAATGATTACTACCTCTATTAACTTCGTTACAATATCTCTGAAATCAATAAAAAAATTACGTAAACTAATTCCAGCTATGTTTGAGATACCCAATCCTAAAACAAAAGAAAGCAACAAGGCTGTCATAATATCCATTAAAGGGGGCATCTCTACTGCAAAATAAGTAGTAAGCATAAAGTTCTCCGGATTATCCATGACTGTCAGCTCCGTATCAACAGATAGTATATGAGGAAATATCGCCGCACTACTCAGATAGGTAAAGAAGCCGGAAAACAACGTAGACCCGTAAGCAAGCAGCGTTGTTATGGCAAGCAATTTTCCGGCTCCTTTTCCCAATTCGCCAATGGCAGGAGCTATAAGCCCTAAGATGATGAGCGGTATAGAGAACGAAAGAAAATTGCCGAACAACGAATTAAATGTAACGAAAATACGTGCAATCGGAACAGGCAAGAACTGTCCGAATAGAATACCTGCAACAATAGCAATAACAACTTTACCCAGTAGTGATATCTTTATCTTTTTCATTTGTATGATATATTTTATAGCCTAAAGCGGCGACGATTATGCTCATTAACGGACTGATCAGGTTAAAAAAGCAATAAGGCAAATAGGCAAATGTGGAGACGCCGAGAATCGTTGCTTGCGTCATACCACAGGTGTTCCAGGGAACAAGTGGGGATGTTACAGTTACTCCGTCTTCGATGGTACGACTCAACAAACGGCTCTCATATCCTTTTTGTTTATATACATTTTTAAACATATTCCCTGTTAACAAGATGGAAATATACTGGTCTGCAGTCATAATGTTCAAAAAGAGCCCAGATACAACAGTAGAAGCTACCATACCAACACGGCGTTTCATAAAACGAAGAAATACAGAAGTAATACTTCCTAACATACCGCTTGCCGTCATTGCTCCGCCGAAACTCATCGCACAAAGAATCAGCCAGATTGTATTCATCATGCCACCCATCCCACTTGTCGATACCAACTCATTTAATTCGGGATTACCCGTTTCTATTTGCGTACTTCCATAGAAAGTAATCAACAGCCCTTTAAATTTAGCTGCCGTACCCTGCACTTCCGTTCCCGCTATCTCTTGCAAAATATCCGGTTGAAAAAATGAAGCAAAAACACCAGCCAAAGCAGCCGCAAGAAATAAAGTAACAACAGATGGCGCTTTCTTCGCTATCAATATACCTGTAATAACAGGTATAATCAATAACCAGAGAGAGATCGTAAATGTCTCCTGCAAGGAAGCCGAATAGCTTGCAATCTGTCCGGTAGTTGCAGGCTCGTGCGAGAATCCTGCAATGGTGAAAATAAGAATCGCAATAAGCATGGATGGAATCGTAGTAACCATCATATAACGGATATGCGTGAACAAAGGAGTATCCGTAACGGATGATGCTAAAATAGTTGTATCGGATAAAGGAGATACTTTATCGCCAAAATAAGCGCCCGAAATAATGGCTCCGGCAATCCAGGCATCCGGGAAACCCTGCGCTTGCCCTATCCCCAATAAGGCAATACCGATTGTAGCAATCGTTGTCCACGAACTACCTGTCATTACCGAAACGATCGCACAAATAATACAAGTAGAAGCCAGGAAAAAGTTCGGATGAATGATCTGCATTCCATAATATATAAGAGTAGGCACAATCCCGCTGATCATCCAACTACCGGACAGAGCGCCGATTATCAACAGTATAAAAATAGCGACCGCTATTCCTGAGATATTATTCGTTACCGCAATTTCTATTGTCCTCCACTTTACTTTGCAGTATCCGGTAGCGATAACACAACATACAGCCGTAGCCGTCAGCAATACGATCTGGCTCCCGCCTTCCAACGCATCGCTGCCAAATAGCTTTATCGTAACAAAAAGTAATCCTGCCAATACCATAATAGGCACTAAGGATAATAAAGGAGACGGAATCTTAGTAGGATGATCGTTCACAATTAAAATATTTTCAAGATGGCTTATTTAATTTATGTGGTATCAGTTTATTCAATAAAATATACACGTATGAAAATTGAATCGCTTTCATTGGCAACCAATACCTTAATTCAATTGGGCTGGCAAAGATTGTAGAGGCATAAAAAATGGCTCCAAATGCAAACAATCCCCAAAATACTACTTTTTCTTCTCGGTCAAATGTAATTCGTCTCCTGTTTATTATTGCGTAAACGGAAACGCCTGCAACGATAATCCAAACAAGGATACCAGACAGAGAGATACTTTTTGTTAAAAAGCTTCCATACAGATCATACCTACAACTCACATTCTTATTTTCCAAATGATACCATTGAATTATTTCATTGGCTTCAATAGGCGTATATTTCTTCATTATTCCGGTATGAGTAACATAAAACATATTTACCATATTGGGTAAATAATAATATCGCATAAATTCAATTGGATAATGCAATATCAAATATTGTCCATACTTATTGAAAAGAGTTGATCCGAATTGAATAAATAACTGGCCATAAGGTTGATCTAATACACTATAAGCTGTAAGTATATATATTTTTAATGGAAATTCCTTATCCCATAAAAAATTAGCTGTTACTTTACTCCCGTTATTTGTTGCTTCTACAATTTTATCAGTATACCTCATTGAAAATTCGTGTAGGTCCTTCATTTGAGGATCCTCTATTAATTGAGGAGGTAAATCAATATACGGTAGTATATGCATCGCATTATTTGCTAATTGCCAACCATCAAAACCTGTTGAAAATTGATTTAAACCGGTTGTTTCTTTCATATAACCTTTTATTTGATTATAAAATACGAACGTAAGAAGAAGAACAAGTATAATGGTTATCCAGTAGATCTTATCTCTAAACATCAATAAGAGTGGAATAAAAATGATGGGAAATATCATTGCCGAATAACGTACATGCAAAGAAAAGTATAAGAACAAACAAAAAGCTATCGCTGCTATCCAACTTTTCTTTTTTACTATAAAAATGAACGTTGTCAACATACAATATATTAATACCGAAAAGGGGGCATCGCTCATAAGCGAATTTGTCAGAAAAAAAGCCGACGGACTGAAAACAAGAAAAACCAGCAGCGTATACCAGACAACTTTATTGTTAGGAGGGAAAAAATACTTTATTGTAAATGCAAATGAAGCCGTTGAAATATAGTAAAATAACAACTGAATGATAAAAACCGCATGAATACTCGGCGAAACGGCATATATCCTCTGTAGTAAATAGGAATAACCAAAAGGACGTAAATATATAAACGTGTTTTCCATTGCACTCTTCACATAAGCGGCTGAATCCCCCATCACGGCAGCGTAGGGATAACATATCTTCAAAACGATATAGGCCAACAAACATATGCCTGTTATGATGAGCCAATCTATTCGTTGAGCTTTATGAAACAAAAAAGTTAAGAATGTATCTCCGGAAAGCGATTGATTTTTCGGATTATCTTTCTTCGACTTCATTTACTTAATACCTGTTTTACAATAAATACAGGACAAAAATAGCAAAATAAAGTAACTATAGTTTTAAACTTCTTCTCTTACTGCATTATTTAGGCCTAAATTCTTTATTTTTGCCCCATTAATAAAATAAACATAGCCATGGGAAACTTTTTCAAATCGTTGTTTTCATCTCCTAAGGTGGAGGAAGCATCTGATACGATTTCTAGGAACGACAAAAAGAATTTCGATATTTTTAAATACGACGGTATCCGTGCTCAACAAATGGGACGGCTTTCGTATGCTATCAAATGCTTTACCGAAGCACTTAATATTCAGGATGATTTCGAAACGATGAACTACCTGGTCGTTGCTTACACCAATAGTCATGAACTCGAAGATGCGCTGGATGTGGCCAATCATATGGTAAATCTCGAACCCGGAAATATAACTCCTTACCTCACCCGCACCAATATTCTTTTATTAATGAAGAAAGGAGAAGAGGCAATAGCAGACTGTCTGAAGGTTATTGAATTGGAAGAGAATAATCCTCTTGCCTGGTTTCTGTTGGGAAAAGCTAAAATGATAACAAATGATTTGACAGAGGCCATAGAAGATTTAACAAAAGCAATGACGATCAAAAACGATTTCACAGATGCTTATTTACTGCGTTCCGAAATTTTACTTGAGATCAACCAACCCGAAAAAGCATTGTCTGATATAGAAAAGGCCCTTGAATTAGTTCCCGATGAAGAATCTGCTTATCTGCTAAGAGGACAAATACACGAAAAATTGGGTAATTTTTCAGCATCCGCAGACGATTATAATCAGGCATTAGAATTAAATCCGTTTAATACAGACGCTTTTATGTTTTTAGGTGCTTTGCTGATTAATACAGGGAAGCCAGATGATGCCATTCAATGTTTCAATGAAGTCATTGAACTCAAACCCGACTTTGCCAAAGCATACAGTGAACGAGCTAAAGCCAAAGAATTAAAAGGAGATAAAGAAGGGGCGATAGCCGACATAAAAACAGCAAATGAATTACATCCCGAAGGCGAACAACCCGTCACTCAATCCAATTTCGAAGACATGTATAAAGGAGGGATTTATTAAAAAAACCTCCAAAAGCATTCTTTGGAGGTTTTTGTTTACTTTTCCGTTGTCGGGAAAGCGGTAATTCGTAGGCGGGCGGCTCCCATGGGGACTAACGTTATTTCATCTAAAGAGGCTGCCTTTCGGACACTTTCGTAGGGTAAGACACTGCAAATACCATACTCGTCGATACCCCATCCGGGAATCAGGCGACCTTTGGCTTTGAACTCGATAGGTACATTGTCTAATATGAATGGGTAATTGTCTTCCGGCCAGGGCTTTCGCTGGATTGTTATTGCCATATTGTTTGCCAATGCATAGTTCCAGTTGCTTGCCGGATGGATTTCGTAGGTCGGCCATTGGGAAGCGTCGGCACCTTCCTGCCACTTCGAATCCCAAATAGCTGTTTCGCGGCTATCCAATTGTTTGTAATCCTCTTCGATTTTCAGCGACAAGGTAAGTGGGCCATAGTCTACACTGACACTGTTTTTATTGACCTGCCACGTCCGGGTAGAAATATCCATCGGGACATTGAACAATAGCTTATCTCCCTCTTTCCACTCACGCTCGATGCGTACATAAGTTCCAGGTGTTAATACTGTATTCACTTTCTCTTCATTAATATATACAGAGGCTTGTTTGCACCAGGAAGGAATACGGAGATACAGCGGGAATGTTACTGGTTTCGGTGTACTGACAGCAAAACGGACGCTTTCTTCGAAGGGATAATTTGTCTCTTCGTACAAGGTAACTTCGGCGCCGTCTCCTACCTTGGCGGTTGCCCGACAGGTGTTGAATAATACGGCCGCCAAACCATTATCGGGTGTTGCCAGGATGAGATGCTCAGCGTAATAAGGCCAGCCAAAACCATGATTGTGCTGACAGCAACGACTGCTAAAGGGATTCATTGCCAGGAAGGGTCCTCTGTTATCGATACCCGGATGATGGTTCTTTGTATCGCTTATCACATGGTTGGGGCTGGTAATATAACGCAACGCTTTATAGTCGGGCATCATAGACGCAGGATAACTATTGAAGGCAACGTCTTCCAGGTTTTCAGCCCAATACGGATCGCCGGTAATCAGCAACATGATTTCGTCTGACGCCATTTGTTCTACAAAACCACAGGTTTCGGTTCCCTGCCGGGGATCGAAGAAGCCGATGCGGGCATTTTCGTCGGCCCCGAACATACCGCCGGGCGCTTGTCCGAAGGCCCTGCGTATCAGGCTTTGCACATTATAAGTAGCTCCCAGCATGGCAGAGTCTCTTGTAAAGAGGAAATAAGTAGCCGGTTCGCGGAAGCATTGAGCAATATTCACATTGTGCCAGTTGGGTAATTGGGTAGACTTTGTCCAATCTGCCGTATTACGGTGTATCTTTTCTCCCAGTTCCAGCAAGCGGTTATCTCCTGTCCGGTTGTAAAGCCAGGCGGTAGACCAGAGGTTATCTCCTCCCCGACTGTTTTCCCAATAGCTATAGAGGAAATCTTCGTCGGGTACAGTTAATAGATAGTGGGAATACTTTGTCATAAAGTCAATCACCCTGTCGTCATGTGCATATTCATAGTAGGATTGCATAATCCATAGTACAATCATGTTCGGCCAAAAGTCTTGTTTGCCGTCATTCAACTGCATAGGGCCGAAGTTGCCATCCGGACGTTGGCTATTTAGTATATGTTCAATCCAGAATGACGTCTCTTTAAGCATGGATTCGTCTTTCATCAGATAGGCCAGGTTTCCGTATCCCCTCAACCAATAAGGGACTTCTTCCCAACCCCATTGCCCACCCGTCTTCAACCAGGCATTATCTCCCTTCTGAAGCCAGGCGCTTATTTCGCCCAAATGGCCATTCAGACCATCTTTCTGTAACTCTAATTGCCGACGAATCCAACCTCCCGGTTCAATACTACCTACCGGTAGCTTTATAAACTGAGCCGGTTGCAGTGGCGCCCGATTGGCTACATAATAATCGTTCGATACTTCTGTAGCCAATCTTTCTACAATCGTTATTCCTCCATCTTGCTTTTCCGTACACGAAGAAAGCGCCAGGGTTATACAAGTTAGCAGGGTTATCAACAACCGCTTCATACTATTTGGATAGTTCATTTATTACTTCCCGATTGGCTTTGTACACATCGGCTTCCTTAATCTTTATCTCCTTACGATCGTATGTCATTAGCCCGTTTACTTCGCCTTCCACATCGGTTGTTTGCGTATAAACGGCTGCCGAGAAGCCACGCCTCACCAGTTCTTTAAGTTCTTTGGCATATTTCACGTATTCGGCAGTTACCTCATCTACGCTCTTAAACTGGACGTATCCCCAATTACGTTTTTGCCACCAAAGATGTTCTTCCAGCGGCAAGCCGATACCTCCGTATTCGCCTAATACATTTACTCGCGCGGCATCGAACAGGTACATTGCCGGCCCAGGATAATTATGCAAATCGAGGATGTCGCCGCAGGGACGATGATTTCCTCCGCTGGCGGGATTCACCAAACGAGAAGGGTCGTAAGCAGCTGTCCATTCAACTACCTTTTCCGTATCGAACTGTCCCCAGGCTTCATTGAAGGGCACCCAAACAACAACTGAAGGATTGGAGATACATGCGTCCATGATTTCTTTCCACTCCCGATAATAATTGGCAATGGATTCGGCAGAACGTTTCTTATCTGTCCCACCATTATATATATGTGCAGCCCAACTATTGCCCATATCGCCGCTCGGCATATCCTGCCAAACCAATATACCTTCTTTATCACAATGGTAATACCAACGGGCAGGCTCTACCTTTACGTGTTTACGGATCATATTGAAACCCCAGTCTTTTGTCTTCTTGATATCATAATGCAGAGCTTCATCTGTTGGAGCGGTATATAATCCATCCGGCCACCATCCCTGATCAAGCGGGCCGTAGTGGAAAAGGTCTTTGTTGTTCAGTTGCATACGCATCAAGCCATTGGCATCACGTTTGGTCGAGATCTTGCGGAAAGCGGCGTACGATTTTACTTCGTCTGTCACTTTACCATTGGAAGATATCGAAACTTTCATATCGTACAAGTATGGATTTTGAGTATCCCACAGCGTAGGATTCTTAACCGCCAGGCGAAGTTCCTTTCCTTGCAGCCCTTTGGCGGAAGCAACCATCTGTCCTTTATCTAATAGCTTTACTTCTACAATATCTGTTGCACAGCCTTGCGAAGTGGAAACTGTTACATTCAGCGACCCGCTGTCGATGCAAGGAATAGACTTAATCGCCGTGATATGGTTGGCTGCCACCGGTTCTATCCATACGGTTTGCCAGATACCGGTAACCGGCGTGTACCAGATTCCTTCCGGCTTGTTTACTTGTTTACCACGAGGTTGATATCCTTTGTTTGTCGGATCCCAAACACGAACAGTTACTGTATTTGTCTTTCCGGCAAGGAAAGGTGTGATATCAAAAGAGAAAGGCGTATATCCTCCTTGATGTGAACCTATCAGGACATCGTTGATAAATACGTCTGCTTTCCAGTCTACTGCGCCAAAGTTCAATATTACATTCTTTCCTTTCCAACCGGAAGGAACAGTGAACTCACGTTTATACCAAAGTTCATTGGCGTCGCCTACTTCCTTCATCACACCGGAAAGCGATGATTCGATAGCAAAAGGAACCAATATCTTGCCATCGAAAGCCGAAGGTTCGGCTGCTCCACTGGAGGCAATGGCATAATCCCACAGGCCATTCAGGTTTACCCAGTCGCTACGTTCTATCAGCGGACGTGGATATTCCGGTAATACATGATTCGGATCTACTTTTTCCGCCCAATCTGTTTTGATTTTATCTCCGGCAGGTTTCCATTGTGCCTGCATGCCAAAGGCCATTAGCAAGGCACAGCATACAATTGTTACTTTTTTCATGATACTTATTTTATTTATAATGATTAGAGTTACTTCAGCATTTTATCTTCCAGCATCTTCATAAAATAGCCGCCAACTACCGACCGGGCACGGAAGTTCAACGAATGGCTGTCTTTTGTATCATGCCAGTCGCTTAACGGAATACGGGAAACCGTTTCATTGGCGTAGGTATGTACGGGGGAGATGATTTCACGGAAGTCATTGATATCATCCGCCAGACAGGCGCTCCAGACAATCCAGTCTGTTTTGGTATAGTCTTTCCTGCTGTCTAACGGTAGTCCGTATTTATTTTGTTTGGTAAGATACCAGGCTATCTCTTTTTGAGCCACTTCCGGAGAGAAGACATTCAAGCCAAGTAATTTATCCCATACCAGGTTGTATTTCTGGCTCCATGTTCCCGGCTGATCAAATGTAAGGCGGTAATGGTCTTTATCATTTGCCATTTGTTCCCAGGAAAGGGCCATTTTCTTCGCTTCCCCGATATATTTGTCTGCCGTTTCCTTATCGCCTGACAGTTCCGCCAACTTTCCATAACCGGCGATTCCCATAATTGCTTTTATGGAGAGATTGGCATTATGCGCCAGATGCCCGGCAAAATCGTCGGTACATAATTGGTTAGCAGGGTCGAATCCTTCTTTCAAGAGGTAATTCGCCCAGGTAGTGAGTACCGGCCAGTGTTTCCTGGCATACGCCGCGTTTCCTTCCACCACGGCAATGGCTGTTGTAAGGATCAGCATATTGCCCGATTCTTCTATCGGCATATCGTCACCATAGGTTTGCCCGTTCGCTATCGGATAGGTACCTATATCATGAGAAGGGAATGGTTTGTTCCATTGACCGCTTTCGCTATAATAAAAAATAGGCGTAAGCATTCCTTTCAACAAATCGGGATTATAGAGCAGGAACAAAGGAGAGGAAGGATAGGTAATATCTACCGTTCCGATAGAACCATTGCTGAAATTTTCTTTAGACAGGAACAGCAAGTTGCCCTCTTTATCTTCTATCAGTTTATGGGCGGAGACTGCTTGCCGGTATGCCAATGCGCAGAGTTCCGCATATTCCTTCCCCCCACTTTTTTCGGCATCGTTCATCATACGTTCGTCGAAAGCCGCACATTTTTGCATGACCGATTGATAAATATCGATTGCCCGTTCGAAAGCCTGTTTAATATCCATCTTCCCGTCATGTGTCCAATAAGCCGGACGGTTTTCTTGGAAATATTGTATAGAATAGATATCATCATATCCCAACATAACGAATCCATTGGCCGAAGAAGAAATCTTTCCCAAATCTTCACAATAGGTCAGTTTCATGTTATCATCGTTGCCAATCGTAATCGTTTTGTTCTCTTTCTTTTCCGAGACTAAGTAAAAATAACCCCAGTCTATCCGGACATTATCTCCCTTCTTTTGTAAGATTGGTTGTTCGGTTGTACCGGTCTTGGCGTATATCAATGAAGCGTCGTCTAAATGAAGAGACGCCTCTACCTCCTGTCCGGGGGAATTGATTGCCCAATCAGGAGTTGCTTCTATGTAAATCTGTACGGCATGCTCTTTCCCGTCTTTGGGTTTTACCCGGTAAGATATATAGTTGACAGGCGTAGAAACTAAATCAAGTTCGTCCAACAACAGAGGAGAAGTGAAGATCACATCCAGTTCTACCGCCCCACATGTAAAGGTATAGAACGTTTGAGTCGGCAAGACGCTTACCGATGTTTGTACCGCCGGCGTATTAACTGTTTTGCCCGTTGTCGATTCGTCATTGACCCCCATGAAACGATAAGCAACACCGTCTACCCGAAGCACTCCCAATAGAGGGAATTTTGCGCCTGTCCAGTGGCGTACCACATCTTCATTCAGACAGTCGGTAAACGACCAGGCGCTTGTATATGGGTCGATCGTGATCAACGGATATGCCGGAGCGCGTAAATTACTTTTTACTGCCGGTTCATAAAAAGAGCCGGAATTACCACACGAACAAACAAGAACAGATAAACTGATCAGAAAGCCAGATGTAAATTTCATGATATGATTGAATAAATTAAGCATTACAAACATAAAACAATCCGGTTGAAAAAACTTTCATTATTCATTCAAAATCTTTCAAAGTTCATGCAAAAGGACTGTACAAATAGAATATCACAGAAATAGCATTTTGTTATTTTGACATTTCGTTATTTTATCCCCTTCTTATTTTGCTTTATTTGGACCTGGTTTAATGGCCGTTCCAAAAAACGCGCTGCATTTCATGGTTCTGTTTTGACTAAATGAAATAAATTTATTTAGGTTAGAATCAAATTAACGTAAATATTATACCTATTCGAACAAAATAATGATATTATATTTATTATTCAATCTATTTGAAATTAAAAATGATTAGTAAAAACAGTTGATTCAGTGATAAATCGAAGATTTTAGATCTGTTTTTTCCGGTTGATTTCAGCCTTTAAAATTTTTATTAAATCTCTTTCCTGAAACGTTTAGACCTTTTTTCCAAAACATTACTACCTTTTTCTGCATCTGTCTTTATGTTTTCGCTAAAGTTTCACTTGAAATATTCGAAACGAACCAATATCTTCACATAAACATTCGAAACAGGCCGGAATTTTCCTCAATTTCTCAAAATTTGATAACAAAGAAAGTAATGAATTGGAAAAACGAATACTAAGTTCGTTATATAGTCGCCTTGATAAATTGTTAATAATATCCCCAATAAGCAAGATTTTATATACCTTTGTTATTGTAAACAGATAAAAATTATTATGTCAGAATTATTTCCAACTAATCTGCCTTATAAAGTGGCAGACACAGGTTTAGCTGAATTCGGAAGAAAAGAAATCGAAATAGCTGAACACGAAATGCCGGGACTTATGGCCATACGTAAAAAGTATAAAGGACAAAAACCTTTGAAAGGCGCCCGTATTACCGGCTCATTGCATATGACTATTCAGACGGCAGTGTTAATTGAAACATTAGTTGAGTTAGGAGCAGATGTCCGCTGGGCGAGTTGTAATATCTTCTCTACACAAGACCATGCTGCTGCCGCTATTGCTGCAACAGGCGTACCGGTTTTTGCCTGGAAAGGAGAAACGCTCGAAGAATATTGGTGGTGTACGGATATGGCGCTCCGTTTTCCCGGAGGAAAAGGGCCTCATATGATTGTAGATGACGGTGGCGACGCTTCTCTTTTGATACATATGGGATATAAAGCTGAGAATGACGCCGAAACAATCAACCGGAAGGGTAGCAACCACGAAGAGCAGGTTATATTAGATACAATTCGCCGTATTTTAGAGGAAAATAACCAACGCTGGCATGCTACGGTAGCTGAAATGAAAGGCGTATCGGAAGAAACAACCACGGGAGTGCACCGTTTATACCAAATGATGGAAAAAGGCGAGCTATTAGTACCGGCTATTAATGTGAATGACTCGGTAACGAAATCCAAGTTTGATAATTTGTATGGCTGTCGTGAATCTTTGGCCGACGGAATTAAAAGGGCTACTGATGTAATGATTGCCGGAAAGGTTGTAGTAGTGGCCGGTTATGGCGATGTAGGTAAAGGGTGCTCTCATTCAATGCGTTCCTACGGCGCTCGTGTGCTTGTAACTGAAATCGATCCTATTTGTGCTTTACAGGCAGCGATGGAAGGCTTTGAAGTAACGACAATGGAAGAAGCCGTAAAAGAAGGAAATATTTTTGTTACCACTACCGGTAATAGAGATATTATCACTATTGAACATTTAACCCAAATGTTGGATCAGGCGATTGTTTGTAATATCGGACATTTCGACAATGAAATTCAGGTTAACAAATTAGTAAACTATCCTAACATAAAGCATACGAATATCAAACCACAGGTAGATAAATATACATTCCCGGATGGAAATAGTATTTTCTTGTTGGCAGAAGGCCGTTTAGTGAATTTGGGATGTGCCACCGGACACCCGTCATTTGTAATGAGTAACTCATTTACCAATCAGGTATTAGCACAAATAGACTTATGGGAAACGGATTATGAAGCAGGTGTTTATCGTCTTCCCAAACGATTGGATGAAGAAGTTGCCCGCCTGCACCTGGAAAGAATCGGCGTTAAGCTTACTCAATTAACACCGGAACAGGCAGATTATATCGGCGTCTCTGTAGACGGTCCATACAAAGCAGATCATTATCGGTATTGATCAAAAACGCGATAAAAAACATGAAAGAAAATCAATTAACGAAAAATTCACGTATATTTTACTATATAATTGGATTAATCGTCGTTTTCCTTATCACATTCACGTATATTTTCAATAAGAAGTTGGATTTGAATGGAGATAATGCCGAATATTATGTGTTGGCAACCTCTATTGCCGGTGGACATGGATATTCGGATATTACGAATGAAGCTCATAATCCTTCTAATATATTTCCGCCGGGATATCCTTTATTGATGTCTGTAATAAGAATCGTTACAGATAGTATTATCCCCCAGAAGGTTTTAAACGGGCTCTTTTTGTTGGCGTCTGCCTTTTTGTTCTTTTTCTTTATCAGGAAAAATAAATTGCCGGACTCAATGGCCTTCGTCGCATCCGCCATTATCTTATTGAATTACCAGGTATTACATTTTGCGACAATGATGATGAGCGAAATGTCTTTCATGTTTTTTACAGCGTTATCTCTATGGCTTCTATCTAAAATGAATGAGGAAAAGCCATTCTGGAAAGATCCTTATTTCTATTCGGCTATCGTAACGGTTGCTTATGCATACCATATTCGTACACAAGGTATAGCCTTGGCTGCCGCAGTTATTGGATACTTTTTATTTACAAAGCGTTGGAAACAACTGCTTGCCTTTGCCGGAGGTTTTATTATTTGCTTACTTCCATGGATGCTTAGAAATAAGATCGCAGACGTAGGCCAAAGCCGTTATGTGAGTATGATTGCCATGTCTAATCCGTGGCGTCCGGAAGAAGGAACACTAAGTTTGGGAGAGCTACTCGCCCGGTTTTTTGAGACTTTCAAAATGCTGGTTACAAAAGCCGTCCCTAATTCTATCTTGCCATATGCCTCTGTAGACTATAATGCCGCAACAACAATAGGAGAATGGGGAATTGCTATCATTCTATTTGCTTTGATAGGGATTGGCATGTGGAGGTTCGGCAAGTTCAAGTACTTATTTTTGTTTTATACAATTGCAACATTTAGCGTTATTTCATTGTTCAGTACGCCAAGTGAAAATCGTTATATTACTCCTCTGCTGCCATTTCTTGAAGTCAGCTTGTTGGTAGGTTTGTATACGGTTTTATCAGTAGGAGTTAGGAAAATGAACAGTGCAACACAATTCTCTCCCTGGATATTGCTTGTGGTAGTATTCTTCTCTTATCCAAAGTTAGAACAATTGCATGCACAAAATAATACACCTTATCCACCCAATTATCAAAATTATTTTACAATAGCAGAAGAAGTACATAAACAACTGCCCGCAAATACGGTGGTTTGTTCCAGAAAACCAATGCTTTTTTATATGTTTGGCAAGACAGCGGTTTCTTCTTATTTATGGACGGAAGACGATAAAGCATTAATTAAAGGATTGATAGATTCAAAAACAGATTATGTAGTATTTGAACAATTAGGTTATAGTTCTACAGCCAGATATCTATATCCGGCTATACAAAACAATCCTGAATTATTCCCGATAGTAATGCATCTGCCTAATCCCGATACCTATCTGTTAAAGTTTGAGAGGGAGAAAGCAATAGAAAAATTCAGATAAGATTATTATATGATAAAAGATAAAGTTATAACAGTTGTTTTACCAGCATATAATGCTGAACAAACATTAGAACAAACATACAGTGAAATTCCATTTGATATTGTTGATAATGTCATTCTTGTAGATGACCATAGCAGAGATAATACACTTGATGTGGCTAAACAATTAGGTATCGAATATATTATCAGGCATGATGAAAACAAAGGGTATGGAGGGAACCAAAAAACCTGTTATAATAAAGCGCTCGAGATAGGCTCGGATATTGTGGTAATGCTTCATCCTGATTACCAATATACCCCATTGCTTCTACATTCAATGATTTATTTAATAGCAAATGGGGTATACGAAGTAGTATTTGGCTCTCGTATACTGGGAAAAGGAGCTTTAAGGGGAGGTATGCCTGTTTATAAATACATAGCAAACAGGGGGCTCACCTTTATTCAAAACTTATTGATGGGTAATAAACTAGCCGAGTATCATACAGGCTACAGAGCTTTCTCTGCCAACGTATTGAAAAATATACCTTTCAATAAATGTTCCGACAATTTTGTTTTTGATAATGAGATAATAGCGCAAATAACAAATCAAGGATATGAAATAGCAGAAATAACATGCCCTACAAAATATTTTAAAGAAGCTTCTTCCATTAACCTAAAGAACAGTACAATCTATGGGTTGGGCGTTTTGAAAGTATCTTTTTGCTACTTTCTGAACAAGATTGGGTTAATTAACTATTCAATAATAAAAGATAAATAAGCATGCTCTATAAGAAGTAACGCTCTTTTCAGATAACATGATACAGACAAAAAAGCAGGCAATCATTGTAGGAGCAGGACCGGCAGGTTTAACTGCAGCCTACGAATTGTTGAAAAGAAGCGATATCCATCCTGTAGTATTTGAAGAATCAAATGATATTGGGGGAATATCCAAAACTGTAGAACATAACGGAAACAGAATAGATATTGGAGGGCATCGTTTTTTTTCTAAAAATGATACGGTTATGCAATGGTGGCAACAAGTGATGCCTATTCAGGGAAAAGCGTCGAAAGATGATTTACTTATTCCTACAGATAAAGAATTAGTAGAAAAAGGCCCCGACCCGGAGACTACAAACCGTGTGATGCTTATCCGGCAACGCATGTCAAGAATTTTTTATTTAAGAAACTTCTTTGAATATCCGATTTCTTTAAAGTTTGAAACTTTCCACAACATGGGGTTTATCCGTACAATGAAAGCCGGATTTGGATATATGTGGTCTGTTATTTTCAAAAGAAAAGAAAATTCATTGGAGGATTTTTACATCAATCGTTTTGGGAGATCTCTGTATAAACTGTTTTTTGAAGATTATACAGAGAAAGTCTGGGGAGTGCATCCTTCCAAATTAGGAGCAGATTGGGGGGCTCAACGTGTGAAAGGATTTTCCTTATCAGGCGTGATTACTCATATCTTTAAAAAAATCGTATCTTCCAAACAGACAATAGAACAAAAACATGCGGAAACATCGCTTATTGAACGGTTTATCTATCCTAAATTAGGATCAGGCCAATTATGGGAAACCGTAGCTTCGGACATTGAAGAAAAAGGAGGTAATGTCTACAAGAATTGTAAAGTAACGGGTATAAGAGTAGAAAATAATAAAGTAATAAATGTAGAAGTAGCAGAAAATGGAACAACTCAAACCAAGCCCTGTAATTATCTTTTCTCTTCTATGCCTATAAAGGATTTAGTAGCTGCAATAAAAGGAATTGAAGTGCCTGAAGAGGTGAGAAAAGTTGCGAAGGAATTACCTTATAGGGATTTTATTACAGTTGCCTTGTTGGTAAATAAGCTGAAGATAAAGAATAAAACCAAAATCAAAACATATCAAGAGCGGGTATCTGATACGTGGATATACATTCAGGAAAGAGATGTTAGAATAGGCCGTCTGCAAATATTTAACAATTGGTCTCCTTATATGGTAGATGATTATGAAAATAAGATGTGGATCGGACTTGAGTACTTCTGTACGGAAGGAGATGAGATGTGGAATATGTCATCGGATAAATTTATACAGATGGCTATTGATGAATTAATAATGATTGAAATAGTAGAACGTTCGGATATCTGCGATTCGGTACAATTAAAAGTAAAAAAAGCTTATCCATCTTATTATGGGAGTTATTACCAATTAGAGAAGGTAATAGCCTTTTTATCAGGAATCGAAAACTTATACTGCATTGGAAGAAATGGACAGCACAGATACAATAATATGGATCATTCTATGTTAACAGCTATGACAGCGATAGATTGTATTCTTGCTAATAAGAATGATAAATCTGTCATATGGGAAGTTAATACGGAAGAGGAGTATCACGAAAATAAAAATAAATAAGCATATGCTATACAGAAGTAAAGCCCCTTTTAGATTAGGTATTGCGGGAGGAGGGACGGATGTTTCTCCTTATTCCGATATATATGGCGGGGCCATTTTAAATGTAACAATTAACTTATACGCACATGCTACGATCCGTCCTCTTACGAATGGAAAAGTGCGTTTTGTACATGTCAATGAAAATATTGTTGAAGAGTTTGATGCGGTAAGTCAACTACCGCTCGATGGGCATTTGCTTCTTCAACGGGGTATTTATAATTCAATTGTCTCGAAATACAATAACGGACAACCTCTTTCTTTGGAATTGACAACCTCGATGGACGTCCCTTCCGGCTCGGGGCTTGGTACCTCATCTACCTTGGTGGTAGCTATTTTAGGAGCCTATACGGAATGGTTGAAACTTCCTCTCGGAAAATATGATATTGCTCATTATGCCTACGAAATAGAACGGCTCGACTTACAAATGGCAGGAGGTAAACAAGACCAGTATGCCGCTACATTCGGAGGTGTGAATTTTATGGAATTTCTGGAAGATGATAAGGTGATCGTTAATCCACTCCGGATTAGTTATGATATTTTACAGGAGTGGGCGATGAATACCATTCTTTTTTACACAAAGCAACGACGTATTTCAGGGCATATTATCGAAGAGCAGGTAGAAAATGTAAAAAAGAAGAATGAATCGTTAGAAGCCATGCACAAAGTAAAAGAAGAAGCTTTTCGTATGAAGAATTGTCTTTTGCGTGAGGAACTTTGGGAACTGGGTAAAGCGCTTAACGTAAGCTGGACAAATAAAAAGAAAATGGCCAAACATATTTCTAATGAATTTATTGATCATATCTATGAAACAGCTACTTCCAATGGAGCGTTGGGAGGAAAGATATCCGGCGCGGGAGGAGGAGGATTTATGTTTTTCTATTGTCCCGGAAATACATGTTACAAAGTGACTGAAGCGTTAATAAAACTGGAAATAGGAGACGTACAACAGTTTGAATTTTCAAAGAAAGGATTAACAACATGGACAGTAAAGCAACAATAAAACAACGTTTAGAACAACATCAGGATACGATACAACGAATTCTTGCCGATGAACAATTACAGGATACGATCTCGAAAGTAGTAGACACAATAGTGGATTGTTTTTCTAAAGGCGGAAAAGTCTTCTTTTGTGGTAATGGGGGAAGCGCTGCTGATGCACAACATCTGGCTGCCGAATTTTCCGGAAGATTTTATATAGACCGGGGCGTATTGCCTTCAGAAGCTTTGCATTGCAATACGTCTTATATGACGGCTGTAGCGAACGATTATTCGTTTGATATTGTATATGCCCGTTTAATAGCGGGTATAGGAAAAGAAGGAGATATATTGGTGGGACTTTCTACTTCCGGTAATTCGGCTAATATTGTAAAAGCCTTTGAAATTTGTAAAGAGAAAGGAATAAAGACCGTTGGCTTTACCGGCGAAACAGGTGGAAAGATGAAAGTTGTTTCCGATTATCTGATCAATGTACCATCAACAGATACTCCTCGCATTCAGGAAGCGCATATAACAATTGGTCATATTGTTTGTGAATTAGTGGAAGCCGCTATCTTTACAAATAAATAAGTATATGGAAGCTATCATTTTAGCCGGAGGGATGGGCACCCGTTTACAAAGTGTTGTGTCTGACGTTCCCAAATGTATGGCTCCCGTGGCAGGAAAACCTTTTCTTTATTATTTACTTGCTACGTTAGAAAAAGCCGGTTTTGATCATCTGATTTTATCGTTAGGATACAAACATGAAGTCATAGAGGAATGGTTGGACACGCTTTCATTCTCAATGCAGATATCCTTTGTAATAGAGAAGGAACCGCTTGGGACAGGAGGAGCAGTTAAATATGCTTTGTCCCAGGCCGAGGAGTCTGATATCTTTATTCTTAATGGAGATACTTTTTTAGGGACGGATTATGCCGGAATGTTGGAATTACATCAAAAAACAAATGCGATAGCAACTTTGGCTCTGAAGCGAATGGAAAAGTTCGACCGGTATGGCGTGGTAGAAGTTGATGATATATCACACCGTATTATCCGTTTTCTTGAGAAACAATACTGCGAGTTGGGTTTGATTAATGGAGGAACTTATTTGATAAAGAAAGAAGCACTGGATATATTGCCTGAAAAATTTTCTTTGGAAAAAGGCTTCTTCGAAACAAAGGTATCGGCCGGTATCCTCTCTGGTTTCTTATCGGATGGATATTTTATTGATATCGGGATTCCTGAAGATTATATCCGGGCTCAGAAAGATTTTAAGGATGGAAAATATAAAACCGTATAATACATTATTTTTAGACAGAGACGGTGTAATCAATATCCAACGTAAAGGAGATTATGTAAAGTCTGTTGATGAATTTGTTTTTACAGAAGGTTCGCTCGAAGCATTGAAGATACTGTCGTCTTTATTTACTTATTTGATTATTGTAACGAATCAACGGGGAGTTGGAAGGGGTTTGATGACTTTAAAGCAATTGGACGAAATACATACCTTCATGCTTCGTGTAATTACATCGAAAGGTGGTAGAATTGATAAGATCTATTTCTGTCCGGATACCAACAAAAACAGTATAAATAGAAAACCGAATATCGGGATGGCTTTGCAGGCTAAACGAGATTTTCCCGGAATAGATTTTTCGAAAAGCATACTGGCAGGGGATAGTATTTCGGATATGCAATTTGCTGAAAAAGCCGGAATCCCAGCTATACTGATTGGAAACAAATACAAACCGGAAGAGATCGCTCATCTTACCATACAAGGATATTACCTAAACTTACTTACTTTTGCAAAACATTTAGATAAAGATTGATATATGAAAATTGCAATGTTATCTACTTTTTACCCGTTTCGCGGTGGAATTGCTCAGTTTAATGCTAACTTATATGAGGTGTTAAAAAGAGAACATGAAGTCATGCCATATACGTTCAAAAGGCAATATCCGAATTTTCTTTTCCCAGGCAAGACACAGTATGTAACAGCCGGCGACGATGCGCTCCCTCTCAAAAGCATACCCATTCTTGATACGGCAAATCCCTTTACTTATTTGAGTGCGGCTAAACAAATAAAGAGAGAAAATCCCGGTCTCTTACTTATGAAATATTGGATGTCATACTTCGCTCCATCTTTGGGTACTGTTGCAAACAGCGTCAGAAAAAACGGAACAAAAACGATTACTATTTTAGATAATGTAATCCCTCACGAACAAAAATTCTTTGATAAAGCCTTAACTACTTGGTTCTTGAAACAAAACGATGGTTTCATAGCCATGAGCGAGACTGTACGGAATGATTTATTATCATTACACCCAAAAGCCAAATCGATTCTTAAACCTCATCCCTTATACAATCATTTTGGAAGTAAAATAGAAACTACAAAAGCCAGAGAAGCCTTAGAAACAGACGCCAATAAAAAAACAATCCTGTTTTTCGGCCTGATACGTGATTACAAAGGATTGGATTTATTGATTGATGCCGTAAGCCTGTTGGACGATAGCTATCAACTCATCATAGCGGGAGAACCCTATGGCAGTTTTGATAAATATGACGAACAGATAAAAAAGGCGAACCACCCCGAACGGATAAAGGTATTTAACCGGTATATCAGTGACAACGAAGTCCCCTTATTCTTTTCGGCGGCCGACGTTTGTGTGCTCCCCTACCGTTCGGCCACACAAAGCGGCATAACCTCCATAGCCTATCATTTTGAACTCCCCTTGATAGCAACAAATACCGGAGGCTTGAAAGAAAGCATCGAAAAACCCGGCGTAGGACTCATGATCCCGGAAATAAACGCAACATCCATTGCCGAAACCATCCAACGATTCTTCCACAAAGATAAACATCTATTTATCTCAAACATCCAAAAAGAAAAAACCCTCCTCACCTGGGAACACTTCGCCAAAACACTTTTATCCTTTGCAGAAGAGTTAGGATAGATTACCCCCATACAAGTATTTTTTTACCTCTTCTTTCAGCTTTCAGCCTGAAAATATTGCAAAAGAAAAAAACCATTATAATGTCTCCGGCAAACCATCATAGTGTCTTCAACAAAACACTATAATGCTTTTCCCAAACCACTATAATGGTTTACTGAAGACATCATCATGGCTTTTTTTACAATATCACTGCAAGTTCATTTTATAAAGGAAGCCGGCCCCTCGCCTGCCAAACGGAATATCCGATAGCCCCAATAAGCAAGAGCAAAATAAAGAGTCCGCTGAAACGGCTTATAACAGCAGTAGTATAGAATGTATCCGGATGGAATTCGAATACGATTTGATGTGTACCTGCAGGAACTAACATGGCGCGGAGAGTCCAGTCGGCACGGAAATGCTCTGCCGGTTTTCCGTCAATAAATGTTTTCCATCCCGGTTGATAATAAATTTCCGAAAATACAGCAAGCTGCTCGGAGGAAGTTTTACTTGTATACGTTAATTTATTAGGATAATAACTATCTAATGTGATAGTAGCAGTAGAATCTATCACAGGAGTAAATCCTTTTAGCTCGTCTGCAAAACGTTTATCCACAACGGCAACTTCCAAGGGATTGATCGTATCTAATGCCGCAATTTCAGCATCTGCATTCTCAACTATATCAACCTGATGTACAAACCAGGCATTTCCAAAAGCAACCTGATTTCGGATAGGCGGATGTTCCGGGTTATAGATAATATATCGTGTGTTAAGCATATTTAGTGAAGGAATTTGAGAGAAAGCACTCATTAAATCTTCTTCACTACGGGCATTTTGGAATGAATTGACAATGACTGAAATTTCTTTTGTGAGACGATGTTCAATTAGTTCCTGGTACCTCCTGAGTTTGGCTGCATGATAACCGCCAATAGACTTATGGAAATAGGAAGTATATGTTTCCATGAACGGACTATTCAAAAGATTCAATACTCGATAGGAGGGATCTTTATCTTCCAAAACGGCATTATCCGCTGCCGTAGCTTTAAAACTCTCGGCTAACGTGGCTTTTGAAAAGTTGTTGTCGTTTAAATACCGTTTGTCCACATTCCACAAGTCAACCAGGATCAATAAAATCATCCCTATGCTGACATAAGTCGCCGCCTTTTGTTTGTCTCTTGCTTTCTGGAACCAAACTAATAATCCGGCTCCCAATAAGATAAACACTAAGGAACGCAAGGCGTCTTCCGAGGCTAAGGTTGCACGATCCGTTAACAGTGCCGGATAATACCATGCCGGTACCTGACTTTGGAATTGTGCATCATAAGAAGATTGGAAATTAAGGAACAGGGATGGCATAATCCACATCAGTAAACAAATACCTCCCGTAATGCCTAAAGCCCACAGAAATCCTTTCCTTAAAACAGATTCTTCTACCTTTTCTTTGAATAAGGTATTTAATCCCCAAATAGCAACTATGGGAAAAGCAAGCCCGGGAATTACCAAAGCCATCTCAACAGTCCGGAATTTATTATATCCGGGCAATGTATGAAATATAAAATCATTAAATAAATCAAAATTACGGCCTAATGATAAAAGTATAAAGAATACAGTACCGGCTAATATCCACCATTTAATGGGGTTTCGTATCACAAACATGCCTAAAATAAACAGAAAGCAAATCAGCGCCCCGAAATAAACCGGGCCGGAAGTAAACATTTTGTCGCCCCAATACGTTGGCGCCTGTATTTTATCTCCGGCGGTTTGCATCCCGTTTTTCTTGTATTCTTTATATAACTCGGAAGAACTATCCAAAAAGGCGCCGGATTCACCTCCATATGTATTAGGAATTAATAACGTCAATAACTCTTTTACTCCATAGCTCCAGTCGAAGGCATAATCCTTGTCTAACCCGGAAGAAGGTTTCTCCTTTCCATCTACTGAAGACGCCATTGTTAATTCTGTTGGTCCACGAAGGCTCGTTTTACTCATTTCAATATTTGTATAAAGATTCGAAAGGTTAGGCAATATGGCTATAACAACACATATAGCCATTATCCCTGTTATCTTTAATAAATCCTTATATTTCTTTTCAAGAATTTCCCGACAGGCAAACCCTAAATAAATAAACAGACAGAACAGAGCTAAATAGTAAGTAATTTGAGGATGCCCTTCCAAAAGAGAGATCGCAATACTCAAAATAAATAAAACAGATCCCCACAAATAATTTTTTCGGAAGAGAAGAATCATACCCGCAATAGTCAACGGCATATAAGCGATTGTGTATGCTTTAGAAATATGACCGGCTACAATAATAATTAAATTATAAGAAGCAAACGCATAAGCAATAGCGCCGGCAACAGCCAACCACCGGTTCACTTTCATAACGCACATCAAAATAAAAAAACAAACCAATCCGAAAAGCACCATCCCGGCGCCCATAGGATCAATATTTTTAATAACATTTTCCAAATAAATTAACGGATTAACAGGTGTACCG
>JAISDJ010000250.1 GCA_031264865.1 Tannerellaceae bacterium | reverse complement strand
TAATATTAAAATTCGTTAAAGAGGCGCAAGTGTACAACTTTGGACACCATGCGCCTCTATTCATTCATAAACGAAGCAGTAAATAATAGCGAATATGAAGATTGGACAATTAAACAAGTTAAAGAAAAAAGCTATCAAAGAAGCTCAAAGAGAGATTGATAAAATTTTCAACAAATATTCAAAACTAATCAATCAAGAAATTGCCAGTCAAATACCATCAAACCAGACACTGCATTCTTATAATGGTTTATGTGTACTTATAGATGATAAAGGCAACATAATTAAAGAAGGGAATACCTGGTCAACAACAGCGCCATACAACCCCAAAATGGATTTTATTGCAGAATTACAATACCCTGTTTCGGAAGAATTGAAAGCAAATTTTGATATACAATCTGAAATAAAGGGAAAACTTAAATAATCAATAAAAATTATGCAGGAACATATTATAAAAGCCCCGTATTTTTCAGGGTTTTACGGATACGAACTGTTCAGCGAGCTGGATGAGTTGACGAATTTTACGAATGATCATCCGGAGCTGTACACCCAGCTATGCGAACGAGAACTGGATCGTGATTTTTACGAAAAGATATGCGGTCGGGTGGACTGGCAGAAGACACATGAAAACATTTCTAAACAACTTGTAGATGATGTTTATTACAATATTTTCTACAAATGGGTTGAAGAAATCGATTTCGACCACCTTTGGAGTCCAACATCCTACAATTACAGTACCGATGAAATCTACATAAAGATTGCCTTAACCGATGAGCAACTGGAAGAAATAGAATTGTTCTGTTTTGGCGAAGAGAAAAAGTCTTTTGAAAACCATTTGCGGGAGAACCACTCCAGTTATGACGGATTTATCAGCTTTACCCCGAACAATCTCCAAGGGTTTAAAGAAGAATATCGTGAATGTAAGCGCGAAAAAAATGAAAAATATCAGACATATCTCGGAATCCTCTTTGAATTTATATTCGCTCAACCAAACCTGGATGACCCTGTTTCTCCATACGACTGTGATAGTATGTGGAAAGCTCTTGCCTGGCTGGGAGATTTTGACGAAGAAGAGATTGCAAAACAATTAATTGAAGAATACGATGAAAAAGACATTTAAGAAAAAGATTGAAATAGAGTTCTGGTTCGAGTATACCGATGAGGTTGAAAATCTGACCGAAGATGAAAGATGGGAGCTGGAAAATCAGGCAATATATCATATTGCAGGGATGAGAAAAGAATGCTATACCAGTGGAGAATTATGTGAAAGCATTGATGGTAAAGAATTCTACGGATGGTGGGAATACCGGGTTATCAATAACTAACAGAAATTAATTATGGAAGATTTATTAAAAGCCTACATGGATCAATCTGATTTGTTTTGGTCAAGCAATAACGAAATCATAGGGTATGATTTAAACGGACATATCTGTGAAGTCCGGTATAAACCTCTCGCAAATGACGGACAAAGAAATGAAATAATAAATATCTGGGAGATTCTGCCATTTTTATTCAGGGAAATAACAAATAAAGATCAGATAAACCTATGAATACATCAACGCAAAAACCAACAACAGGACGGCTTCTTCACATTCTGGAAGACGGCCGGAAAATCGAACTGGCCAAAGACCTGCCTTTCTGTGAGTTGCAAAATCTGAAGAAATACTATATCTGCCGTGGGTTAAAGAAAGAGAATTTAAGATTAACTTATTAAAAACGATAAATATGGCAAGAAGAACAGTGTATGTAACGGTAAGGCTGGACATAGACAGCCCGGAAAGAGATGAAATAACTAATGGAAATGTTGACAAAATCATAGATGAATTTAGCTCTGAATTTATTTCAGCTATTGAATATGGCTCCGATAATTTGGATGGCTATGAGATTGATGCAACAATTTGTGGAACAAGCGAATAAAAATTAAAGAAAGAGAATTTAAGGTTAACTTACTAGATATTAGCGTTTTACAAACATGAGTAAAGGATTATTCTTGCGTGCTGCTATGGCTATGGCAGTTGCTTCAGCCTCAAATGGATATGGTAAAATAAGGCATTGTATAGAAACCAAGTCAACAGATGAAATAATAGAAGACAGGCGAAACAGAGGCTTAAAATCCTCTTATGTGGAAAAAGCGGTTAAACCTTATGCCGGTAAAAAGAAAATATCAAGAAAAAAACGTAAAAATGAAAACAACAACTAAAAACATCTGGAAGGACAGCAAGCTTCTCTCAGGTTATTACACGCAGCAAGAAGCGATAGGAGCTTGTCCGAAGGGATATCGTTTGCCGACGCGTGAAGAGTTCGAACAACTTGTCGAAGACACCGAATACAGCTTTGACGATTATAAAAAGGCAGCCATATTCACCTTTCCCGACGGCTTTAAGGTAGAATTCCCCGCTGCGGGCTATCGTAACGCTACCAATGGCGCGTTGTACAACGTAGGCTCCAACGGGTACTATTGGTCGTACTCGCCTAACGGAGTCTACGGTTACTACTTGGGCTTCCTCAGCGGTAGCGTCAGCCCTAGCAACCTCTACAGCCGTGCGATCGGCTTCTCAGTGCGTTGCATTAGAAACGTAAAAAAGCAACTGTATAAAAAATTATGGAAAAGAAAGATGACATTTTAGTATGCGAAGATTGCGGTTCGCGTAACGTTCAGACCCTGGCATGGGTATTTGTGAATAAGAATAACAGACACAGTGATTTCGCAGGCCTTGAAGACAGTGGCAACAACTGGTGCTGCGACTGTGAAGAGCATGTTAGCCTCCTGGCATTATCTGAATACGAAAAAATATAAAAGAAGAAATGAGTAGTCCAATAAAACTTATAGTAATCGATAGCTTTTGCGGCGCCGGAGGAGTTTCTGAAGGCTATATATAAAACTGTCAGATAAAACAAGCGGCTTAAAAAAAATCCGGAGCCCAATTTTAAGGAAAGGCTCCGGATTAAACTATGTTAGTTAGTATGTACGGGAAACATCAAGTCCCCGCCGTACACGGGGCAAAGATATGGAAGAAACAAATGACATTCGCTATTCAGTAATAAAAATATCACCTGATGGGAAAGAGAAAATCGTCGTAAAAATCAGGCTTAACGATGAATGTAAAAACGGACACCAGGATTTTGGTATAACCGCCGATATTTATGAAAAAAGCGGCAGTTACTGGAGGCACTGTTGCGGAGGGTGCTGCCATGATAAGATATTGAAGCATTACCCTCAATTTAAAATGTTTGCAGATTTACATTTAAGTGATTACAAAGGCGCTCCGTTGTACGCTGTTGAAAATGGCCTGTATTGGGTTAATGAGTACAAATCCGGCAAGAAATCAGCAGATACTCCTAAAAGATATTTACGTATTACAGATGAAGAATTTGCTATTTTATTAATGTGTGAAGATAAACAAATATTCTGGTATCGGCTTTACGAGCTTGGTATCGTAAAAAGATGGGAAGAAGAAGCGCGAAAAGCGATTGAATATTTGGAAAGCCTGACCGGAAAAGAATTTTTGGTAGATTCTGTAAAAAGTCAAATTGCGCCATTACCAGTTGAAACAAAGTTAATGATTGAAGAGAGAATTGCAAACAACTATTATTCTCCGAAAAACATAAATGCCCGCGAAATCGCTGCGAAAGAAGCTAAAATCCGGAAACGTATCGATGATTTGAAAGAAAAGGCAGAGACGGGTATACAAAAAATCAAAGATGAGCTCGCTGTCCACCTGTATGTTATCGGGTGTGGCTTCCCGGATGATAACCTGATCTACTATAACCATACAAACAAAGCGATCTTTAACTGGCAGAACGATAGCTATCACAATAAAATCTCCCAGGAAGAATTTATTGACTTTCTGAATGAAGTCGATTATTCAAAGTTACCGGAAGGAATAAGTTTTGAAATTAAAAACCATTAATAACCATGGAAGAAAAATTAAATGTAATTCTATCAAGTATTCTTGAATGCGGATATGCGGATATTGATTTTATCGTGGAACTGGAAGACCGTTTTGTCGGGTTTGATTGGGAGCGCGTAGTCTCCGATAGATTATACGCAAACGATATAATTTACGATATCCTGTCGAATGCGGTATATAGGGCCTGTGAAGAACTGGAAATTGATACAGAAGAAATCGAAAATAAAATGTCCGTTTTCTGCAATTTCCTGGATAGCCATTTGTATTTAACTGACAAAGAAGGGAAAACCGTGCAGATGTACAGCCTTGATGATGTCAGGGAATTTCTTTCACTTCATTATAAATCTGAAGAAGACCGATGAAACGAATCAACAGACAAATCGAAAAGCAATACGAAATCGCCAGGCAAATGGCGGTTAACGAAATGATCCGGCTTGCCCGGAAAGTACTGAAAGAACATTCTCACTTAGATGAGTTCGTTATTGCAATGGGGTCATGCTTCTTTACCACAAAGAACATTTCTTCAAGCGGATGTGGCAATGGAATTGTAGATTTGCGCGAACAATACATGAAAGAAGATTATTCTTACTCTTCCAAGCTCACATTCAAATACTTCAAGCCATTGGACGATTTTCTCGGCGAATGGAACGATGTGTTTAAACTTACCGGAGAAGGGATCAGGTTTCGTGCGGAAGGTGAAATTATAACAGATTGGTAATATGAAAACAAGTAGATTTTGCCCTAAATGTGGGCGGCCTCTATTAAAGTCCCCAATAAAGGGTTATACATTTCAATGTTTTAGATGTGATGAAGATTTTTACAAGTTTGAAGTATTAAGGAAAAAAGACTTGAATACAGTAAAAGCCCTTCGTAGACAAACAATTATGCGGGAACGTCAGAATGATTACAAAAGCTACAGCATCTATAAACCTTATCCACGTAGAAAATAGTAGAAATAAAAATAAAAAAGAAAGGAGTAAATAATGGATTTTGATGAATTAAAGAAGATGTGGTCGGAATTAACTGATATTCCAATCAAAGACGACGAGGATGGCGAGGAGGTTATCGATGCCGGTTTTTACCATTGGCCGAAAGGAACGGACCGCTATGATATATGGCATTGGTTTGATAAGCAATGCCCGAACAATCTGAATGATGACCTGATGTTTCCAGACTAATACAATGGAAGCAAGGGGAATTACGCTGGAACAACTGGCCGGAGCTTTAGGTTGCGAGGTACGCCTCCAGAATAAAAATAAATACATACGCATGAACTATACCGGCTATTTTCGTTACGGAACATATTACAACATTATAGTTTATAAGAAAAAAGACGAATTTAAGGTATATGTCCATGTCAATATTCCGAAAGCGCCTGTACAGGAAATGATCGTTGAGCAGAATGGCGTTAAGATTGTCATTGAACAAATGATTGAAGATGCTATAAATCGTATTATCAAAAACCGGATAAATAATGAAAAAGATAACATTAAACACATTTGAAAAATGTTGCAAATACTTAGGTATCGAGCCGAATTTACCCGATGTATCGATGCTACCGGCTACATATGCCAAAGCATTGATAAGTAATTATAAGCTTTGGGTTATCGCCGAGGCGTGGAATAAAGAAGATGACTTTGTACCTGATTATGATAACGGCAGCCAGAGAAAATGTTACGCATGGTTTTGGAAGCATGAAGAAGGTTTCCGTTTCGACAATTCGTTCTCCAATTACTCGGGTGCCAACTCTGGTGGCGGCTCCCGTCTTTTCTTTAAAACACCTGAACGTGCGAAACAGTTTGGAGAGCTGTTTATAGACCTGCATAACGATGTATTACTATTAAGTTGATAACTATGACTAAAAAATATATACAGGTAGGAAAAGAGGGAAAAGGAGTATTTGACGGGGAATATACCGGAAGCGGGATTATTTTCAAAAGTGAAGAAAACTACCTGAACCGTCCCGATGCAATATGTTACATCCCGGAATACGGCTTCCCTGAAGATAGTGATTTTCGCGGGACAATAGATACGGTTGAAGGATATACCCAAAGAGAACTGATGGAACTGTGCAAGGGAAACCAGAAACTTTGTGACTGCCTTTTTTATGAGCTTAGCTGGCAATTCACGGAAACTCTTTTGAACGAAATTGACGAAGAAGAATTTAAATAAACAACTAAAACTGAAATAATTATGCCAAACTGGTGTTTTACGGACTATATGTTAGAAGGAAATAAAGAAGAAATAAAAGATTTGTACGACAAACTCAAATCTTTGGAAGAAATGGAAAAGCCGCTTGTTGAGAATGATTTCGGCAAGAACTGGCTTGGATGTGTGGTTGCCCTCTTTGGAGGCGATTGGGAGAAGATTAATTGCCGTGGATCCTTTGGTTTCCTGGAGCTACTGGATAAAAATACGATACAAATCCAGACGGAAACCGCCTGGAAAGACATACCAGAAGTATGGGACTTTGTCCTCGGAAATTATGAATCTATTGCTTATTATTTCCGCACGGAAGAGCCTGGAGTCGGTTATTATGTAACCAACGATTCCAAAGGTAAATATTTTCCGGAAAGATTTATTGTCGACCAGTTCGATGAGGCAACCGAGTATTTTGAAGATGAAAGGGATTTGTTTGACTATATTGCATCCATTACCGGAAAACCTGTGGCGAACACCGAAGAAATGAACGCGGTAATAGAATCCTATAACTCGGAGAATGAGGATAATGAGATATATGTAAATAAAATATCAATCGTATAAACACATAAAAAGATGACACGGAAATTTTTCAAAATAACCTCTGTAAGCCGGGATGATTTGAAGGAGATTGGGTTCGACGTTTCAAAAGTTGACGATGAAGTTATGGTTCGTTTGGCGAGAAGGCTTGCTGACGATTATTGTGAACAGTTGTTTTGGGGTAGTTTAGAAATTATCGCAGAAGATTATTGCAAAATCCCAAGGATTTGGGATAGTTGGTTTAAAGGCCTTGGTCCCCTGATGCTGGAGAAAATCACAGGTTATCGTCAAACAAATTTTTCTTCCGAAGATAACTACCGGGATTTTGTAAATGCTTATGAGAACTGGTGGAACAGCCAGCCAAACAGTTATCGAAAAGAAATTTACGAACAATACAATCACATATAATGGCAAAGAAAAAGAAACCCCGGACATTAGCCTCCGGGATGATAAAGCTGCTTCGGGAAGATTCCGGGGCAGCTTTAATTTTTTACTCCTGTTTGGCTGATACCTGCGGGAATATACAGAAAATGTCGGATAAAGAATTATTGGACACATTTGTATTTATTTCCCCGCAGTTAATCCGTGACCGGTTCCAGAATATGGTGGACATTTTAAAACCGCTCAAAAATAACCGGTAAAAAGTGTACAACTTTTCACCCCTTTATATCCCCGGTCATCTATTCATAAATAAAGAATCAAAAACCCGCCAAATATCAGAACAATGAAACGAAGCATGATTTTGTCAAATCACCAAAGTCCATGATAATAAAAATCAGGCAAGTTCCATATGGCAACTGAAAACAAAATTATTATCATATGAAAACAGCTATTATAAACTGGGAGAATGCACATGAAAACGATTTAGTTCGTGAGACTATGGAAGCATGTAAAATTGACGATGTGTCAGAATTGTTTGAAGGGGATCCGGATGAATTAAGGATAAACGGTGAAACAGTTTCGTTTATTGACATACAAAACCCGGAGCACACCCGCCAGACTGTTATCTACTTAGACGGCAGTTATCAAGTTGACGAAAAAGAGATAGTAAAACGCCTTACGGAATTTTATTCTGTGGATGAAAACGGAGCGGATACTTTTAACCTGTATTATAACAACATTGAGTCTACTGACGAAAATATGAGAAACCTTAAAAACGGAATAGCCTACAGGGGCGGACAAGGTTATACTTATTCTCTTTATGGATTCAAAAATTAATACCGCAATCAATGAAGATAGAAAGGATAAATACAGGCGTCTGTCATTGGAGGGCCACGCATGGACAGCCAGCCATGTTTGTAAACTGGATACAGGATGAAGAAAACAAATACTTCTTTTCCAGTATTCGTTCATCGATTGAAAGAGTTAAAAACCAATTAATAAAAAGACAAAAACAATGAACCACAGATTAATCCCCTGGCGCGGTAAAACATACCATGCCGTAGAAATTACAATTTTTCAGGGAACAGAAAAAACGGAAACCGTTACGGTTGCAACTGAGGAACTGGAGTCTGAACTGCTTAATGCGGACAGGACGAAATGCGTATCAAAAGAAGCTGAAGCTATTGATGACGATATAGCATATTATGTAACCGCTGACGAAATTAAACTGCCGGAAAAGGAAATCAGAAAAATTGTCGAGGATGCCCTATCGGAGTGAAAAGGTTCCGGTTGCCGGTACCGGATATGACGGCAGGCGCAAACTTTCAGGAGAGCAGAGGCAGGCAGTTAAGGTACTTCATAAAGAAGGCTACAGTTACAGGAAACTGGCTGGGATGTTCCATGTCAGCAAATGGCTCATCCAGTCGATTATCAATCCGCCTGTAAGGTCAAAACCGCGGAAACGGCCGAAAGAATACTGGGCCGAAGCAAAGAGAAGGTACCGGAAGAAAAAACAGGAATTGTATAAAAACGGGGACATTAATAATAAAATCAGTAAACGCCGTCCGAAGAAATCTCCTTAAATAAGGATAAATAAACCATCAAAAGAAAATACACACATCAAAAACAACAAAAATGGATAAATTCTATTTAACAACAGCCCGGAAAGATTTGAGGGACAACAATATTTCCCTGCCGGTTGGAAACACATATGTTCCGGCTAAAGACCTAGTAGATATCCCTTCAATAAGTGTAAGCGTCGAAAATTCGCATGACGGAGACGATCATCTTTTCCTTTTTTGGAACAGGGAGTGGATGGAGGCGGTAAATATTGATTTTGAATGAAAGAAATTAAGAATAATAAAATGAAAGAAAATGTAATCGAGCAAGCAAAAAATCAGGTTATTGCCTATTATCAGGGCTTTATCAACAAATGCCTGGATGTTTACGGCATTGATTTGCACACAATTATTAATGACAGTGTAACCGCGGGAGTTAATCTCTCCCAGCGTTGGATTTTAGTGAAAGAAGAGCTGCCGCCTATTGGAAGAAGAGTTCTTGTTAAAGATGAATCTGGCGGTGTACATGTGTCATATCGCGGCATAAAGAATGAGTGGTATATCATAAACTATACTCCAGTCTCCTGGAGGCATATTGAATTATAATTGACACATAAATGAAACCAGGAAATGATTTAGAAAATAAACGGTGGGTAGATAAATGCCTCCTTACTTCGCAAGATGTCGTGGGTACCGGATACTCCCCGGATTCGGATGGGTTCTATAAAAACGAAGATGCAAAAGGCGTTCTCTCGTATTTGCTTACAGGTGTCAGATACAAGCCCGATGACCCGAATTTCTCAATGCGGAATGCTGTTGAATTC
>JAISDJ010000230.1 GCA_031264865.1 Tannerellaceae bacterium | reverse complement strand
GGCTTTTAACGAAAACCTTTACTCTCATTATGATTCTTTATAAGCGGATATTATCCGTTATATTCATCGGAAACTGTCAGTTTAGCCCTTCCTTTTGCGCGGCGGGAAGCTAATACTCTACGACCGTTGGCTGTCGCCATTCTTGTACGGAAGCCGTGTTTGTTCTTTCTTTTCCTGTTAGAAGGTTGAAATGTTCTTTTCATCTTGCTTTATGTTGTTTTATTATTATTGCACGATTCGGGCTGCAAAGATAAATCCTTTTTTTTAATAAACAAACAGATAGAACATTACATTTTATTTCGGAACGTATTTTTTTCTTTTCAGTTCTACTTTACCCCATTAATCTCAGAGCAGTGCCCACAGCACCCTTAGGGTCAATGCCCACAAGGGCAAGATTATCTACCCATACAGGTATCTTTTTCACTTCTTCTTTCAGCTTTCAGACGGCTTGTAAATAATTGTGTATAAACAGTTATGGCTGAAATGAGAACCTTTCAGTCTGCTTTCAGCCTGAAAATATACTTTTTACCAGACCATGTATAACTGAAAAAAAATCATCACAATGTCTTCAGTAAACCATTACGAAGACTTTATAAAACCACTATGAAGACTTTCCAAAGACATCATAATGTTTTACTGAAGACATCGTAGTGATTTTTTTTTGAGAAACAGCTTAAAATTCGATATTCGGACTATCCGTTTCATATTTGTCGTAATAATTCTCCAGATTGTTGATGAGCATCAGCTGTTTTTTTATAAAGTTTGCCGTGAGGCTGTAATTTGATTTGGTGATTAAGACGGAGAACTTTTTGAGTGATTCCAGCCATTTCCGGTAAATAATGTTTTCATGGACTTCATATTCGAAGACGGGGTATATCGGATTATACCAGATCATGGTTGTGATGGTGTCTTTATAGCTTATCTGTACGATGTTCGTATCGATACTTATGCTCGAAAGGTATGAATAGGTATTTGAGCCTGCGTCATTTGTCCCTTTTCGGAAAATAGGCTCCAGATGAGCGATAAGGTCGTATAATTCATCTTTAAACGATGCCAGTTCGCCTGTTGAAATAAGCCCCCTTTTGTAGTAGTATTGAATGTCCCGGATCAGGTTTAAGAAAAAGTCAGGGTCTAATATGAGGTCGGAATTGCCGTATTCGAAAGCAATGCTTATCAGTTTCTTGCGTATGATTGTTATCCGTTCCGGGATTGTCAGCTCGGAAAAAGAAAAATGAATCGGGAGGTCGCTTATCTGATAAATCCAGCTGTAATAGTAGAACTTAAACAAACTGTCGTATTTCAGTATGAAGAAAATATGGTACTTATTCAGTGATACAACCGACCGATACTCTTGTATGTCTTTTAAATACGTTTTTTTTAGTTGGTAATAAACGTCTAATCTTTCCACAATCAGGTCCTCCGCGGAAGACAGGTTGAACTTTACTTCTGTATTTTTGCCGGCAGCCTTGCCATCGTTCTTTACAATATCATCCAATGAAAAACCCAATTCGGCAGACAGTTTGGCTAATTCGCTAAAGGTAAAAGGGATGCTTCCTTTAATCCTTCTATAGGCGGAATCTTTATTTATGTCCAGGTTGTCCATCAGGTAAACAACCGGTTTCATATTTTGAGGAACCCTGTCAATGATGGCATCGACGATAGCCTTATTTGTGTTTTTGTTCATGTATTTTATGCTTTATCGCAATTATACGAATTTTTTTGCAAAAAATCACCAGTTTATATATATTTTTTATCTAAAAACACATATTTAGTGGAAATAATAGGAAAAATATAATAATTAAAGGGAGTAAATTGAATGAAAAAATTCGTATATGCCGCCCTTTTTGGTTTTTTTATATTAAAACCAAAACATTTATTAACGATAGAATTGCACATAGATGCGCATTTAGTTATATATTTCGCGCCGATTACCACATGTGTCTTTAATTAATAAATGATTATGGAAATAAGAAACTATTTACTCTCGAAGGTTATCTGTATTTTATGTTTAGTATCTTTTTTATTTGTCGGCGTAGATGCCGTAATGGGCCAGCAATACCATTCCGATGATAAGGCCGCTCTGAAAGCGTTCCTTACGCAACTCTCGCAAGATGTGGGAAAGGCGAATTGGCAGCAACTTCTTTCTTACGAACAGGAGCCGGACTGGGACGGTAGTGAAGATTGGGTGAAAGAGATAGATGTTGTATGGGATAATGCTTCCCTCAAACGGATAACGCAGATAAACTGGGAAAATAAAAAAATAGCGGGCAGCCTGGATGTGTCGGTTTGTATCGGATTGACCTCGCTGTTTTGTTACGACAATGCGCTTACTTCGTTAACGGCCGCAGGCCTTTCCCGGTTGACTACGATAGAGTGTTTTAATAATAATTTGGAAAGATTGGATTTGTCCGGCCTTTCCTCTTTGATAAGGCTGGTTTGTAATGATAACAAATTGAAGGCGCTTGATGTTTCGGGATTGCCCGCCTTGACGAATCTGCAATGTTATAACAATTTACTGGAAACGATAGACCTCTCTTCTGCGGTAGAATTGTATTTGCTGGATGTCCACAATAATCAATTGAGTTCGCTGGATGTAAGAAGCCTGGAAAAATTGGAACGATTGATTTGCAGCCATAACAGGCTGGAGCAGTTGAATGTTTTTCCGTTGAAGACACTGTATGAACTGAATTGTTCATATAACCGGTTGGAAGAAATCGAAATATCGGCCTTAACGAAATTGGATAAAGTAGATTGTTCGAATAACAGACTGAAGGAATTAAATACAACCGGTTGGCAATATTTAACGGAACTGACGTGTTCCTCCAACAATCTTACCTCGTTGGACTTTTATGATTCACCCCATCTTACGAGGCTGAATTGTTCATCCAACCGCTTGGAGTCATTGAATATTATCCGGCAATATGAACTGCTCTTTCTGGATTGTTCGGGTAATAAGTTAGCCTCCATAGACCTTTCGGAAAACCAGAAATTGGAAGAATTGTATATTCACAATAACGAACTGCCGGAGATAAAGTTGGACGGCTTAAAAAAGATATGGAAAATGCATTGTTCCGGGAATCGTATACCTCTGTCGAAGCTACCGGACGCCCAAGGATTAACATTTTATGAATATACCTATGCTCCGCAACAAGAGATAGACGGCGGGGCGACAACTAATGGAATAATCGACCTGCAGAACCAACTGCGAAATGATAAAACGGAATTCAGATGGTATAACAACGATGACCTGGAAACGGCATTGACGAATATAATAAATGAAAACGGTATTTTCAGGATACCCGCCACCTATATCGGTAAGTCGTTGATCTGCCGGATGACAAATGCCGATTTGCCCGCCACGACGCTATTTCCGTTTATCTATCGGATTTACATAGAAGGCTCCACGGTGGGAACAGCTACGGTAAAAGCATCCAACGCCACCGTTTATCAGCAAGCCGGAACTTTATATGTAACGTTAACCCAACCGGACGAACTACATATTTACACCTCTACCGGCGCATTATACCTGAGCAAAACACTTCCGGCGGGAGTACACGGCTTCACCTTGCCAAAAGGAATATGGCTGGTAGTCTTAAAAGGAGAAACGTTCAAAGTAGCCCTGTAAGGTTTCTTTGCATCCGATATGGAAGATGTTATTAAGGATATGCGAGGTAGGCTCCGGCGGGCGATGAATGGAGTGGCTTCCGCCGGGATGCGGGCGCAGGGGATTGATTATAAACTGAACTTTGGAGTGGCGCTGCCTCAGATAAAGGAGATGGCTTTGCTGTATACAAAGGATGTGGCCCTGGCGGAAAGGCTGTGGAAAGAAGATGTGCGCGAATTGAAAATTATGGCTACGTTGCTACAGCCTTATGAGGCGTTTACTCCTGAACAGGCCGAACGGTGGGTAGCGGATATCCGGTATGTGGAAATCGCCGAACAATATTGTATTAATTTGTTGCAGTATCTTTCTTTTGCCGATGCGTTGGCGGCCGGCTGGATTCTCAGGGAGGACGGTTTTGTGCAGGTTACGGGGTTTCTTTTATATGCCCGTTTGTTTTCCGATAACTACCGGTTGTCATCCGGACAGGAAACCGTCTTTCTGGAGGCGGCCCGCCGGGTGATGGATAAAGGGATTTCCCGCCCGCAACGTTCGGCCGTTTTAGCCTTGAAACGATATGGAAGGCAAAGCCGGCAACAGGCAGAGCGGGCGCTCCAGTCCATTGCCGGTTATGCCGCCAGCCATTCTCCTGAAAAACAAGAATTTTACAACGATATTAAATTTGAATTCGATTATTATTTTGAGTCTGATTATTAAACATTCATAATTCATAATTTATAATTCATACGGTTTAGGAAGAAAAACGTATCTTTGTCGTTGGCGTGAAGTCGCCATTTTATGGACAGCAAGTTATATAACGAAATACAGGAGAGTTTCACTAACTATTTAACAGAAAAGAAACTTCGTAAAACCGAAGAGCGTTATGCTATACTGGAGGGAGTATGCGCTTTTACGGGGCATTTTGATATAATTATGCTGCATAATAAAATAAGAGAAGCCCGGTACTATGTAAGTAAGTCAACCGTCTATAACACATTGGAAGTATTGCTT
>JAISDJ010000190.1 GCA_031264865.1 Tannerellaceae bacterium | reverse complement strand
AATTAATATTTTTTGCAAGCGACCTGAGTTCGATGTAAGAAAAACCCAGGTTCATAGAATTAGTCTGTAGACTCCCCCTGATTTAGCGCCCCAAATTTCAGGCCTGTCTTTTTATACTTGGAACTGTTAAAAAAAAGGTACGGACCTTTTTCCAAAAAGGTACGGACCTTTCTCAAAAAAGGTCCAGTCCTTTCTCAGAAAAGGTCCGCCCCTTTTTTTTTAACAAATGTAATCACCTCTAAAAAAGGGAATTATCAGATATAACTATTCAGGATAAGCATAGCCTGGCCACAGCGGGATGTACGACAAAATTCCCTCGATCGCAAATCTTTTATTATACTGACAGGCGGTTTAGAATTGTGGGATTTTTGCCGATCCGTTAACAGAATAACCCGAGCCATAGTTGTGTTCTTTCGGTTTCAAAGTTAATGTTTTTTTGTAAAAAACAAAATAACCAAGTCCTATTTAAACGGCTGACAACTTGTTTCGCAGAAGATGTAGAATCCCTCTCTCCTTATCTCCTTCCTATTTTATACCCCCAGGTAGCATAGAACAAGAGATATAAATAGCAAGGGATAAATAACATGTAAACCACTTGGAAATCAGCTGCTACCGCCATGTCACTTTCCTTTATCCGGTCTAACAGAAATCCAAACAACAAGGGTATGGCTGCCCCACCTACCATCGAGATCACTAACATAGACGATGCGGTTTTTGTATATTTCCCTAAATTACTTATTGTTAAAGCCCAAAGACAACCCCACATAACGGAATGGGCAAATCCCAAACCGGCAACACAATAAATAGCCTTATCAGCAGGTAATAAAACAATACAGAATGATGCGATTAAAGCAATTAAAGCAAACAGACTTAATGCTTTATTTTGTTGTAATATTTGTAGTACAGAAAGACTTATAGCGTATCCAACAATCATGCCTACCGGGCCAATAACCGAATATCTTGCCGGATTATCAACGCCGATTGATTTTGCAAAATCTATGACTGAAGCCATCGGTAAGGTCTCCACTCCTACATACAGGAATAAGGCTGTCATACCCAGAAACAGATGAGGAAATTTCCATATACTTGTTTTTGAATTGGCTATTTGTATAAGCTCCGAATCACCGTTTGAGATGTCTGCATCTTCTTCTTCGCCGGCAGCCTCAACTTCAGGGAGTGGTAAAAACACAATTATGATAGCAAGGAGGGCTATAACACTTCCGGCTATGCCGAACGGAATACCGGCATTTTCTATAACCGGGTTCTTTATATCAATAAAAAGACTCAGAAAAATGGGGCCCAAAAACCAGGCTGATTGATTCATAATCCCCATCACGCACAATCGTTGGGCTGCCTTTTCTATAGGTCCGCATATAGTAACATACGGATTTATGGCTGTTTGAAGTAAGGTATTACCGATTCCTCCAATGAATGAAGCCGATAGAAACATATAAAAGCCTGTCATCGAAGAACTCACCAAGGCGGATACAATAAATAAAAACATGCCGCCACTCATGATTGCCAATGCTGCTATAAGTGATCTTTTATATCCGATTTTCTTTATTATCCAACCGGAAGGAGCTCCGAAGATAAGAAAAGTAGAGAAAGTTGCCGTAAGTACTAAGTACGACATACCTTTGCTTAACGAGAAAGTACCTTCCAGTATAGGAATCATTATCCCATTTATCCCTACCCCAAATCCTATAATAAAAAAGGCTATTGCAATAATGACCAGAGGAAGAATATAACTATTTGTCTGCTTGGTTTTCATACGAAGTCTATTTACAATTATTACGATGATATCTGATAAGCCCTTCCATTGGGTTGCATATAATAGTTCCGGTTTTCATCCCAAATCCGGAGGCAACTTCAGACAATTCTTTACGAAATATCCAACCGATGGTTCCAACACAATTAAATGTATAGTTAGCGTAATTCGGGTACCCACAAACAATGGATTCGAAGAAATCACGGAATGAATCACGGACAACACTATCCAAGTATTCATGCCCTTTATTTACTCCTGTTATAAAATGAGTAAAATCGGCACAATAACGATTAGGCAAATCTCCGGTATATATACGATCAATCAAATCGTCACCTGTAAGTTGGTAGGTATTCCAAAATGAATTTCTGAGTTCTTCCGGCATATATCCTCTGATATAATCACTTATAATACGTTTTCCCATATATCCACCACTGCCTTCATCGCCTAAGATGAAACCCAATGAGTCGATATTTCGAGTAATTTTCCGTCCGTCATATAAACACGAATTTGCGCCAGTTCCCAAGATTGCGGCAAAACCGGCATTATTTCCTAAAAGTGATCTGGCGGACCCCGTCAAATCCATTGCAACCTCTACTTTAGTTTCAGGAAAAAGAGGTTTTATTGCACCTTTTATTATCGGGAATTTATCTTCATAACATCCGGCGCCATAAAATGCAATTTCAGTCACTTTACTCCAATTATAGCCTGCAGGTAGTTTTTCTTTCAACGAATCGGTCAAATAATCTTTTGTAATATAACAAGGATTATACCCTTCTGTAGAAAATTCCGCTAATATGTCTTCCTTATCAATCAAACACCAACTGGTCTTTGTCGACCCACTGTCTGCTATTAATATCATATAAAAAAGTTTATCTGTTATTTTCTTTTATTTTATTCACTACCGTATCCAATGTCTTCAGCGGGAAACAGGCGGGTTGACCATACCAGAAAAACGAACCGTACCCTTCATAATCTTTCGCATGAATATGAGGATCCGTCGCTAAATAGCTGGCAACGTCATTTGTATAAGCAATAACAGAAACAGGTTGATTTTTATATAACATTTTTATAGCTAATCCGAATTCCGTTGTTACTTCTCTGGACAATCCGATTAGTTTCCAATTCCCAATATTGATGGTTTGTACGTAAATCGGCATTTCATGAGGTAAAGAAGCGTTCTTATAATGATTAAGCATTAGGTTGGCCCAACGATAATCTCTCCTATTTACAGCATCTTCCAGATTCTTTTCTACTGAGTCTTTTAATGAAACAATCTCCGGTTCCGCCCAGGGAGAAATGGGGATACGAATCGTATCCAAATAATAAGATATATCACCTTTTATAGGAATGGAGGAACCACTAAGTGCTCTCAAGACACTTTCCGCCAGTTTTTTCCCCGAAACCTTAAAAGGGTCTTTAGGGTTTATATCTCCTGCGCAAGCCTGTAAAAACAAGCTGTTTGACGATCCGGTTTCTTCTTCAATCCATTCACGTGCATATCCCGGATAATTAGGGCTTATCATATAGTTCCCTGCATCCGGATCCGTATATACCGGATGACATCCTGTCAGGAATAAGATATGTTTGTCTAACGATTCCTTTACATCTGCTTGTAATACGTCTACCGAATTATCATAGATGTAAAATTCTTCTTTCAAGCTACGGTTCCTACCGATATCCGTCGTATCACGGGCAAAAGACAAATCCGATGCAACCATATTATCAAGAGATTCCTCAATCGCCCGGATAATACCTTTGCGAACTACGTTGGTAAGGAAAAGAGTATCCGGATGTTGATGTTGTTCTTCCCATGTAATCCAACTCTGGGTAACAGGTGTATAATGCGAATGAGATGTATTTATCAATATAGCTTCGGGAGGTATCCCTCTCCGTTGATAAATCTCCTCCTTTATATTATTGGTGAAGGAATAATCAAAACCACAAACATCCACACCAACAAGAATGACCGTCTCTTTCCCTTTACCGATTGACATCGCCCGGACTGATAGTTTTCCTTCCGTATTATGTTTACTTCGGTATATATGATTGTCATTAGCAAGAGCAAACAACTTGTTCTTATAATGAACTATCTGCCGTAACTCAAGCGTATACGAATCTCCGTTATTATAGCCAATTCGTACCCATTTGATTTGATTGTTTTTTAGTTCACTCTGGTACAACACATAATCATTGGCAAGAGCATATATACGATCCCCGTCACAAGCAATAGAGAGAATATTTTCAGCTTCTCCGATCGAGCTCCATACTATTTTATCTTCTAAAACAGTCCCCGATAATAATTCTCCATCAGTTGTTGTCACATATAAATACTTATCGGAGGAAGTTAATGCCGTGATTGATTTTACATCGCATACCGTTTCCCATTCAGGCTTTGTAGACTGAGGATTGTAAACCTGAATTTTCCCGGCATTTGTTATTCCATACAGAAGGTGGTTGAAGCCGGTGATATGTTTTATCGAAGTAGATGGTTCTAATACGTTGGGGGAAGAAAAATCCGTATTGCTAATACATAACAGATCCCCCTCCTGATTTAACGCAAAAAAATCTTCGTCGACGGCAGCTAAACTATTCATTTTCCCAAATAAACCCATATCATCCCATGTAAGTGAAAACCTACCCGGATAGGGGGCGGCATATCCTGCTAATGTCAGCGATATGGTTTCGTCGGTAGGTTCTATACTTATTGTAGAAGTTCCTACCCGATAATTACTTTCGCAAGAAATTATGATACATGATAAACCTAATAAAAAGGCGGATATTTTTATTTTTCTCATTATTAATTTCCTTATAAAACGGACTGTAAAAAGATTGCGTCCTCTTTTCCAAAAGGATTCACCCTCTCGGGAAAAAGGGTGCGCCCTTTTTTAAAAGAGGAGGCATCCTTTTAAACAGCCCTTTGATTTCTAATTAATATTTCACCAACTGAGCTGCATTCTTTTGAATTTTCATTACAGCCGCCGTTATTTTCTCCATATCACTTTTAGGAGCCAGAAGCATTGTTTGGGTAAACCATAGCGATTGTTCACTTGTTAGTTTATCATTCTGCGGACAATTGATTCTTTCCAACCATTCTTTCATTTTATGTTCGCCGTATACCTTCAGATAATGAGGATTTTTTGCCAATCCCTGCACATATAAATCCTTATTCATTTGTCCGTATCCCGCATCACAAGGAATTCCTTCAGCAGCTAATGCCTGAATAAAACGAGGACGACTCATCCCTGCGAAATGAGATTTGTCATAACGGAACATATACAAGTGATAGGCACTATTCGTGGTTCCTTTATATAATTTGGCAGGAGTTATTCCCGGAATTTCATTAAACATTTTAGACAAATAAATAGCATTTTCACTTCTTGTCTTGGCCTGTTCTGCTAATCGGCTCATTTGTGCCAGCAAAAGAGTTGATTGAAACTCTGTTATACGAAGATTTGTTCCTCTTGTTCCGGCCCCTGTTCCGTAGGAAGTGGACGCACCTCCTTGCCCTTGATTATGGAAAGTATAACATTTTTTAATAAAATCCTCGTCATTACTTGTTATGGCCCCTCCTTCTGCACAATTCAGATTTTTGGAAGACTGGAAGCTGAAAGCACCTCCTAATCCTAAAGATCCTAATTTTTCCCCTTTCCATTCTCCCATAACCGCCTGACAGGCATCTTCAATAATGGGCAATTTATGTTTCTTTCCTATTGATAAAATTTTATCCATATCGGCAGGCGAACCTCCGATATGTACCGGCATCAATATCTTGGTGTCTTGTGTGATAGCAGACTCTATTTTGTTCGCATCTATTTGAAACGTTTCCATATCCGTATCTACAAATACCGGCAAGGCATAATTTTGCACCAACACATTATATGTTGCAACAAAAGTATATACCGGAATGATCACTTCATCGCCGGGACCAATATCCAATGCTCCTAACATGGTATAGAGGGCACTGGTCCCACTTGAAACAGCTAAGCAGGATTTTACTCCCAATAATTTAGCATATTCTTTTTCAAACGCCGGAGACACTTGTCCTCCTAAACGCCCCCATTGACCACTATTTAATACCTTTACTAAAGAACTCTCTTCCGATTTATCATAAATAGGCCATCTGGAAAATCCCCAGGCTGACGCACTTTTACCTCCTAACAGAGCAGGTTTGTTGTTACTATCCATTCCATTCATCATGATTGTCGGCATCACGAATAATCCGGCTCCTATTTTAACCGAATTACCGATAAATCTTCTTCTATTCATTGATTTCATATTCGTTTTATTTATTTGTTTATCGAATCTAAATAATTCATGGCTTGTTTAACATTGCCATATTCAAGAATAAGCTTCTTGGCTTCTTCATAATCCGTTAATCCTCGTTTTTCCATGAGCATCTTTACCGAACGATCTACTACTTTGTTGTTAATTAACCGTACATTAACCATCCGATTATCTTCTACTCTACCCAAACGGATCAAAACGGTGGTACTGATCATGTCAAAAAGCATTTTCTGGACGGTTCCGCATTTCATGCGTGTACTTCCCGTTACAAATTCAGGCCCGGTAATTATCTCTACAGGATAATCCACAATAGCCGCTATGGGAGAATCGGGATTACCGACAATACATCCACAGGTAATGCCATACTCGTTACATTTTCTCAATCCGGCTAAGACAAAAGGAGTAGTGCCGCTTGCAGAGATTCCAATAATAATATCTTTATTATTAACCCGGGCTTCCTGCATTTGTATCCATGCATCCTCTTCATCATCCTCCTTTTCTTCCAAAGCTAAAACCAAACGCTCTTCCCCGCCAGCCAGAATAACGTTAATCACTCCTTTCTCGATACCATATGTATTGGGTAATTCTATTTTATCGAGTACGGCCAGGCGTCCGCCACTTCCGGCTCCCAAATAAAACATACGTCCACCACCTTTTAGCTTTTGTTCTATTGCAGTGATCAATTTACCGGTCTGAGATAAATTCTTTTGTATTTCCAATGCTACCAGTTGATCTTCTTTATTGATATTCATTATCAATTCATCAACCGACATTTTCTCTAAATGATTATATTTAGAAGGTTGTTCTGTTATTCGTTCCATTATTCAATAGTAGTTAAAGGGGGTACATTATTGTTTGCTCCATCATACCCCTTATTCTGATTAATAACTCCCATGGTATTGGCTGTAATCACACTTTGCGGAATAGGCCATAATACATGATGTGAATCCATTATTATTGCATTGGCCAGTACGTTATGATCGGATTGGTAGTATGTATTATATTTCATTACCCGATCATAAAACCAACTTTTCTCACTAAAATTTTCTAATGTATAACCATTTATATTCTGTTTGGCCATCATGTAGGAGACTCTGACCATTTCCGAACGACGAGGCTCTTCTGCAAACAATTCACGGGCACGTTCGTCAAATATATAATCAAGCGTCATGTCACTAACAGCTACCGGTTTTGCTTTTGCTCTGAGTCTGACTTTATTTATATCTTCGGCAGCAGCCGATATATTTCCTTTCCAAAAGTATGCTTCAGCCCTTAACAAAAAGGTTTCTGCTAATCTGAAGACATACCAGTCTCCATTACTTCCCATTGGATTTATCAATGGATCGGGAGCAGGTACATATGTAATGTAGAAAGGAAATCCATAGATATAATAAAACGAATCCCGGGGATGGGCAAAATAATCAAAATTGACAGTTTTGCCAAAATCTACAGAATTAGGATTATTATATTTGAGTTCGTGATTATCTACCCAATTGATATCCGCTCTTCGTACATCAGAAGTGCTTGTCCAATCATCACCTGCATAACTCCAGATATCATATCTGTAATATGGAGTATTTACCAGATTGGGATTGGCCTCACCATATAAATCTCGATATTCGCCCGAATACACCATACCTTGTTTTCCTTCACTATCTAATACACCCGGATACCACCAGCCACAGTTATAATTACGCATGGTTCTAAGTCCTGCCGTTTTGGCTCCCGATGGCGCTTCAAACCGGTCAATGGTTGCAAGAATCGTTTCTTTGTTTTCCGGCAAGTTGAAATTTTCCGGCCTGTGCAGATCCCAGATCAGATTGTATTCCGGTTTTGAAGCATCCTTACCAAAACGTTCTTCCATCAACTGATAAGGCCCGTTAATAACCTGTGTAGCTGCTTCAATCGCTTTATCATAAAGCATATTAGCCAGATATATTTTTGTGAGTAAATGATAGGCCGCTCCGGATGAAACCGCCCCGGGAACTGTTTCACCGGGAGACGGAAGGTATTTTATCGCATATTCAAGATCCGACTGTATTTTCTCCAGGATAGTCCATCTGCTATACGTGGCAAAATCCAGTTTAGCCCCCTGTACTTCTTCAAGGATCAAAGGAACATCCCCATAATTATGAACAAGTCTGTAATACCAATAAGCACGATGCCAATAAGCCTCTGATAAAATGGCATTTCTGTCATCTTCATTTTCCCACTCAATATCATCAATTCGTGAGATCAAGACATTTGCATTCTTAATGTAGATATAACAATTCGTGAACATGGTGAGAAAAGGATAATATTGGGAGTAGCTTGGAGTTAATTTTCTGAAATCCAATTGCACTAAAGGTACCCCAAGATCAGATGCCGACATTTCGGAACAGATGTAATGCCTTTCTCCTGTGTGATCATACCGTAGATGCTTCCGCATAGTTAACAATAGGGATTCAAAACCACTTTTATCCTGATAAACATTTTCAGGGACATAGAAAGAATGCGGCTTAGGATCTAACCAACTATCAGAACAAGACATTTGGAATAAGCCCGTCAATACTAATGTATATATTAAAAACTTTCGCATGATATTATAGTTCTATTAATTAAAAAGATACATTTAAACCAAAGGTATATGTACGTGGCATCGGAGAATTTAGTGATTCCGGATCCCAGCCCATCCAATCAGTAAAGCAATATAGATTTCGTATCGCAAAGTATAGTCTTAAATTACTTAATTTTACCTTATTAATGATTTTATCAGGAACATTATAGGCTAAAGAAACATCTTGAATCCTCAAAAATGAAGCAGGCTTATATATTTCCAATCCTCCCCCATAGGAATTGGGATTCGACCGGAGTCCACACCATTCATTATTACGGTTTTCAGGAGTCCAATAAGGGAAGTCAAATTCGTTTATCCTATTATATAAATATCCACCGGCCCGTTCAGCCAATGAGGCGCGAGCCATATGCCCTAAATCTGCACGAAGGAATATGGATGCTGTAAAGTGTTTCAAAAATGAGAAATCGTTACTTAAACCCAAACGGAATTGAGGTCTTGTATAACCAATGAATTGTTTATCCATCTTATCTTCATACTTGTCGTTCCCATCCATATCTTCACTTTTGAAATCTCCGGGTTCCAGATTATAAACAGCGGCTTGTTCTTTTTCTTCAGTTTGCCATACTCCGGTTACTTTATATGCCCAAATTCGATCAATAGATTGACCAGGGAATAATCTGTTATTATAGTCCGGAAGTTCTCCATAATATTCTTTTCCCAACAATACATAATCTCCATAATCTCCGAATAATTCTTTAATTTCGTTACGATTCAAAGAGAAAACAAAATTACTTTGCCAGGTAAGATTATGATTCTTTATATTCAGTGTTGAAAGAGTAATATCCAAACCTTTGTTTCCTAATTTACCTAAATTGGTGACAACACTCGTAAATCCGGTTAATTCGGGTAGTCTTCTATCCATCAATAAATCGGTGGTTGTCATATTATAATAATCTGCTATTAATAAGATTCTGTTATTAAATAATGAAAGGTCTATTCCGAAGTTTAACGATTCAGTCCGTTCCCATTTCAGGTTTGGATTAGCTAAACTGCTATTATATACATTCGAGGTTACATTCGTACCATCAAAATATAATTCAGACTGTATACCGGCCAACGATGAATATTGTCCGATCGATCTATTGCCATTCACCCCCCAGGATACTCTCAATTTCAAATTATCGATCTGCGGTACATTGAAAAAACTTTCTTCTGATATTCGCCAGGCAACTGCTGCAGCAGGGAAAACTGCTTTTCGATTTTGTTTTCCAAAGCCGGAATATCCATCCTGACGTACAGAGGCCGTCAATAGATATTTATCCATCAATGTATAATTTATTCTTGCCATGGCTGCATTAGCAGTTAATTCGGTATCACTATTTGTAATACTCAATTTTTCAGCTTGTTGTAATGCATGATATCCAAGATTAGAATTGGGAGCGAATGTTTCTCCGGTCATGGTTGAGCTCCATGCCCTGCCTTGTTCTGCATTATATAATAAGGTCAGATCGAAACGATGAACTCCAAACTGTTTATTCCATCTGATTATATTGTCTAACATCCATTCATAGGAAGATGACTCCAGTCTGCTCCCATAACCTTTTGAATAACTAATAGAGCCTGTAAATGTATCCGATCCCCAGAAATTGAAGTCTTTCAGGTTTTCATAACGAGGTTGAAAGTTTATTTCATATTTAAATCCGAATGGTAAAGAAACATTCACAAATAAAGAAGCAAATAAACTATTCACTCTTCTATACTTATCCTGCTCTTCATAGTTTGTAAAAGGATTTCCCATTCCTATATATCCTGTAGGGTACCATACCAGTTTTTTTTGTTCATCGTAGATATTAGCAAAGGGACTGACCATCGAAGAATATCCTACAGGTTTACCCCCTTCATCCCTATCAGCATATTGTGCATTGATACCTACCGTCAACCAGTTTGTAATTTTATAATCCGAATTGAATCGGGTTCGAACTGTTTTAAACTTACTCCCCACCTGTACAGAGGTATTGTCGTCATACCCGGCAGACCAATAGTAATTTATATTATCCGTTCCACCTCGTACGCTCACATCATAACTCTGCCGTAAACCTGTTTGGAAAGACAGGTCTTCCAGATCGATCGTTTTCCCGCTCATGAAATTATCGAATTCAATCGGGAACAGATTTAAACGGGCGCCCCATTCTGCTTTATTATCTGCAGCCGGGTTAGCACTTGCATTTCGCCATTCTTCCAGAGTTGTTTCGGCAGGCAAGTTACCCGGATCGTAGTAATAATACGGATATGCATTCGGAAACCATACGGTCATAGCATCTTTTCTGTAAGTTGGAAAGTCTTTAGCATCATATGATTTAAATGACTTGTTGGTGCGGTCTACTATCCCGATTTGTGTAGAAAAATCTACAGTAGGTTTACCTTTATGTCCTTTTTTTGTTGTGATAATCATAACGCCGGCTGCTGCTCTTGAACCATATACGGCAGAAGAACTGGCGTCTTTTAGTATATCTATTGATTCTACATCATTCGGATTAATATCTGCAATAGTACCATTATATATAACCCCATCCAATACGATCAGTGGTTGCGTGGATGCTTTTAATGATGTAGGTCCTCTGACTTGCAGACTAGAAACACCTCCTGCCGCATCTGTTCCTTGTTGTGCATAGAAACCGGCTACTGTACCGGCTAACATATCGGTAACCTGCATTTTTGCCTGATTTTGATATTTATCTGCACTTACTCTGGTTACTGATCCGGTCAGATCTCTCTTTTTCACACTACCATATCCGACAACTACCACTTCATCCAAAGCCTGTAAATCTTCTTTTAGTACTATTTGTAAAGTGGATTGATTTCCTATTGACATACTTTGGGTAATATATCCTATATAGGTTATTTCCAACGCCGCATTATCTGCCACCGAAAGACTGAATTTTCCATCCATATCCGTAATCACCCCATTGGTCGTCCCTTTTTCCACAATATTCGCCCCAATAATCGGATCGCCGCGTTCGTCGGTGACTGTACCGGTGACTATACCAATGATTGTTCTTGCCGGCTGGTTTGTCGGCTGCGTCGGCAGAGCATCCTTAATCAGTATTTGTCGGTTACGGACTTCATAAATGAGCGATTTAGGTGTTAATACAGCTTTAAGTATGTTGTCTAAGGGAGTTTCTATGACATCAATACTTACTGTTTGATTGAGGTCGATGTTGTTGTACATGAATGTAAACTCGGTTTGTGATTCTATCATTTGAAAAAATTCCCTCAATGTTTTTTCTTTCAATGATAAATCCAGTTTCTTACTTATTTGGCCATACCCCATTATCGGGATAAACAGGCAAAAAACAAGTAGTAGATTAAAATTTAATATAGGCTTTCTCATTTTATTTTTCTTACTTTCAATTAAAATGTTTACTTTTGTTGAGAATATAAAACCCACAGGTTACAGGAATCTTTGATTTCATAACCGATCCAGAGTGAGGAAAAAGTATTCTTCGGGCATGAGAATTGTGGAGATTCTCATGCTTTTTTATCTCTAATAATAGCTTACTTATACCGGATGATCACCTCCTCTCCGTTAATGCTGTACTCTAATGGAGTCAGCTCGTTGATTAATTCCAGAAACTCACGGAAGGATTCTTCTTTGATCGTGAATCCGTAATGATAATCTTTATTGTTGTTTTCCAAACGTATATTCAAGCCATACCAATAGCCAATCTTGCGGAACATTTCCTCTGCGGAGACGTCTTCTACCCGACATTTGTTTTCACTCCACAAAGCTGCCAGGCTGGTATCTTCGTCGATAAGTTCGAATTGCAGGCTTGTATTATCAATTTTCAGTATTTGATTGGACTTGAGTGTGGTCAATAACTCATGTTTTTTTGTTTCTACCGCAACGCTTCCTTCGATCAGAAAAACACTTGTTTGCAGTGTACCGTGGTGGGCAATGATGTTGAATTTAGTCCCGTGTACCACGATGTTGACCCCTTCGGTTTCAATGCTGAATGCTTTCGTTTTATCGGTTGCAATTTCAAAATATCCTTCTCCGATCAAGCGTACAGTCCGGTTTTTAATGCCGAAATCTGACGGATAACTCAACGTCGACAAGGAATTCAGCCACACTTTAGATCCGTCAGGTAAACGAAGATGGGTTTTCTGTCCCGGATCGGCCATCACAATCATATCCGGCAACGCGACATTGTTGTGCGTAAGATAAAGGTAAGTTCCCCAACTAAACAAAAAGGGCAGAACTATAACTGAGGCCACTCGTAACCAGTACAGATGATACTGTTTCCGGCGCGTATGTTGTCTTAATGTTTCTATTATGCGGAAATTGCTGTCGGCCGGCACGGGGACTGTGATGCGAGAATCCTCCCACAATGTTTTCATAGCAGATTGTAAATCATCGTCCGAACTGGAATTTATGGCTGATCGTAATTGATTGAATTCTTCGGGAGATATCTTCCCGAACATGAGTTGCAATAATAGCTTTATCAATAGTGTTTTCATTTTTCCCTTTTTTTCTGTAAATAATACGAAAAAAGGAAAGGAATGTCCCGACTTAATTTATATGTTAAATAACATATAACAAAAGAACAAGCAACAAATCCGTTTTGAGTGTAGCCAGGATAAGTGAAAGTTGATTATTAACTGTTTTTTCAGATATGCCTAAGCGTTCACCTATTTCTTTGGAGGAAAGTTCTTCTTCCCGGCTAAGGTGAAAAATTTCTTGTTGACGAGGAGTTAGCTTGGCTATTGAAGTGGCTATCTGCTTGTGATATTCTTCCAGGGTAAGCTGTTGCTCCACTTTGTCATCAGATGCTAACTGACAATAATCACGCTCAATAAAATTCTGAAAATCAACCGAATTTATTTGTTTGCGGAAATGATCAATTACCAGATGATATGTTATTTTGAAAAGATAGGATTTGAAAGCAGTATCTGACGATATTTTAGATCGATTATCCCAAAGTCGTATAAAAGTCTCCTGCAAAATATCCTCAGCATCCGCCGTCGACTTTGTCAAGCGCAACGCAAAACCATATATCCGCCTCGAATAAAGCAGGTATAACTGTGCAAAGGCTTCCTTAGATCCCCCTTTTAGTTGCCTCACAAGCATCACATGCACATCACTTTCCATTAACGCAAAGTAATCATTTTTTTCAATTCATTCTACTTTTCCTAAAAAAAATGATAAATTTTCTATTTTATTTCTACTTTATAACCCGATTTTCATCTAATAAACGCTGAAGATAAGTATCTCTTGCCGGCCTCTGACCATGACCCTTTCTTCGTGTAAGACATTATCCGGAATCACTAGTGTCCACTAAAAACCATTAACATATGAACACTTACCTGAGTGAGATAAAGTCAATACTGTCGCGTCCCCATTTGCAAAAACGGGCAAGGGAATGCGGGTTCTTCAAGCATAAGGACCTCATTGATGCCGATGCGTTTTTTGATCTGCTGCTCTACTGTGCCAACCGCACAGAGAACAGCAGTCTGTCATTTATGAGCTCGAATCTGGAACGGTGTCACGATACGGTTGTGAGCCCCGTACGGCAATCAACAAACGCTTCAACGATTCGTGTGAAGTGTTTGTGGCGGCCGCACTCAGTGAAATCCTCCGTGAGCGGTATAAAGAATGGACATAGAATTATTGAAAAAGCATTGCACCTTTTTGTTGTCCGGTGCAAATATCGTAATGCTTCCACTCTATTTGATAGCTTTTCTCACAGGATATATTTTTTTCTATAATTATATTCACTAGTGTCCACTAAAAACCATTAACATATCGTGTATCTTATTGATTATCAATATAGAATAGCTGCATTTTAAGCGTGGGCTATTATTTTTATTCATCTTGTTGGAGGTTACAAATTGTCATTAAAATAGTGTAATCATTAAATGGCTGGCCAGAAAAAGTGATTTTTGGGAAGGACCAAGATGACTAAACTATCAAAATGATAGTCAACTAAACCTTAATTTTTTTTAGTGGACACTAGTGAATTATATTGTAGCTTTGCGCAAAAAGTATAGCTACTCTAACTTCCTATTTTCTATCCTATGCACAAAACCATGCCGCAAGGAAAAATACATGTTTGAAATTCCTAAGAAATAGCCAACCTTTACAGCCGGGTTATTGTTAATACAGTAATACAATCAAGATGTTTCTATTGGGAAAGTGAAACTCTCAAGAGAAATACGGAATGATTATGTTAAGCTCAATAAATATACAAATAAAATGAAAGAAAACATTGAAAATCAAACAAGACAAATAGTAGAGCAATACTATGATAATTTGGCTAAAAAGGACTACGAAGCGAATGTACAACTGTTTGCCGAAACAGTTGAATGGCGTATTCCGGGCGATGCAACTCGGGCAATTTGGATAAAAGACAGAAACAGCAGAGATGAAGTTCGAGAATTTTTCAGGGAGCTCTATGAAAATCTTGAAGGAGTATCTTTTGAGATAACAGGAAAATTTTACAATGGTAATCAAGCGGTTGTTACGGGTCATCTCGTTTCTCGTGTTTTAAAGACGGATAAATTGTTTGATAGCTATTTCACTACTCAATTTACTGTTGAGAATGGTTTAATTACCAAATATTTATTTCTTGAAGACAGCCTTGCGTTAATAGAATGCCTTAATCAAGAGTGAGTAGGAAACATTCAAACAGTTAAGGCTGTAAACAAAATATCAGGTTGGACAAGTAAATTGTAAATTTTTACTGCCGACCTCTTTGCGTTTGCGTTTCTTCTTCATCCTGTTGGCAAATATTGGTGCGTGGTAGCTTTACATTTCTACCACAACTTTACCTTTGGTCGTACCTGTTTCTACTTGTAAAGGGACTTCCTTGATTTGGTCTAAATGATATCCTTTATAGATGTATGGTCTGATTGCTTTTCTTTCTAATAAATCTGCTACTATTTTTGCTCCCACTTGAATATACAGACATAAAAATACTCGAAAGGAAAGAACATCAGGGGAAAGGTTTTTAAGATATAATTGCTTCTGTTTTTCAGACATTTGCTATCTTTGCCATGCGAAGCAATAGCAAAGTGTTGCACATTTTTTATAATCTATTGTACCAACGTAGGCGTTAACAGCAATAAACGAAATAGAAGCGCATTTGAATAATGTAAAGACATATTGTATGAGGGATTTTTTTCAGATACTTTAAAGCAGGAATATGGCAAAACCAAAGATAGAAACAGTTAGAGAGCTTCTCTATTACTCTTACGCAAACTTAGCTATGGCGCATACTGCCGTAGATAAGAAACAAGAAAAATATGGTGCTTTCAACTTTATGATAAGAGCGAGGCTATTCAAAGGACTAAAAGATGGGACGATGAATATGCGAACCATTTTTGATGATGAAAAGATCAAATTGCAGACAGGACAAGTTTGTAACTATTGCGGATCGACTGAAAAACTATCATTAGACCATATCTTCCCACAGAAATACGGTGGACGGGACAACGCAGAAAACTTAATATTTGCTTGCCGGTCTTGTAATAGCTCGAAAGGGAAGAAAGATTTAATGGAATGGATGAATTTTAGAGGACGATTCTTGCCATTAATGATCATTAGGCGGTATTTGAAACTGACTTATAGCTATTGTAACGAAAAGAGATTGCTTGACAATGAGATTGAGAGCTTGAAAGAGATGGAACTCCCGTTCAAAGTTGAATTTATACCAACGGAATTCCCAAACCCGGATGAATTGACTAATGTTGTAGATTTGTTGTAGAGGAGCTGGTTTTCGCATTCCTCAATTGATATTCCTTTCTATCCGTTCCTATCCATTCCGTCAGTAATCCGTCAGTAAAAACAAATCAGCCATTCACTTTTGATAGTAAATGGCTGATTTTCTCCAGTCGGGATGACAGGATTTGAACCTGCGGCCACACGCCCCCCAGAAAATCATTGCCGATTTATAACTATTTGCTTCTATTTTATTTTTCATTGATAATCAGTTTGATAAATCAT
>JAISDJ010000104.1 GCA_031264865.1 Tannerellaceae bacterium | reverse complement strand
GTATAGTTATTCCACTAAAATTATAATACGGATACCAAGCCGTAAAATCAATAGGATTGCCATCCGTGCTAACTTGATCCCAATAAAGAACGGTACTTCCAATCTGGTATAGGAAGCCTTCTCCCATACCTAACGTCGGACTCCAGAAAGACAGGGAATATTCGTCTCCGGTTTCAAACTCTCCGCTGCCATCGTTTTCGAAAGCGGCCTTCAACTTACTATCGGCCGATGCGCCGATGGCGGCTACGATTTTTACTTCGTTGCGCGAGTCGTCCATTTCCTCGCTTTTGTCGCAGGCGGTGAACGCCAGCGGTACGACAAAAGCTGCCATTAATATTTTTTTTAGTTTCATAATTTTTTCCCTATTTGTGCAACCGGCTCTTATTGTTCGTTTGCATCAACATCGTCAATTTGCCCCTGACTTTCCCATGCCGAAATTTGAGTAGTCGTGATAGACACCTCTGTTTTCCCTGTATCGGGGTTCACTTTAAGAGTCAGGGATACAATCAGCCTATTACCGCTTTCCAGTCGTGTAGGGTGTGTAGAATTATTAGAATTCAGATTTGCCGGAACTTTAGCTATATATGTCTTACCTGCCAACTCTATTTCAATCCAGTCTGTGCCGTGAGTCAAATCTTGTGGAGCCACACAAACCTCTTCAAAAATTGTTTTTTGAGGATAAGCGTCGGCGCCTTCCGAAAGTGTTACATCTACCGTACCGTCCAATATATTTACAAAAGCGGTTGATTTCATGTTTAACAACCTATACTTAATATCCAATATGTTGCCCGGAGCATTCCCTATGTCGAAGTTGAATGCCAGCTTGTGCATTACATGTTTGAAGTTTAGGTTTACTGTCTCGCCTTTGCTGGCTGTAACAGGTGTGGAAACTAACAAGTCGGGATTAGTCGCCGTAACCGCATTATACATATACGCAGAAGCATCAGTTATCGTGCCCACAGCCGGATAGTAAGCTGAAAAAGTTACAGGTTTGTCCATGCTGATATCGTCCCAGTAAAGAGTAGTTGTACCAACCGTATATGGCTCGTTATCTAAGGGCCATGATTCAGGGGTAGTAATTTTACCATAAATACCCCATATATCGCCGTTATCAAAGGTTCCTGTACCGTCCCAGCCGATGCTTGCTTTGGTCATATTGCGTCCATCGACTGAAGCGTTGAAGCGAACGATGTTCGGATCGTTTGTTACAACATCATCGTCTTGCGAACACGATGTAAAGGCTACCGCCGCAATCAGGGCGGCTGCGAATAAATTTCTTGTTTTCATTTTTCTTTATTTTTGATTTATGAATTATCTGTTTATAAATTATTGTTCATTTGCATCAACATCATCGATCTGTCCCTGACTTTCCCAGCCGGATATTTCTGAATTGAAGGTTACGCCTGATTTGGAGATGCTGATGTTGCCCGATAGTGTAACCGGTATATGTTTATTCGTTCCAAAATTTGTAAGATAGCCGCTCACATCCGTTGTGAGTGTTTGTGGAGAGCCTGTCGCATAGCTTATGTCAAGAATCAGGTTTTGAGCTTCGGCAGTCAGTCCGATCAGCCTGACGGATGCAATCAGCTTGTTGCCGTTTTTTGTAAATGCAGGCTCTACTTTCAGCGCTGTACCCGAATAAGTTCCGTTCTTAAGGTTCATGACGTTTGCCACCCCTGAGAGCGAAGCCTCTACCGATATGATATTATCGATATCTCCATCCGTTACGGTCAATTCGATATTCAGCTGACGTACCTGCTGTTGCATAACGACTGTAAACTCATGGCGAGTGTCCTTTTTAATCTCCACCTCATCGCTCGCGCTGAAAAACCAACAGGGTATGGGCTCGACAATTCCCGAAGTATTGGTTATAGTTGCAAGACCATCTGCAACGGTGATGTGTTCGGCCGGGTTATAGGCATAGAAGCGATAGGTTCCGGCATCGAAGAGGTTATCTATCGTATGTTTGTCAGCGGTTGCCGTAACTTTCTGTCCAGCTATTTCGATCGTGTAGCTCGCAGGCTTTGTAATTCCCTCGCCTATTTTCGACCAGTCAGTGATCAGAGTAATCTTCCCTTTAGTCGGGTGCGGCGTGTTATATATCGGCTCATCGGTACCACACGATGCCAAAGCCGCACTTGCCGCCGCTATCAGTAATAGTTTTATTCTTTTCATTTTATAATCGTATTTTCCTGTTTATTCCACCATTTTCCAAACCAGCGACACGCCTGCCTGAGTCAGACCAAACCGGCTCTTGGTTTGATTGCGATCTTTGTAGACACGAACACCGTTAATCAGGTTGAACGAGTCGTATTCGAAGCTGTTGTATCCTAATCCAAGGTTGAAGTCGAGGCTCAACGCCTTGCACAACGGCAATTGATAACCAACAGTCGCTCCTGCGTTCCACATTGAGCCCTGATAGCCTGTATCTTTGGAAATAAGATTGCCGAACATTCCTTTATATATATTGTATTTGCTATAATTACCAGCAATACCGACATAGAATCGACGGGTATTGCCCATATAGTATCGTACTTCGGGATTTACATGCCACATTTTATGAATGTTACCCGTTGCGCTACCCCACTTGCCGCCGCCAGCATCTACTTTAACACTCCAATCGTTATTCACATGCCATTCAATGCCGATGTTCGGCGCCAGCATCGCATCATACAACAGGTTGGTACGCAATGCAAATTGGTAGTCATCCGCCTGAATAGTTTTTGCAACTATGGAAGCAGGTTCCTCTTTTGGCTCAATAACCGGCTGTTGTTCCGGCATTGGCTGTTCAACAACAGGTTCGGGCTTAGCTTGGGCAACAACCTCTTTTTTAGGTTCTTCCTTAACTGCGGGTTTTACTTCTACCACAGGTTTGCTGATTTGCGGAACCCGAAGCGTTACCACAACCACAGATTTGCGACCCTCAAATGAGCTTGCATGAACCGTAGTAAGGAAATTTGCCTCTTTAATACTGTTGCGAACGATCAACTCAGATTTAATACGGTTGGCACGGATACTCGCCGAGTGCAGGTTCTCTTTACTTGCGACATAAGAGGAACAATAACCCGCGACATTGATTGTAGCCTGTCCGTTTGTGATTGCGCTTTTATAATGGTCTATTGTAGCGACCAACTCGTTGAGCTTATCGCCATTCCCCTGATAAGGGACAAAGAATGTATCGTTATCCGCTACAAAGCGAAAAACAATAGTCTTGCCTTCCGGCTGTGCAGCTTCGGTGATGTTGTATTTCTGCGCATAACTAAGAACCGGAATCATTAGCATAAAAAATGCAACTAGTTTGACTTTCATTGTTTTATTGATATTTGTTTTTATGATGCAATCTTCATTAATTATTTAATATATAATAAGTTATAGTTAATGTATCATTGTTAATCAATAAACTCCTGCTTACTTTTCCGGTAATCTTTAGGTGTCATCTTATATTCTGCAATAAACAAGCGCTGAAATGTTCGTATAGTTCCGAAACCCACTTTCTTTGAGATTTTCTCTATCGACATATCGGATTGCTCCAGTAACTTAGCAGATTCTTTTAAACGCAATCCATTGACAAAATCCCGAAACGGCATGCCGAAACACTCTCTGAACATTTCCGTAAAAAGGTTTTTATTTACCCCCAAACGTTTTATCATAAGATTACGGTCAAGCGCCGGATTGCGGTAGACTTTCTCCTTTACCATGATTTCACGCACCGTTGCCCGGAATCTGTCAACGTGGTTCTCGAAATAAAAAGGATCGACAGCTACTTCCTTTTCTATTTCCGAAAAAAGATCTTCGAGAATATTTTTTCCGTTTTTTTCCATTGACCTGCTATTATATTCAAAAATAAAAGTAGGAGAATGAGTAAAAATAACAGGCGTCATATTGTCACGAAAACGCGACAACATATAATATGGTTATATGCAAGTTGTTATATCCAATAAAAACAAAAAAGGCGTCGATATTAATCGACGCCTTACGGCAAAGAATAAGTGAGATTCTATTTTATTGATGCCTTTCGGTATTCTTTTGGAGTCATGTTATATTTATTTTGAAATTGACGTTGAAAAGTTCGCAATGACCCGAAGCCTGCTTTTTGTGATATTTCGTCCATCGACAAATCAGATTCTTCAAGTAATGTAATGGTATCTTTCAGTCGGAGGTTATTGATAAATTCGGGAAATGGTATATTGAAACAATATTGGAATGCATCAATAAATATATTTTTATTTGTCCCTAAGCGTTCAACGAGCAAATCACGTGTCAGCGCGGGATCACGGTATGCTTTATCTTTCAAAATAATATCACGTATGGCAATGCAAAGCTCATTTTTTCGGCTTTCGGGGCAAAGATCGTCATCAGGATCATCCTCAATTTCAAATGTAGTTTTGTTGAGTAATTCTGCTTCTGTCTTTTCCTGTTGTTCTTGCAGCTCTTGTATTTGAATAGCCAGAGTTTTGTTCTTCTTCGCAATTTTGCGGCTGTAATAAATCCATATTCCAAGCGCAATGACAAGCAGAATACAGCCGCCGAAGGCAAAGAGGAAATAGTTACGGTTACGCTGTTTTTCAGCTATGTGCTTATCGACTTCGTATACCGTGCGCAGTTCGCTGAGCTGTTTGGCAATAGATTCGTTGTTTATTGTGTCTTTGAGTGCGGCAAACTTTTCAAAAGTTTTGATTGCTTCGTCCGTTCTGCATAGATGAATAAGCGCTTTAAGCAGGTCGCCTTGGCTTTGGCATTCCTGACCGACTCCAAAGATGCCGGATAAATCAAGCTTCTTTTGAGCATAATATAACATCTTTGCCCAATCTTTGCCTTTCTCTGCCAATATAAATCTTCCGCCATAGCAGTAATAGAATCCCTGAGCATCATGGTCTTGAAGCATGCCTTCCATCAGGTTACAGTATTCGGCTATTTTATCATAATTCACATCACCCTTTTCATAGTAAACAAGATTCTGCGAGTAGAAGCTAAGCCAATTATATTTGGTATTATAATTTCCATAGCTTTCGAACTGTTTTATATCTGCTTCCCACTTAGCCAAAATTTCAGGAATCTCCATAACATATTGAGAATTATCTGCTTCAAGTATTGCGCTTACAAGTTGAAGGTAAATGTAAAATTTCTCTATAGGCATTTTATCAAGTTGCTTAGCTATTTGCAGCGCCTCTTTAAAAAAAGTTACCGCTTCCTCAGTTCGTCCGTGATAGGAGTGCAGTAAGCCTATAGTATATAATGATGACATTATGCCTGACGCGTGATTCTTTTTTCGGGCTTGGTTATACATATTGTTTGCTATCTCCATAGCCTTGCCAAAGTTTCCTTTTTGTTCGTATGATTCAGCATATTTGCGATATAGGTCGTAGTATGCATCCCATAACTCATATCTGACAAGAAAATCGAGATCTTTTATCATTTTAAGACTTTCGTCGTACATTCCAAAGTTTCTGTACGCACTATGTATGTTCCGCAGTGTATTGCCTGCATGCGCATAATCCTCATATTTGACTCCGTCTTCATAAGACAGCCGCATGTAGTGTATGATTGTGTCTGCATTTCTCTCATACTGGAAGAGTAATGATGACAGACGTATGTTAGCGTCAATTCTTTCTTTCCCCTCAAGAGTTCTGATTTTAGTTTTAAGAGAATCCATTTGTTTTTGGGGATCCCCTTCTTGTGCGAAAGCGAAAGCACAAAATAGAATAGAATAAGTAGGAGTGTATATATCTTCTTATTCATACATTTTTTATATTTTATTGATGTTTCTCATTGGATTGTTATAATATCAGTTATCCTTGCAAAGTTAAATATTAATTTCTGTTCTTGTCTCTCATAAACACCTCTAAGGACAATTTGTCGCATATAGGATGCTTATAATTTCGCACTTTTAAAGTTTAGATTTTAAAAGTATTTATGTGTTCCATCGCAGAGTTGTTTTGACTAATTTTCAATTAACGGAAAACTATCATCCTTTTGATAAATTACCTGAAGCGCTCCATTATTGCAGCGCTTGCTGTCAGATAGTTTCCAATGAGATTCTTTTGTTTAGGGAATAAAGGAATACCTTGACCAAGAATAACGGGAATATTAGGTTATCCGTATTTCGTCTACCAAATCAGCAGCCAGCAGCATTGAAATCAATTCTCCACCGCCAACCAGCCAAATGTCTTGCACAGCTCGGTAATAGTTTCAATGATGTTCTCCGTGATAAAACTGACGTTTTTTTGGCGTTCCATTCGTGGTGCGATACGACATAAGTGTGCTGATTCGGGTAAGGCCAGATAACGTCCATATTCAACAACTCACGGTAGGTTCTGCCACCCATGATAACCGTATCAACCGAAGTCAACAAGTCTTTGTAGCTATAATCCGTCTTTTTGGGGTTAGGGAATCCGGTAAGCCAGTCCAGCCCGCCGTCCGGTTTCGCCGGTAACACGCAACATGAAAAGCGTGGAACTCACACTGCTCCGTCACGAGGCGCTGGTATGCCCAAAGAAGAAAAATCAATTTGATTATTTTGCTGTTTTTCAGCAAATTGGCCGATTGACGTCAGGTGGAGGCTGGGATGAGTCCGGAGGGTTTTGAAATTTGAGTGATTTCTGATAAATAACCATTATCTTTGTACTTTGCCAATCGGGGCAATGGAGTGTAATTTTTATTTTCATTTACAAAAATACAAATTCATTTCCTGATTGCCAAATCTTTACAGCA
>JAISDJ010000126.1 GCA_031264865.1 Tannerellaceae bacterium | reverse complement strand
GACGAGTTTTTCGCGGGGATGCGGATATTTTTCAACCGGTATGTATTCGAGACATGGGAAGATTTTATCGGCTTTGTCGGCCAGGATGATGAGCCTGACGGGTAAATGGAGAATTGCTGTTGAACGGAACCACGGCGTTGACCAGGACCGGCTGGTTAAGGTTCTGCGCCTTGAAGGCATATCAGCCATTGAGCACGCCAACCGTTTCTTGTGGGAAATGTACCTGCCAAAGATGAACGGGAAGTTCAGCCGTCCTGCCCAAAACAGCGATGGTGCCCATGTACATCCGGGCAAGGCGGGGCAACCGGACGATATCCTCTGCATGGAATTCGACCGGTGTATAAGCAAAGACTACATCATTCGTTTTCAAACACGCCTGTTCCAAATCCTGGAAACAAACAAGCTTCTGCCCCGTACCGAAGATAAAGTGCTTGTCCGTATAAGGTTAGACAATTCTGTCCATATCGTATGGAAAGACAAGCCTCCTGTTGGTTAAAGAAATCCCTACTATGTTTGAGGTATAACCCGCTGGTTACCCGGTAAGACAGACGTTTGAATGGCTCATTTCTACTGAACGGCGACATGACCCTGGGACATTACTTGACAGCAGGTAATACCTATGGTATAAATGTTAACTACGGAGGCATATAATTTGATATACTTACCATCAACCTGCTATAGGCCTGAGGGATGGCACAAAATAAATACCTACCAAATACTTTCACAGATAGGCTGTCCTGTGCTAAAGAGTGTCATCATTGAAAAAAATGATACATTCTCTTTAAAATCTATAAATGATATTGCAAAATATCTTAATTCTGACTATTGTACAGTTAGATACCAATATACAAAACCTAATGTAAAGCCGATAAGAGGCGGTAATAAAATTGCTCTGCTATACAATGTAATTATTGGTAATATGATTCCTGATGCCATGCTTTGGTTACTCGAACCAGTGGACAGATTGAAAAATATCTATGGAATCAATCTGTTCTTTAATCGCCATAATGAAAGTCTACTGTTAGAATGTGTTGGCAGAGGATTTGATACGTCTGAACTAAATAGAGGATATATGAATCCTCATCAAAGCATAATATTTCAACTCCCCATAGAATATGGTTGGTATTCTGAATGGTGGAAATACGCTAAGTTTGAGTTTATTGCAAATTCAGAATATGAAAAATCAAAATATATCCGATTGAGAAATTTACATGATTTAAAATTAACGGCAGATGCGGAACTTTTTGATTCAGCCTATAAGCCTTTGCCTTTATATTTAATTGAGAAGCTTATGGGGTATGCGATGAAGCTATATGATAATTTAATTGACGAAGAAGATTTTGTTGTTTCGTGTTCAATACTCGAAAACAATAAGATTGTTTTTTGGGATATAGCAACTCCAAAAGGGAAAATAGAAACATTTCTGGGGTGGCAGTAATTGATAAGGAGTGATGACTATGTTAAGCAATATGGATATTAAGAAGAATGTGAAGAATGGTGGTATTGCGATACACCCTTTTAAAGAGAAAAACTTTGAGGATGCTAATATTTGCGTTACCGCTAGTAAGTTCGTGTGGTCAATTGACAAAATTGAGGAGGGAAAGAATAAATGTTTTCTCGAAAACAAAGATGGTAGGGAATACATTGAAATTCCAGCGAAACAATCAGCTCTTATTTTTTCGCAAGAAGCAATTTATATTGGTGAAAAACTTGCGGGTATCTGTCTTCCTAGGGTGAGTTTATTGTCACGTGGATTGCTATGTACTGGTGGACCAATGAAGCCCGGAAGGGCAGAGTCTTTAGCAATTACAGTGTATAATCCAACAAACAAATCCATAGAAGTTAATATTGGCGAAAAAATTGCTGTTTTAATGTTTTATGAATTAACTACAAAATATAAACCCACACAATCAGAGAAAGAACTCAACTCTACGATAGATTCGTTTCTTAAAGATTGTGCCGATCATAATGGTATGGTTCAAGAGTTAAAAGCCCTGCGAGATCAATATAATGATGGTGAGAGTATTAGACGGGATATGAAAGAGGGAAATACTAATGATTTCAAGAGGTTCGTAAAGGGAAATAATTGGCTAGTGAAATTAAAACGTAATAAGTTGTTTGCTTGCTCTGGCCTCTTATTTATCATTCAACTTGTTGTTTTGATGCTAGGCAAGCTCAGATTACAAGAAATCCCTTCGTCTATTTTGGAAATTCTCTCTGTGACAACTACTTCAACGGGTTCAATATGTATCCCGCTCTGGGCAAAAAAAATTGACGAATAAAGGAGAAAAAATGAAGTGTGATTGCTACTTTTGTGACAGGCTCTTTGAGCTTAACAAAGAAATCGGAGTCGCTTCTGATGAGGCGATTATTTATCAAGACAGTAATGTGTTTATAATTCCTGATATAGCGCCTGTTGTAGAAGGTCATTTTCTTATTGTTACAAAAACGCATTGGAATAGTTTTGCGAATGTCGATGATGATACTTATACTTCGCTTGAACGCGCCAAAGAATATTTAAGGCATTCTGTTTTTAAAAACAAAAAAGTTCTTTTTTTTGAACATGGCGCAGTAAGGGAAAATACAGCAGGGGCTTGTATTGACCACGCACATATGCATATTATACCAATATCTTCAGACATAGACATAGATAAATTCATCACAAATTTTGTTTCTTCTAAAAAAATAAAAGTCAACAAATATAGTATTCAAAAGTGTGCAAAAGATAACCAGCCATATCTTTTTTATGAGATTGAAGAAAACAGCCAGTGGTATTACCCGGTTGAATGGCTGCCCCATCAGTTCTTTAGAATGATGGTTAGGTATCATTTTTCTGTTGCCCAATATCGGTGGGGAGAACAGTATATGACTGATAAATCAAAAGAGTTGTTTACGAGTACGCTGATGCTGGGATTGAACGGATTAAAAAAATGATTGAGGTTTTCCATGGCTGGTTAAAGTTGTATGATATATGTGAAGACAAAGGCGGTAATTAATGGACAACACAATCACTTACTATAATACAAATGCAGCAGAATACTATAACAAGACAATTACGGCGGAAATGAGCTCTGTGTATAACCATTTTACAAGATTACTTAAATCAGGTTCTTGTATATGTGATTTAGGTTGTGGCTCTGGGAGAGATAGCAAATATTTTATTTCTCAAGGGTTTACTGTATTACCGATAGATGGATCGCACGAGATGTGCAGGTTAGCAAGCGAATTATTAAAACAAAAAGTTGATTGTTTAGAGTTTGATGATATAGATTATGAAAACGAATTTGATGCAATATGGGCTTGTTCATCATTGTTACATGTTCCTAAAAATGCATTGAGTCATATAATAGAAAAATTGATACGATCTGCGAAGAATAATGCTGTTATTTATACCTGTTTTAAATTGGGAAATTCTGAAAGGATAATAGATGGTAGATTTTTTTCAGATTATACTCATGATGAAATATTAGATTTTATTTCGAAATATAAATGCTTGAAATTGATTGAAATTTGGATATCAGATGATGTTAGAGGTTCACATGGACGGTCACAATGGTTAAATATAATAGTTAGGATTATTAAGGGAAATCTATAGAGTCTTTAATCAAAAGGGGGCAAAGGTGCCTGGTACGCTTTTTGAGGTATTGAACGTTGAGTACAATATAGCAAACCCCCTATACTCACGCCTAATCCCCTGTTCCTCGCTCCCCCCGTAATGCGCCAAAATAAAATCTAAGTGAAAAAAGTGTGCGCCATAATTAAAAAATCTAGCCGAACCGCTCACGCAGTTTCTCCTGTGATACCCCTTTGTGCCGCCAGTTTCAAGAGCCGCTCCCGCGCTTCGTCCATCTCCCGCTTGAGTGTTACCGGGTTGAACACCAACGCCCGCCGCCGTAATTCGGCCTTGTGCTCTTCTGCCACCTCAGGCGATTCAAGCAGCCGCTGACAGGGCGTCTTGGGAACCTTCTCGTAGATTTTCTTGTACCTGCCCGAGGCCAGTTTCTCCTTGGCAATGAGCCGTATGGTCGGGTACCAGTAGTTGAGCAGGGGGTTCAGACACCGGTAGACTTCTTCCAGCGCCTCGTACATGTCCTGACCCTCAAACCGGTCATACCCTAC
>JAISDJ010000115.1 GCA_031264865.1 Tannerellaceae bacterium | reverse complement strand
CGCTCATTCGTTCATTAATCACTTTCATATAACTTCAAATCTATCTATTATACTATGCGCGGTCTATTTTTATTCATTTCCCGTTAGGGAAACCATATCAATAGAAAAACGTGTACCGCCTGCCTCCTCTTCCCCGTAGGGGATGCATATCAATGGAAAAGAGATGAATGCCCTGACGGGCAATAAAGCGGTTTTGTTGAGCTTCCGTTCTATTGATATGAATGCCCTAACGGGCAATGCTCAAAACCATGCCGCGCGCAGTATAATCACTAATAATTATCTTCGTAACTTAAAAAAGAGCAGACAGAAATAAATATCCGCCTGCTCTTTCTTTTCTCAAAAAATACTTACTTACAGGTAACAGAAAGTCCTTCTTCTTTTGATAGCATTGTACCTAATTCCTTGCAATTATCTGCGGTGTAATTGGAAAGAAAATCTCGATAAGTGTATGCTTTGTCTATGTATATAGATTTTTCGACACATGTACACTCTTTTTCACAAGAAGTACAGCAAAATACAACACAAAAAAGTGCAAGCATGCTAATTAATGACAAAATCGTTCTCATTTTTTACATTGTTTGAAAGTTATATACCTTTCTACTCTTTTGGCTTTTGCCGTAACCACGGACATAGAAAGCAATCCACGCAACGCAACAACGCCCGATATAGGCGCGTATGAGTTCAACGGCACAATAGACCCGACCGATATGTCCCCGCTTGCAGGCATATACACGATAGACAACACCCTGTCTATGCAAAACCGCAACTACAATTCCTTTCAAGCGGCTATTGACGAACTTGTTGAAAGGGGCATGTCGGACACGGTAGTGTTTCAAGTAACCGCCGGACAGGTACACAGTCCGGCTTCTACCACCACAGACAATTGTTTAATCTTAACCCGTCTCGGCAGTGAAACCAAACCGATTAGTTTTGTCAAGAGCGGCTCTGGAGCCAATCCTTTGCTACAATTTGCAGGTACGGGTTATAACGAAGCAGCCTTTTATATTGAAAACTCTACTTATCTCACCTTTGACGGCTTGGATATAGAAGACGTCGGTACGAATGCCAGATACGTTGAATGGGGATTTTATCTTGGCAATTCTTCGCACATCACGATTACGAACTGTAATATTCGTATGAGAAATGCTTCCGGTTGCTATGGTATCTATCTCTATGCGGCAAACAGTCATCATTATTTCAAAAACAACAATATTACGCAAGTCGAGAGAGGCTATTATTTCTACGGAATGGATGAAGATAATCATATTGAAGGCGGGGTGATAGACAGCGTTAGTTACGGCGTCAGTCTCCGCAACCTGCAACCGAACATAATCATTGAAAAGCTAAAGATATTCGGCTATAACAATTCAGGCTATGGCATTGATTTATATACGGGCAATAATCAAAGAATCATCAACAATGTTGTTGCAGGGTTCGCCAGCAGTATTCGCAAAAGCAGTTCAAACATGGAAGATACGCTCTATTTGGCGCATAACACCATCTACAACCTTCCCGCAAGCGGACAATATACCTACTGCTTTGACTATAACGCCACTTACGGTAAAGTAATCTTGCAGAATAACATCATGATAAACAAGTCTACGGCGAACGCTTCCTGTATTTTTTTATACAATATAAATCACATTTTGTCTGGAAGTAACAACAATCTTTATGGGATGGGCGCGGGAAATGTTTTATATCTTTATCCGTCTACATACGTAAAGAATGTAAACAGCTATAAAGAATTACTTGACAATGGCGCGGAGAGCAATTCCGTACAATGGGACGTTCAATTTGAAAGCGTTGTCCCGCCTTATAATCTCAACGTCAAAACCGATATACCTACCAAAGCCGAAAGCGGTAGACAGGTAATTACCCGTTTTGCCGTAATCACAGACATAGACGACAATCCCCATCATGCCACAACGCCCGACATAGGCGCGTATGAATTTATCGACACGGTAGACACAACAGATATTTCTCCACTGGCAGGCGTTTATACCATTGACAATACGCTACCGACAGAAAAAAGGAATTTCAATTCATTCAAAGAAGCCATTGAAACGCTTAATTTCAGAGGTGCATCCGATACGGTGATTTTTGAAGTAATGTCGGAACAAATTCATTTAATAAAAATAAAATCGTTTCTCTTTTGTATTTAGAAATACTTGATTAAATCTTTTAAAAAACTTAAATCCGATCACCCTATCAATGTTGTTTTCTATTATTTCTATATTGTTGAAACAAACATTATTAATCACTATAGAATCATAAACATAACAATTCTGAATAGTAGGAGATATAGAATGCCTTCCATAAGAACTAACCGTTAAAGTATCAACGGGTTTATATTTCTTGTTTATAATTTCAATATCAGATTTTAACAAAGTCAACTCACCATTAGAACCTGCATCAATTAGAACATTTTCAAGTTTGCAGACAGAAAAATCAAGTTGAGTTTTGGGTATATTTTTTCGTTTATATTTGAAAATTAATTGAGGTCTATGCTTTGTTTTATATATTTTATTATCAGGTAGTATCTCAACTTTTTCAGACTGGAAATTAATTATCCAATTCGCTTTATTAATTACATTCATTCCTATTGATCCGATTTCATTATCATATTTCATTTCTTCAGGCATATTTTTCACTATTGAAAAGCACAATTGGCTGATATTTAAAGAATACACAGGATTAAATTGTGACAAATAGTATAATTTACAAAACCGTGCTTTATGAAAAGCATCAAAAGATAATATATAACTTATCCATATTTTTTCACAAGTTTTTTCCCCGTTATCTCCGTCATATATTACAGTACCAGTAGCGCCAGTATCCCATAAAAGGGAATCATTTAAAAGAAGTTTTTCCTTATTCTTATTAAAATGTAAAGTAGTATACGAAATTCTTGGAGAATTTAAAAACCAAAGAAACAAAAAATTGTATAAAACAATTGCTGTCACTAATATCAGTATAATAAACAATGTTCTATGTTTTTTTAAAATTCGATGCATAATCTATAAATTTTATTACAGCAAAAACGTATCTTGTATACAAATATTGTATATGTTTTTAATCTGTTATGTAAATTAATGTTGTTAGTATTTCTCTCTATGGAAAATCAATAAGAAAACCAATAAAAAAAGGGGTGAGAAAAGAACCTCGCTCGGCGTAGCGTCTTCGCTACGTCGTTAAAAGC
>JAISDJ010000070.1 GCA_031264865.1 Tannerellaceae bacterium | reverse complement strand
TTGTGTAAGAAATTCGTCAGTGGTTTCCAGCGCAATATATTCCACATCCATAAAATCCTGAAGAATCAGTTCTTTTTCAGGATAACTTTTCGAAACGTCAACGATGATTAAATCACCGTTTGATTGTTTGTTTCCTCCACACCCCGCCAATACCACCAACAGAATGATTGCTAAAATTGTATTTATTCTTTTCATAATCGCATGGATTTATATATAACACTCCAAATATAAATATCTTATGTGAAATCTCCAAATCTATTCCCTAAACTATCAATCTCTATTTCAATTGTATGTAAATATAAGTCTTGTGTTTATGGGTTTTCCAACAGACACTACTTAAAAGGCAGAAGTTCACTGGTTTCTAAACCGTTACCTGTCAAGAATTTCATCCTTGTTACTTGCATATTTTCAGTTGGGATGAGAATTACTTTGTCATACAGGACAATATTGTGCATGTATTGAGTAAAGTTTGTTTGTTCGTTTGTTTAAAATTAAGGATTACATTACGTATATTCTGTGCTTTTGCGCTACCTTTGTTTCCATGAAGCCGATTACCGAACAAACGATAGAAGCGCTGCGTGATGGTAGCCATCGAGCTTTTGAGGACGTATTTCTTGCTTATTTCAACAAAATCAAACATTTTATTTTCGGATATATAAAATCGGAGGCGGATGCGGAAGAACTGGCGCAGGATATTTTTGTGAACCTGTGGATTAACCGCCATACGATTGACGTATCCAAATCCGTTAGCTCGTATATGCATACGATTGCCCGGAACACAGCCCTCAATTTTCTAAAGCATAAGTTTATTAAAGAATCTTACGAAACCGACGGTATAAGGATGGAGGCGCATAGTTCGGAAGACGAACTGATAGCCAAAGAAACACAACTGCTTATTGAGATGGCCATTGAACAAATGCCGGAACAACGTAGATTAGTGTACCGACTTAGCCGGAACGACGGTTTGAAAAATGAAGAAATTGCTATCCGCTTACATACCACTAAAAGAAATGTAGAAAGTCAGTTAAGCCTTGCACTGAAAGGCATTAGAAAGGCGATTGCTACAACGTTCTTGTTCTTCCCTTGAACTATTTTTGAAAAAATCACTTTTGCTCATTGAGATTTTGCACATTCGGTTGTATAGATAGTAAATGTAGCGAAATGATGAAAAAGAACATCCCTTTAGTATTAAAAATAACCAAAGAATATCTGGTGAATAGGTATTCAAACCTCACCGAAGAAAAACTGCAACGGTGGCTTATAGAGGAAACTAATTCCGAAGAAAAGGAACAAGCCTCTTTGGCGTATTGGGATACATTGGCGGTGCAACCCAATAAGTCGACTTATAAGAAGCTGAAACAGATAAAGTTAAGATTGAGTTTTTCTACAACTGTTTCCTTACATCGGAAATTCATGTATGTTGCAGCCATATTGATTCCTGCCCTACTGATTATCAGCGGAGCGCTTTATTTTATGCAAAAGGAGAATATGATTCAAGTCGTAGCACAAAACGGGGAAATCAAACATATTATCCTGCCGGATAATTCCGAAGTGTGGTTGAATGCGGGAAGTAGCATACAATATCCTGAAAAGTTCCCGGCGGACAAACGGACTGTCGCAATGGATGGTGAAGCCTATTTCTCCGTTCAAAAAGATAAAGCCAGGCCATTTGTGGTCAATGTAAATAAGCTTTCCATGAAAGTGCTTGGAACAACGTTCAATATCAAAGCTTATGCTAATGAGGACCGTACGGTTGCCACTTTATCAAGCGGGAAAATCGAAGTACAGGCCCCTGCCCATCCGGCAAAGGTACTGGAGCCGGACGAACAATTCGTTTACAACCATAAAACGGGCGATATCCGGATACAAAAAGTCCCCGGCAATGAAGTTTCTTCTTGGAAGTCAGGGACGTTGATTTTTACAGACGCCACAATAGATGAGATTTGGAGAGCGTTGGAAAGACATTTCGACATTTCGGTTACTGCGGATAAATCCATCGGAAAAGCCGGAGAAGTGTATACCATTAAATTTATCCGGGACGAAAATATCGACCGGATAATGAATGTGCTGAAAGATGTTGTAGGAGATTTCTCCTATCAGAAACAGGGAAATAAGATTGAAATAAAAACAAAGAAATAACAAGCCTATGAAACAAAAGGAACCGGAGAAAGTTGAAGCCTCTCCCCGGTTCTGAAAATCAAAACTCATCCACTCTGCAAAAAGTAAATAAAGTATTAACATCACAAAAATAAACAAATGAAAGTTATAAGTCCAAAAGTATTCATTATAATTATTCTCCTGCTCGCCCCAGTGTATGGAATAGCACAGGAAAAGACAGTAAACATTCGGGAAAAAAGTATTTCCCTGTCGGAGGTTTTTGAGCAAATAGAAAAACAAACGGGCTGTAGCATCGCCTACGGACAATCCAAACCGGATATTAAAAAGAAAATATCCCTGTCACTTACAAATGCCACATTGGAAGAATCCTTAACCGCCATCCTGAAAGGAACAGGGCTTACCTATAAGATAAACGGTTACCATATCATTCTGATTCCGGAGCAGGAAAAGACCGATTCTTCAATTAAACGGCAAACAATCCGCGGTATCGTAACAGACGAAGCATCCGGTTCACCGATTCCTTATGCCACTGTAGGAATCTCCGATACGAGTATTGGAACAGTAACGGACAGTACAGGACAATTCAAACTAAGCAACATTCCCGTTGGGCGTTATGATATTCGAACAACCTATGTGGGTTATGAAACTTCTATTTCCCGGGAGGTATTGATATCATCCAAAGACGTTTATCTCGAGATTCCACTAAAAGAAAATGCACAAATGCTTGATGAAGTAGTTGTCTATCCCAAGACGAACAAAGAGGGAACGCTCAATCCGATGGCCTTAACCGGAGGACGCATGATTAGCATGGAAGAAGCAAACCGGTATGCAGGCGGGTTAGACGATCCTGCCCGCCTCGTAACATCCTTTGCCGGTGTAGCCGGGACTCCCGGAACGAATGCGATTGCGATTCGTGGCAACTCGCCGCAATTCCTGCAATGGAAACTGGAAGGAATAGAGATACCGAATCCTACTCACTTTGCAGATATGGCGGGTGTTGGCGGGGGCTTGTTTTCCGGATTAAGCAGTCAGGTTATGGGTAACTCCGATTTCTTTACCGGCGCTTTTCCTGCGGAATACAACAATACACTTGCAGGAGTGTTTGACATGTCTATCCGAAAAGGGAATAATGAGAAACACGAACATACCATCCAAATAGGTTTATTAGGCCTTGACTTAGCCTCCGAAGGCCCCATCAGTAAGAAAACCAACAGTTCTTATATTTTCAATTATCGCTATTCTACTACCGGATTAATGGGGGCTTTTACCGATAATACGGGCATTAGCTACCAGGACCTCGCTTTTAAACTGAACTTTCCGACACGAAAAGCGGGTACCTTTTCCGTTTGGGGCATTGGATTAGCAGACATGAACAAGTACGATGTGTTGGATGATCGCTCCAAATGGAAAACATTTGCCGATCGTCAAAAGTCGAAAACAACCATGGTAAAAGGAGCGGGAGGGTTTACTCACAGATATAATTTGAATAGTATGGCTTATTTCAAGACGTCATTAGCGGCTACCTATTCGGATAATCGCCCGAAGGTAGAACAACTTCCTTCTCCAACGTCCTCCGTTTATTTCCCGGTGGTAGACATGAAAAGTGCCAACATGGATATTGTCTTCAATTCTTATTTCAACAAGAAATACAGTTCCCGGCATACCAATCGTTCAGGTATAACCGTTACAGGGCTTTTCTATGATTTGGATTTTAACTTATCTCCAAACTTCGGGCTAAACCAACCGATGCAGAAGATAGTAAAAGGGAATGGCGAAGCCGCAGTGATAGCGGCATACAGCAGTTCTGTCTTTAATCTTACGGATAAATGGGTGGCTAATGCAGGAGCGAATGCCCAATTGTTTACCCTGAATTCCAATTGGACCTTGGAGCCCCGGTTATCACTGATGTGGAAATTCGTACCCAAACAATCATTAGCCATAGCTTATGGGCTGCACAGTCGCCGTGAGAAACTTGATTATTACTATGTAAAGATGCCAAAAGCCGGAAATGTTGAAGTGAACAAAAAGTTAGACTTATCCAAAGCGCATCATTTTGTATTGACCTATGATTTGAGTATTTCGAATAATATCCATTTGAAAGTAGAGCCTTACTATCAGGCTTTGTTTAATATACCTGTCGAACCCGGAACCTCATTCTCTATCATTAATCACGACTTTTATTATTTAGACCGTCAATTAGTAAATAAAGGCAAAGGACGGAATTATGGCGTGGACATTACGTTGGAACGTTATTTAAATAGAGGGTATTATTATATGTTTACCGGCTCGCTCTTTAAGTCGGAATATCTGGGAGGAGATAATGTCTGGCGTGGCACCCGGCTTGACAGAGGATATTTATTTAACGCATTAGGAGGGAAGGAATGGATATGGGGAAAGCGCCGGCAGCATATTTTCAATGCCAATATTCGTTTCTCCTATCAGGGAGGCGACCGCTATACTCCTGTTGATAAAGCTGCTTCCTTAGCAGATAAAGATATTATTTACGATGAGACAAAAGCATTCGGCAAACAGTTCTCTCCCGTGTTTACAGCCGATTTTGGGATTAGTTACAAATTAAATAAAAAGAAGATTTCCCACGAATTTGGACTTCAAATGCTGAATATAACCGGGCAAACCGGGCAATACGGATATTATTACAATGAGAAAACAGGCGTAATTGAGAAGGAGAATGTACGTAGCATGTTGCCGAATCTCAGTTATAAGCTTCATTTTTAACTTATCCATCATCGTATGGTTTATCTACTTTAACACATTTTTCGGAGATTCGGATACACCCTTTGAGATTGATCCGATAAACCTTTTTCCAAAAAGGTAGGCAGCTCTGCTCTATATACTTACCAAATATCCAATAATAATTATATCTTTGTCTATGAAAGGTTATCCTTACAACATAGTAATATTCTGTTATGAACAAAGCACTAAATGCTTTATTATTATTTATTTGTGCGTCTACAATCCTATGTGGACAGCAGGTTAAATATGGTCTGCGATTC
>JAISDJ010000270.1 GCA_031264865.1 Tannerellaceae bacterium | reverse complement strand
GCCTGTACATCTTATTATTGAGTGTTCCGGTATATTGTTAATGACTTTTATAATATCTGTGCTTACTGGTATCCTTGCTGGCGTTTATCCGGCCTGTTATATGACGTCGTTTCATCCGGTGCTTGTATTAAAAAGTTCTTTCGGAATGGGATATCCGGGGCGTAAGCTTAGGATATTGCTAACAGGTTTTCAGTTTGTGATTTCTATCGGTTTGATTATTGCGGCTTTGTTTGTTTGGTTGCAACAGGCTTATTTGTATCATCTGGAGACTGGTATGAACGACAAACAGGTAGCCGTTGTAATGATTGATAGAAATATCATGGTGGAACATGCTGGATTATTGATAGAAAAACTGAAAAACAGTCCGCTTATCAGTGATGTCTCCTTTTCCGACTGGCCGATTGGTTTTCTTGATTATTACCCATATTCCTATACCCAATCACCGGGAGGTGAAGAGATGCGGTTTTATTTTATTCCGGTTTCTTATAATTTTGCTTCGATGATGCTTTTAGATATAATAGCCGGGCGAAACTTTGAAATGAATGATGCCGTATCAAAGGAAAGGAAGATGATTTTTAACGAATCAGCCGCCCGGCAATTTAGTATCAAACCGGGCGACCGATTGTCTGACGGAAGCTTGGTAACAGGCATTATCCGTGATTTTCATTTTATGAATCTCCGCAAGCCGTTGGAACCAATGGCGCTCTGTATCTGTGATACGGAAGATGAGATACAATGGCCGGTTCTTTACATCCGTACATCCGGCAATAGTAAAGAAGCGGCGAATGAAATCAGGGCGTGTATCGCAACGATAGACCCTCAATATCCCGTTGATATCCGTTTTTACGACCAACAGTTTAAAGAGACTTATCAGGAAGAACGGAAAACGTCGGTACAAATTACAATGTTCAGCCTGCTGGCGATTCTTATTTCATTGATGGGAGTCTTTGGCCTGGTTACCTTTGAAACGCAATACCGGAAGAAGGAGACGGGCATACGGAAAGTATTAGGCGCTACTGTCTGCGAGATACTTTGTATGTTTGTTAAGAAATTCGTGTGGATCGTATCTATTTGTTTTTTGATAGCGGCGCCGCTGGCTTGGTATGGAGTAAGGAAATGGCTGGAATCGTATCCTTATCAAACGCCTTTATATGGTTGGGTGTTTGTCTTCGCTTTTGTGATTGTCTTGTTGGTTACCCTTCTTATTGTTACGATGCAAAGCTGGTATGTGGCGACATTGAATCCGGTTTCTTCTTTGAAAAACGAATAGTTATTTTGTCATCCGGTGTGTAGTTGTTATATTTACCAACCATGAGAAAGAAGCAGGTAGTCTTTAGTTTTATTGTGGCGATACTCTTTAGTATTTCGTTTACGTTTTTTGTTCTCTTGCGCGAGGGTCAAGGCTTGTTTAGTATTCCCTCCCTTATAATTACCCTGATGAATGTAGTTATCGTCTTTACGGTGGTAACTCTCTTTCATAAAACGCTTCTTTATAATGCTACCTTGTCTACGGCGCAACTGAGGCGCAGGCTGGTTCCGTTGTTCTTTGTATATCTGTTTTCTGTTATCTTATTGTCGCTTCTTATTTTCAGTATGGGTGTTTATCTCTTATTTCTGATAGAAGGGATGGATACATCGGGCTTTATGAAGCATTTGATACAAAAGGAATTTCCCGGTGCTTTTACCCCCCTTGCCATCGGAATGCTGGTTTCTGCAATTGTTTTTTTCTATCATACCTGGCGTCAGGCTATCGACCGTGAACAACAACTGCGGGAAGAGAATTTAATCTATCAATACCGGAACCTGAAAAGCCGGGTAAACCCACATTTCTTATTCAATAGTCTGAATACGTTATCCGAACTTATCTATACAGATACGCAAAAGGCTGATAATTATATTCAGAAGTTATCCGGCATCTACCGCTATATCCTCGACCATGAAGAAACCGCCCTGATACCATTGAACGAAGAAATAAACTTCGTAACACAGTATTTCGAACTTCAAAAGGAGCGCGACGGCGATAAGATTCGTTTAGATATGAAGATTGAGCCGATCGGTCCTTATAAAATAATCCCCGTTTCGTTACAAATAGCAATAGAAAACGCATTGAAGCATAATGTAGCTTCGGAAGATAACCCATTAGTCATCCGTATGTACCAAACGGACGAATATATAGAAGTATCCAATACCATTCGGAAGAAAAATAGTTTGCCGGCAGGGAATTCACCGGGAACCGGACTTGCCAACTTGCAGGAACGGATCCGTCTGACGACCGGCAAAGAAATGTTTATTGTCCGGGATGAGCATACCTTTTTGGTAAAAATCCCTCTAATAACGATATAAGATGAACGTATTAATTATAGAAGACGAACGCCCGGCATCGGCCAAACTAATTCGATTACTCGCAAAGATTGACCCTTCGATTGAGGTAATTGATGTACTACGTTCCGTAGAACAATCCGTCAACTGGTTTCATTCGCACCCTCTCCCCGCCTTGATTTTCATGGATATTCAGTTGGAAGACGGCCTCAGCTTCGAACTGTTTGAAAATTGCCGGATAGAGACGCCCGTCATTTTCACCACCGCTTACGACGCCTATATGCTGAAAGCCTTTAAAGTAAACAGCGTAGACTACCTACTGAAACCAATTTCATCCGAAGAGTTATCGCAGGCATTAACAAAATACAATACCCTTCACCGCCCCCAACCGGATTACAGCCGCTTAGAATCCATAATTAACCAATTACAACAACCCATAAAAACAAAAGAACGTTTCCTGATAAAAATAGGCGAGCACTATCGTTCCGTCGCCATCACCGATATCCTTTGTTTCTATATCCGCGAGCGAAGCACCTTTCTCTTTACAAAGCAGGGAAAACATTATCCGGCGGACTATTCGTTAGATAAAATAGAATCAGTAGTAGATCCCCAACAATTCTTTAGGATAAACCGCCATTTCATAATCCGTTTTGAAGGTATCTGCGATATACTTGCCTATTCGTCAAACCGCTTGAAAATCACGTTGTCCGGTTGGAAAGAAGAAGAAATACTCGTCAGCCGCGAACGCGTAGTTGAGTTTAAGAAGTGGATAGACAGATAAACTTAGGCTCCTGTTTGGAGAAATGGATAACGAACAAAAATCGATATTTAATATTGAAAAATAAAATTTTATAACAATATTATTTTATAATTCAAAATTTATTATCATCTTTGCATTAAGTAAATATAGCATGAGAATAGTATCGCATAGAAAACTAAAAGAATTTTATGAAACGATAGGTCGTGAAGATTCGCGCATAGCCTTAAACCGTTGGTATGATATTACAGAAAATGCCGAATGGAAAAGCTTTCAAGATGTTAAAGTTGATTTCCCGTCTGTCGATTATGTAGGCAATCAACACTATGTTTTTAACATCAGAGGTAATAAATATAGACTGGTGGTGGTTATTAAGTTTACGATTGGTTATGTTTTCATTCGTTTTGTCGGTACCCATACCGCCTACGACTACATAGATTGTTCAACTATATAAATTTCGGATTATGACTAAAGTATCAAAAGAACAATATGAATTTGCATTGGCAAAAGTGGAAGAACTTTTACCTTTGATTGGTGATGATACCCCTTCCAATGATAAGAATGCTATTGAACTTACCCTGATGTCTGAAATAGTAATATCTTACGAAAAAGAACATTTTCCTATTGAAAAACCTACCGTATCCGAGCTGATTGAATTTTCATTGGAAGAAAAAGGAATGAGTCAGAAAGAATTGGCTATAGAAATAGGGATTAGCCCATCACGTATTAATGATTATATTGCCGGACGCTCTGAGCCAACCTTAAAGATTGCCCGTTTGCTTTGCAGGGTTTTGAATATCCCTCCCGCTGCTATGCTTGGGATGTAATTGAATCTGTTATGGGACATTTGAGATATAAAGATGACCCACCTGCAAAATCCTGTGTTTGTAATTCTCCTTTTACAGAAGATGTACAACAGAAAAAAAGTCTTCATAATGTCTTCAGGAAACCATTATGATGTCTCCGGCAAACCATTATAGTGGTTTTAGAAATCTATTATAATGGTTTGGTAAAGACATCGCAATGATTTTTTGAAACGTCATTATCCATGTGATAATCTCAGGCAATACATCCGATACGTCGTAAATTATAGAACCCTCAACGCTTGCAACATGCTTAGGGAAAAGAGTTGATTGAGGTTTATGGATACGAGTAACGGAAATGTTCAGGTTATGCTATTCCGTAATCGGCTTGAAGTTTGGAATCCGGGGACTTTACCTTACGGCCTGACACCCGAAAAACTTTTACAACCCCACCCCTCTGTTCCGGCCAACCCAATACTTGCCAACCCGATCTACTTAGCCGGTTATATAGAAAGAATGGGAACCGGCACCCGCGACATTGTAAACAAATGCAGAGCCATAGGTTTAAAAGACCCCGAATTTATCCAGGAAGAAGACTTTAAAGTTATTTTATGGCGGAAAGAATCGGAGGATGAGCCGATAAAATCAATTATTGGTTTAATTCTGAATCGTCCGGGAATAAATCGCTCTGAATTAGTTGAAAATTCAGGAAAGGGATTTGCTACGGTTAAGCGGTATCTGAAAATATTGAAAGACAATAATCTTATTGAATATAAAGGTTCTAAGAAAACCGGAGGCTACTATTTAACCGATGAAGCAAAAGAAAAGCTGA
>JAISDJ010000050.1 GCA_031264865.1 Tannerellaceae bacterium | reverse complement strand
GGAAGGTTCCCCACACAAGAACAGAAGCCGAAACGGCGCCAAAGAGAAGGCAGATCGTCTGACTGATCCCTGCCAGGTACATCACGACAAAAAGGATAAAGAGGCCAAGCAGCCCGCCGCAGAAAAGGAAGAGGTACCCACTTTTCAGTCCCTTAAATTCGGCGCTGCGCCCGATTCCCTTGTTAATAGAATAGTCCGCCATACGCCTTAGAGGAAGAATGAACGAAGAATGGTGGCCGCTACAATCAGAAAGATACAGGCCCCGAACCAGGAAGCCGCCGTTTTGGAAGTATCCGGGTCGCCGGAAGAGAACTTCGAGTACACTTTTACGCCTCCGATAAGGCCTACCACAGCCCCCACGGCATAAATCAGTTTGGTGGCGGGATCAAAATAAGATGTTACCATCCTGGTGGCTTCATTTATCCCGCCCACGCCATTGTCCTGGGCGAATGTGTCCAGAACCGTCAACAGCCATGCTACTGAAAACAATACTCTTTTTTTCATTGTCGAAACAGTTTAAAAGTGATACAAAAAAAGATTTCGGGGGCGAATATATACCGGATAAATAGCTGATAAATAGACCTGACGATGTGTTACACCGTATGTCGTCGTATGTCACCGGAGGGGATGGGAAGGGCTCGTCTGTTCATTGGGAACCGGTAGGGATGGGATTGTATATAGTTCGTATTTGGGTGGGTAACTATTCGGCGTAGTACGTCTTGTAAGAGAGTATTACCATTAGGATTATTTGCGTACCAATAGTGAGTAGCTGTTAAAGAAGAATATCCTGTGAAGTAAATAACATTACTTCCCGAACGAAGATAGTTTTCCCGTAGAACAGGTTAAAGTTATTTCCCAAGGGGTCGCCCATCCTGATGAGATAACGGTATAACTTTGTTGTTGTTGTGTCCCCGTAAAACTGGCAGAACCTCCCTGAACGTGATCAATACTCAAATAACCACCTTTAGTGGGTATGCTCCGGTATAATAAAACAAAAGTATATTCAATTTCTTTTGCAGATACAATTTTTTTTTAAATATAACGTTAATTGTATATTATCAATAACATTTAAAAACATGCGTTATGAAAATCAAGATTGCTATTTTGCTAATATGTATTTCTATATTTAGAGACAGTGAATCTCAAGTTTTAAAAATCAACAATGGGATTTCTTATTCATCATTTACACATAAGAATATAGAAATTTTAAATTCTAAAATAACATCTTATTCATTAACATTAGGATGTGAGTATTTAAAAAAGCAATATTTCGAATTGTCAAGTGAGATAGGTTATATACAAAAAGGAGGTAGAGAACATGATTTCATTATTTTTGATAATAATAATAACAATATTCGTTATATAAATATTGATGAAAAAAATAATTATTTAAGCATTAATACAACTGCAAGATTTAAATATATCATTTACAATAATTATATCTACATTGGCATTGGTCCAAAAATTGATTTTTTATTATCTGATAAAGAACTAATTCACTACGATTATATCTTAGATCGTGTATCTTTGGGATTCAAATCAGAATTTGGGTTTACTCAAAATTTAAATAAAAAAATTAATGTTGGTTTGAATTTTACACATCTTGGGAATATTGGTAAAATTGCGAAGAGTGAGTATAGCAATCTTTATAATACATATTACAGCATCAGCTTCTGCTTTGGCTATGTTCTATAGAAATTGTAAAGTATCACTGCTGACTAACTAAATAAGATTACTTTTAGTTGGTCAGCAGTGATAAAGCATTTATTTGATTATGGATATATAAAATAATAAGGAATACTAACAGTTCTTCCATCAAGAGGTCTTACCCAACCATATTCTCTTCCAACCATATCATAATTTATAATTATAGTGTTAAATGACATTGATAAAGTAACACTAGATGATGTAGATGTAATTGTCCAGTTAATTCCTCTTGTTTGATTTGAATAATTAGAATAACCTGCTGGTGATGGCGCCATTACTATGCCAGCAACAGCATTTGAAGGTAGAGTGATTATCTTATTAAAAGAACAAACATCGCAGAGATATGAACCTGTTGCTAAGCCAGAAACACCATTCAACAATACTTTTGTATTTTTAATAGGCGTAGTGTAAGTTGGAATAGTTGTATACAAAACAGTACCATTTGCCTTGGTTAGTGAGGGATTTTCTTCAAACTGTTCAGAACCATCCATTCCTTCAGATAGAAGAGTAAATGTTTTTCCACCAAACTCTATTGTCTGAGGCTGATCATAATCAAATACACCAGAAATAGTTTCTATTTCATCCTTTTGTAAAGGATCGTTTTCATCACTACATGATACAAATACTGTAGCAATAACAAAAAAGAATAATAATTTTCTCATCTCTAATTTAATTAATTTGTGAATATAAAAAACAATAATCTAAAATTATTTTTTCGTAACTTCGATTCATTCTTCCATATTTTGACAATAATATCTCGCTTCTTGTAATTACACAACAAAGAGGATATTGTCTCCTCGGTTTAAATTTCCTTTCCTTAAACAAAACGCTTATTCTAAATCCTTGATATATATTTACCAATCATTTATTAAAATTTTTCATCAAAGATAGTAAAACATTGTCATAATCCTAAAATACGCAAGCAATAAATTGGGTTGATTCAAAAAAAATACATCTGGTTCGTTCGGATCACCTGCAAAACCCTGTGTTCAAGCATAGAACATTGACTGGCGGAATAAGAGACAAAACAGACTTCTCTTCTCTCTTTTTGTACGTTTTCTTCAGCCCGTATCCTCCTGCAGAGGCAAGTTGATATTCTTTGCAGTTGGTTTCCTCTGTCTGCCGGGAGAAAATTCCCCGGATTCTTTTTCATTAGTGTCCACTAAAAAAAAATTAAGGTTTAGTCGACTATCATTTTGATAGTTTAGTCATCTTGATCCTTCCCAAAAATCACTTTTTCTGGCCAGCCATTTAATGATTCCACTATTTTAATGACAATTTGTAACCTCCAACAAGATGAATAAAAATAATAGTTCACGCTTAAAATATAATTATTCTATATTGATAATCAATAAAATACACTATTCGATGCGTTGCGTTGCTGCGGGGATGGGCCGTAACGGGAAGGGGAGCGATGGCAATGCCTCCGTCGGCAAGTTTGTAGCGGGGGCGTACCAGTTGCTCCACATACAGCATGCGGGGCTGAACGGCATAACGTTCGGTAATCTCTTCACCCATCCTGACGGCTCCCATCAAATCCGCTTCCGGTTCCAGCACCGTCTTTATCCGGGGAATATTCTCCGGTATCGGCTTCCGGGCATGAGAAACCTTTTTCTCCCTGAATCTCTTGCGAAAACGGCTATAGACAACCTCCGTCTTTTCCGTTTCTTCCGCCGCTTTCTCTTTTTCCGTTTCGGTATCCGCCTGCAAAGGTACCTCCTCAAAGCAGATACTCAGTTGGGCGGGGTCTTCGGGAAGACGGCGTTTTTCACTTGAACGACCCCAGCACAGGCGCTCCAGAAAGGCTATATACCAACGTGAACGGTCGGCCTCCCGCCGGTACTCCGAAATTTTCTGTTCCAGCGGTTCTATCAAACAAAGCCGGTCCAGCAATCCCTGATACTCTTCCAAAGGGAGGGTTACCGATAAGGAGGGAAGGGATGTTGTCTGATCGTTTATCATGCTGTAAAGGTACGGAAAAATAACGGTTTAAACAAATAAAGGAAGGGGTTTTATCCGTTATTTTCCAGGCTTTTACCAGACGGAACAACCCTCTTTTTCCTCTTCTTTTCCACCGATAGCAGACGGTTGATTTCAGGCCAGTCAGCGGAGCGGAAACCCTCCGTAATCGTTTCTTTTTTCACCGGAAAGGTCCCCTGCCGGAGTTGACGCTGAATGCTGATATATTCACCGGAGAGCTTGTAGAGCAACGTTAAATGATGTTTATTTTTACTCACAAACACATGACACTCCCCTTCCAAAGGCAAACGGCCGTAACAACGCAACACTTTTCCGCACAAACCGTCGATGCTATACGTATGACGCTCATCCAACAGATAAAGATAATAATCCCACAGGGGATTCAAAAGAGAAAGCACCCCACGGTTACGAACCAACAAATCTCCCGGGGAACGGATACCCAAATCTTCCTTCGGGAACCTATAACGGCGCCCACCGTCAAAAATAAACAATACCGAATCAAAATTATTACCCTCGGACAACAAGCCCAACAACTTCTCATTCTTATCCCGATAATACAATACGCTACAAGACATCTTTTTTTAAGTGCAAATAAAAACTTATACAAACACTATTGCAAGACGTACTACGCCGAATAGTTATTTGGGTGGTATCCTTTTAATCGTCCCACAAGGGTGAGACGACCGTCCCACCCTTGTGGGACGATTAAAAGGATACGGCCGAATGATTACTTTTTCACCATCAAACCGGTAAAACGATGTGCCCGTTTTACTACTTTACACAAAATTGTTCAGGTTGAAAGAACTCAGCCTGTCCGCCTTTCTTTTGGACTTTCTTATAGCGAGTGGCGTACCGTCATCATCCAGACAGTCGTTCATCAGTCTTTCCACATTCTCCAGATTACTTACCTGGTGGGTGATAAACTCAAACAGGTCGGTATCCTTGAGGCGGTGGATTGTTCGGGCCGCTTCGATGATTTGTTTTTCGTTATCCGTAGCCACGGTTAACACCCCTACGGCATTGGACATTTCTTCATACGTAAGACCGGAGGAGAAATCGGGATCGAGGGCGGGAGCCAAATCGTCCGTTTCTTCAAATCGCTCGCGTTCTGCTACTATTTCTTCCGGTGTTTTAAGCCGGGGCGACAGGTCCGATTCCACGTCGTCATCCGGTATATCAGGCTCTTCTCCTATAAAATCGGAAGGTTCCAACTTTTCGGTATAAGCAGGGACTTTGGCTGCCAGTTCGGGGTCTTCCAGATAGACGGCGGTCGTTTTACCCACCACATCCGGTAACTCCGTCTCTGTAACCACTGTGATAACAGGGGCGGGGGCGTCTTTGGACGGCTTGCCAGGAATCCTGTCCCAAAGCCCAAACAGCCGCCCGTTAAACACGATGCCCCAAACCCAGTAAAGGACATAGCCACATACGGTCAACCTGACCGCGAAGTGTAAATAAGTTTCCATCGTCATATGTATGTTATAAAGGTTTTTCAACTTCTGAATTATACAGTTCATTTATTTCGTCCAGGTG
>JAISDJ010000156.1 GCA_031264865.1 Tannerellaceae bacterium | reverse complement strand
ATTATTACCGAATTCGGCGTGGCCGACCTGCGGGGAACGTCGCCGATACAGCGCGCCCGCAAAATAATAGACAATTGCGTACACCCCGATTACAAGCCGCTGCTTAATGAATATCTGGAAATGAGCGTGAAGGGGCATACGCCACAAAATTTAAAATGCTGCTTTGCCTTCCATCAGGAATTGGCGAAGAGCGGCGATATGCGGAATGTTGATTGGAGTCAGTATAAATAACCTCCGAACAAAAAAATAACCACAGGCCGGATCGTCTGTGGTTATTTTTTTATTCCCGTATTTTGGCGAATATTATCGATTTCTGGCTATCGTCCGGTGACATCGTTAGCTGATATGTTTCAATTTTTATTTTTTCAGTAAACTTGCCGTCATCCGACTGCAAGGTGGTTTCCGGATATTTAAACGTATACGTTCCGTTTACCGTAGATGCCTTTTCAGAAACTCCATCTACACTCCTGTCATACGTAGTCTTTTTCGTAAAAATAAAAGTAGTATTCGTGAACTCCAGCCGGTGACTCTCCTGATAAGAATACATTAAATCGCCACCATCAGTATAGATGGAACCAAGTTTAGTAGCTTGCCACTTGGTTCCTTCAATAAAATTATTCGCAGGTTTCTCGTCTTCCGAACATGAAATAAGGAGTGACGCCCAAATCATCAAAAATACTAACCTTTTCATATACATGCAATCCTTTGTTAAATAACTAAAACTCCAACTTTATTACCTCGCCATAAGCAGAAAGGTAGGCTAACGCTTTTTCCATACTGTATTCGCCGGCATATACGCGGGCGCTTCTCTGTACGCCTCCGTGGGTAAATACGCATACCCGCCGGTAATCGCCTTGCCGTACCTCGTCGAGGAAAGCAGCTACCCGTTTGTATTGGTCGTTGAACGATTCGCCGCCGGGGGTAGGGGTGTCTACCCAGTTTTCAAACCATTCTTTCGAGTGATCATCCGTTAATTCATCCCATGATTTCATCTCCCACTCGCCGAAATTCAATTCTTTCAACCTGTCGTCGCGTATGGCGTCGGGATAACCGCAGTAACCGGCCAGACGCACACAGCGCGTTAACGGACTGCACCACACGTTATCAAACGCAAGCCCCTCCAGGTTTTTCTTTACCACTTCGGCTTCCGCTTCAAATGTATCGTTCAGTCCCACATCCGTTTGCCCGTAGACACATCCGCTGGGGACGTTGACCGACGTATGGCGTATCAGGTATATTTCCATCATTCTTTATTTAGTTTGCCTTCCAGATAGGCTTTTCTTTTAACGGCTTTGTCGCGCTCCCGTACTAATGCATCCATGTCACTCAATACCGCAGCCAGGTCGTACGTGGCGACAAGCGCTTTCTTATCGGCATCGGCCATATACATTGTATAAGCTTTACCGCCGGTATACTCCACTTTTATGCGTTCGCCGGCATTTGCATAAATAAATTTTACTGCGTCAACGGCGTTTTCTCCTTTGTAGGTGACTACTTCCGTGGTATTGCCCAAATCCTGAAAACGGTAATTCAAGCCGCCGTCGTATGGTATGGAAGCCGTTTCGGCAAAGAGGCCGTCCTTCGCGCTCACCTTTATTCCCGTATGATTCAGCGGGCGGCTCCCGAAATAGACGCTTTCCAAAGCCATCACGCCGTCTTCGCTCACCTTGCAACGTATGTAGTTCCGTTCCACATTCCGTTCTATCGTCTGCTGTTTCCATACATAATTGCCCATATCCTGGTAGAGCGTATCTTTTTCCAGTACAAAGTTTTTATTCAATACCCCGGCTTCTTCCTGCCTGATGGGCAACAGGCTGTCGCAATAAGTGATATTCCTGTCCGCTTCTTTAAGCTCGACCAACCGCTTGAGTTCAATCGCATCTTTCAACACCTTTACTTCTCCGGGATAGTAAATCCGCAGGCTATCTATCTCGTTCCTTGCGGCAAACAAATCATCCTGCTCGTACATATCCACGGCTTTCAGGTATCTCGCCCTTGCCTCCTTTTCATGGTTGTTGCATCCGGCCAGCAATAAAATCATCCCTATACTATAAATAATCAACCTTTTCATACCGTTTTACTTCACATAATAATTTACAAATGTAACAATAAAATCTCGCATTACCGAAGATTCACTGCTTTCAAAAAAAAATCATTACGATGTCTTCAGCAAACTATTATAGTGGTTTGAAAAAAGCATTATAATGATTTATTGAAGACACTATAATGGTTTGCCGGAGCCATTGTGAAGACTTTTTTATGCCTTTAGGAAGGCTAAAAAAAGGTCGGCATGAACTTTTCCGAGGGTTATTTCTTTCTGTATTCCTGTGGGGTTATTCCGAATTGTTTTTTGAAGCATTTGGAGAAATAGGCGGGATTGGTGAAACCGAGTTGATAGGCGATTTCTGAGATGGTGAAATTCTTTTCATGTTGCAGGAGTGTCTGGGCTTTATTCATCTTTAGCGAGAGCAAGTAGTCGTTGGGCGTTGTGCCGGTGATCTTTTTAATCTGATTGAAGAAGCGGGTGCGGCTCATGTTCAATTCCCGGCTCCATAGTTGCGTATCGAAGTTCAGGTTATCCCAATTCGCTTCAACAATTTGATTGGCCGCTGCCAGAAATTCCTGTTCGCGTTCGTTGGTTGCCATCTCGATTATCTTCTGTGAGCTTTCCGTCGGTACGTGCTGTAATATTTTTCTTCGGCTTTTTACTAAGTAATTGCATCTGAGGAAGAGAACCTTCATATTAAACGGCTTCACAAAATAATAGTCGGCTCCGCACCGGATACTTTCCATGGTTTGTTCTTCGGACGGTTGCGAGCTGAGCAGAATAACGGGGATATGGTCTGTTTTGAGGTTGGATTTGAGCATCGAGCACAATTCGATACCGGAGATTTCGGATAAATGCGCCTCACATAAAATGATATCGGGAATCTCCCGGATAGCAAAATCATACGCCGCTTTCGCCTCCTGTATGTCTATCACTTCGTAGGTCAGGGAGAAGGATTCTTTGAAAAGTTCGCACATTTCAGGTTCTTCTTCAATTAAGAGCATCCGGGGGCGTTCCTCCTCCTCTGGCTCCTCCTCTTCTTCTCTTACTAAATGGGCGGTGTTTATGGGGGGGAGGATGTTCATTATTTCTTCGGCCGGTTTTTCTATATCTTTCATGTCGATATGGGAGCTTCCGGAGAGCAGGCTTATAATTACGGTTGTTTTATCGTTCTCACGTATGGCGGAAAGTTCTCCTTT
>JAISDJ010000139.1 GCA_031264865.1 Tannerellaceae bacterium | reverse complement strand
GTAGGTCGCCTTTTTTTGTTTCGAAACGGGCTTCTTTTACCAGCAGTTTGTTGATGGAAGATACAAATTCAGGGTAAATATTGAGAAAAGCTCTGTCGAAATTAGCATATAATTCTTTTATTTCGTTTGCTTTGTCCGAAGAAGTATTGGTAGACCTTAAAAGTTCATCGAAGCGTTTGGCTGCAATTTTGTTACTGACTGTTTTCCGGTATTCTTCGAGATTTCCTATATATTCGGAGCACAGGTCAATAAAATATCCGATATATTCTTCCTTAATATGATTTGCTTCGCTCAACTCATTATTCAGATGATTCAGGTTATTATTCAGTTTTTCAAAATTTTCATTTGTTTCTTTAAGATTTTTTCTTGCATTTCTGAGCGCTGTCTTATAAATAAGTACTATCAGTAGTAGCATTACGAAAAATAAGATGCTAAAAATGTATAATCTGATTTTTAGTTTATTATTATGTTCGATGCTTTCTTGCTGATAGGCAGAGGTTATAATAGGGAGTGTTTTTGATATTTCAAAATACCTCAGGCGCGCATTATAGAAACGAGCATCGTTTAAGGCATATTGTATACAAGCAAAAGCTCTGTCGATATCTCCTTGATTATAAAACCAAATAGCCAAATCCAACAAAGCCCTATTTTCCTTTACAGCATCTTTTACATCCGACATAACGGCCAAAATAAGGTTTTTTATTCGTTGTTCCGTATCATCCATTTTTTTATACAGCATGGAAAGGCTATACATCTTTTTTGCGTGTTCGTGCGTTCCGGAATGTAATGTAGACAGATAAGATTCTAAATAGATTAGAGCGCTATCTGATTTATGGTCGGAATTAGCTATTAAAAATTTATAGAACAATCGTTCAGGAGCATTATCCGGCAGGGAATATAAGACAGAATCCCGGTATTCCCTGATTGATTTCTTATAATCAGTTAATATTTGTTTGTTTTCCTGATATATATTTATATTAATGTAGAGTAATTCAAACCCCTTATAGTAGTCGATGAGCATTTCTTTGTCCATTTGTTTTTTAGGGATACTATTAAGAATGGATTCGGCTTCTATAAATAACCCGGATGAGGATAAGACAAATGCATATTGAAGTTTTGCACGTATTAGCCATGCTATATTGTTTTGCTGATTAGCGAGCTGGATATTTTTATTCACATACACCAATGCAGAATCACTCATATAACTTTTGTATTCTTCAATTATCCTATAAATGATATCGTATTGTTTATCAGGTGATAGTTCTTGTTCCAATTGTATTTTCAACCTGTTTAAGCGATGTTCTTTTTGTTCCATATAAAGATGCCCATCCGAAAGAGTTTTGTCTAACTCAATCAGTAAAGAATCTATAGAATTGATAGCTGATAATTCAAATACCCCAGTTAGTAAAATAAAAATCAACCAATATATTTTCATAATATGGAATTTCACGTAAAGATATATAAAAAGATAATACAGCAAAGATAAAAGTATAAACTCTAAATAAATTAAACGGATTTACTAAAAGAAAGAATAGATATATAGTTAAATGTCAAATAACCAAGTGATAATAAAATCTATTTATTACTAATAGTTTACTGTTCGCCTACTATTAAAATATACATTAACAATTGCATGTGTTCACATGATACCTTTGTAAGGATGAAATAGTGTTAAACTTTAAATTTATCAGCAATTTATGAAACAGGTAAAAAAAATCTTTACTTGTTTAGTTCTTTTCGAAAGACAAGTATTCTGTCTTTGATAAAGTTATGTGTCTCATCCATGCGAGGTCTATGACAAGATGCCTGGCAAGTGAATCAAAACATAAAGCAAAATCAGGGATATCCTACATTTTGAAATTAAATAATGAACTAGTAACTAAAAAAAACGAACTGTTATGTCAAACGTATCAAGAAGATCATTTTTACAACGTGGTGCAACCGCTGCGGCTGCTTTAACGATTGTTCCCGGTTCCATACTGGGTAAAAGTCACGGCTATACAGCCCCTACAGATAAATTAAATATCGCCGGTATCGGTATAGGCGGACGTGGCGCTTCCGTATTGCGAGGTTTGGAAACGGAAAACTTTGCAGCGCTTTGCGATGTAGACTGGAAGTATGCCAAACCTGTGTTCGATAAGTATCCGCAGGCTAAAAAATATTGGGACTATCGCAAGTTGTTTGATGAAATGGGCAAAGACATTGATGCCGTAATGGTTGCCACTGCCGACCATACACATGCGATCATTGCTTCCGGCGCCATAACGATGGGCAAGCATGTATATTGCGAGAAACCATTAACTCATTCAGTTTACGAATCGCGTCTTCTCACTAAATTAGCTGATAAATACAAGGTGGCTACCCAAATGGGTAATCAAGGGTCGTCTGGCGAAGGTGTAAACCTTATCTGCGAATGGATTTGGAATGGCGAGATCGGTGAAGTAACCAAAGTAGAAGCTTTTACAGATCGTCCTATTTGGCCGCAAGGCTTGATGACTCCCGAAAAAGCCGATAAAGTTCCTTCCACATTGAACTGGGACTTATTTACCGGTCCGGCGGAATTAAAACCTTACAACAGTCTGTATCATCCCTGGAACTGGCGCGGTTGGTGGAACTATGGTACAGGTGCGCTTGGCGATATGGCTTGTCATATCCTTCATCCTGTATTCAAAGGCCTGAAATTAGGATATCCTACAAAGGTGCAAGGTTCTTCTACCTTATTATTAAAAGATTGCGCTCCTCAGGCTCAGCATGTAAAACTTATCTTTCCGGCTCGTGATAATATGCCGAAGGTAGCATTACCGGAAGTGGAAGTACACTGGTATGACGGTGGTTTAAAACCGGATCTTCCATGCGGCTGGCCGGCTGGCAAAAACATGAATGTACAAGGTGGCGCCGTTATTTTCCACGGAACCAAAGATACCTTGATTTGTGGTTGCTATGGTGCAGAACCTTGGTTATTATCAGGCCGTACGCCCGATGTTGCCAAAACAGAACGCCGTATAGAAGGACGTGGCGGACATCAACAAGACTGGGTGCGCGCTTGTAAAGAAAGTGCAACCAATCGTGTATTGACTAAATCGGACTTCTCCCAAGCAGGCCCATTCAATGAAATGGTTGTTATGGGCGTATTGGCTGTTCGTTTGCAAACATTGAATAAAGAACTTCTATGGGATGGACCGAATATGAAGTTTACCAATATCAATGACGACGAAGAGATCAAGATCGTCATTGAGGATGGTTTTACGATTAAAGACGGACATCCGTCCTTTAATAAAACCTGGACGGATCCGATAAATGCAAAGAAATTTGCTGAAGAATTAATCAAACATAATTATCGTGCCGGCTGGGAATTAGTAGATATGCCTTGATGTTTGGTTTCGTAATATGAAAGCTAAGGTATCAGATTAATTATTTCCTGATTCTCAATTATACGAATAGACCTTTTTATAAGCAGAGCATCTTTATTCGATGCTCTGCTTTATATTTTATTTATTTGGCTACTCTTTCGAGCCATTTTACCATACTAAACATGGCTATCATTGATGTTAAACAAACGATCACAAAAACACTCCAGGTAATCGTGATAGATATATTTTCATACATCATAGCTCCCAGGAACAAAGAGAAATTACCAATAGCGGTTGCTGCCAGCCAACATCCTTGCATTAATCCCTGAAGATGTGCCGGCGCTACTTTAGAAACAAAGGATAAACCTAATGGCGAAATGAAAAGCTCGGCTACCGTTAGTATAAAATATGTTGCAAATAGCAACCATGGCGTTACGCGTATATCGAAATCAAGTCCTCCTGCGGCTTGTACTTCTCTATAATAAGGCAACCCTATCGAACCAAGCATCATAACAACAAAAGCTAAAGCGGCAATGCCCATACCAATTCCGATTTTTCGAGGAGTGGAAGGCTCTTTCCCTTTTCTTGCCAGGAATGCAAAAATGGCCATAATGATTGGCGTTAAAAATACAACAAGGAACGGGTTGATTGATTGGAATATTTCGGCTGAAATATCCATTCCAAGCACCTTTAGTTGTGTATAATCTTTGGCAAACATGGTTAATGTCAACCCGTTTTGGTGGAATGAGAACCAGAAAAAGATAACAACGCCAAATACGGCAAACAAAGCAAGAATACGTTGTTTGATCTCTTTGGCATCTTGTTTGATTTCTTCTTTGCTTATCTGTTTATCCATACCTTTTTCTTCTTTCTTTTTGTCGGGCAGGATTTTTTTGTTAACGATAAAGATTACCAGAGAAATAAGCATCGCAAGGATAGCAACGGAAAATGCGTAATGGAAACCTGTGTTAAACGCATTTAAGTAACTACCGGCAAATGTAGACATATCGGGAGTTACTCCTCCTGATACTTGTGTGGCAAGTTCGGTAAAGCGGCCGTTCATTATTTCGGCAGGCATTGTTCCGTTTATATATTGCCAGCATAATCCGGGCAGATCGGAATTATAAGCATATCCTTGCGACTGTACAAACCAGTTACGTACCCAAACAGCGGCGAACGGAGCAATCATACCGCCAATATTAATGAACATATAGAATATCTGGAAGCCGGCGTCGCGCAGTTTTGAATGGGTTTCATTATCGTATAGTTGTCCGACAAGGGCTTGTAAGTTACCTTTGAACAAACCATTACCGAATGCTATAATTAGCAAAGCCGATAAAGCAATCCATTTACTTGTTATAAGGCTTGGAACGGCCAGGAAAGCATATCCCAAACTCATAATAACTAATCCGGCAATGATCGTACCTTTATAGTTTTTGGTTTTGTCGGCAATCATACCTCCTACTAAAGCGAGGATATAAATTGCTCCGTAAAAAACAGAATATAATTGGCCGGCTTCTTCTCCGGATAATCCGAATTTGGACATAAGGAAAAGGGTTAAGATGGCCATCATCGTGTAAAATCCGAAGCGTTCGCCCATATTCGACAGAGCGGCTCCGATGAGTCCTTTTGGATGATTTTTAAACATGTGTTTTTATGTTTTAAAGTTAATAATGTTATTGTATGATTTGTTTAATGGCGCCGGTTTCGGGATAGAAAAACACTTTGACAGGCGCTTTCTTATCTTCAAACATGATGGGGGCTAATCCTTCACGGCTACCGAACTGTATAATTTGAACTTCTCCTTTAAATAATGTTTTTTTGTTCATTGTGATATCAACAATCGCCTTACCCGGAACATTGTAGATAATACCTTTCAGCGCTTTTTCTTTTTTATCTGTTTCTTTCGGATCTAATACCGGCGCTTTTTCAGTAGCTTTCAGATTCATATATACCGGCATTCCTCCCAAATCATCGGCGGCGATAATGCCTAATTTATCGGAGAAGCGAAAAAGTACTTCCTTATCAAGATTATCATAAGGTGTTATAGAGATGTCGTAGTAATCTGTTTCTTTTGTACAAACGCCGGTGAAGAGGTTTGTCAGGGCTTTTTCCTGTTCTTCCAGTTGTTGGATAACAAGCTGCATGGCTTGTCCGTCGGGAGGTAAGTTATCGGCATCTCCCGTCAGGATATTCATACGGCTTTCACGGATACGGTAGATTTGTTTAGCGGCCACTTCCGCCTGTTTTGCAGTTGAACCGGCCATAAGTAGTTCTTCCGAAAATATGGAAATATCGGTGACTTTAACTGGCTCGGTTTTTCCTTTCTGCGCTCCTTCAAGTTCAGATGCAGGAGGAGTATATTCGGCATTTATGGTGCAGAGCATACCATCTTCGGTAAGATAGACATAAGGAGCAACGGTTCCTGGTTTAAATTCTACCATGTACGTTTGCTCCGGGTCGGGCGTACCTTTATTAATAAGAGTTACATTTCCTAATTCATAATATACTTTATCCTCTTCTATGGGATTTTTTACTCCAAGGTATTTTTCAGCATATCTGTAATAGGGACCTGCTTTACATGTGTTTTTTGCTACTTCTGCATTCACTATTAAAAATGTTTTGGGCAGAGTATAAATAATTCCGAAATTATTACTTTTGCTAGCAACCCTTTTAGTCACTTTGGTTTGCGACACAATCGGAAGGCTGAGAAGTAAACTTATAAAAAGGATCACGTTCTTCATATTATTGGCTTTAAAAAAAACTACTTTACAAAACTAAAAAATATTTTGTAAAACAGCATGTAAACAATGCAAAAACCTACGATTTCTTACTACTTAACTTGTTTAAAGGCTATTCCTAAGGAGTCGATAATGTCTCCTGCTATCATACTTTCTTCGGAGTGGGAGGAGGCGGCGTGGTCTCCGGCTGTTCCGTGCAGGAATACGCTTATAACGGATGCTGTTTCCGGTTCATATCCTTGTGCCAGCAAGCCGAGTATGATTCCGGTTAATACATCTCCACTTCCGGCTGTGGCCATTCCGGGGTTACCGGCGCTATTGAAATAGATATTGCCTCCCGGTGTACAGATAGCTGTGTAGGCTCCTTTTAAGATAATAGTCAACTGTTGTTCCAAAGCTAAGTTTTGTGCTTTCATTAGTCTTTCATATCCGCTGCTACTTTCCCCTGCCAGGCGGTCGAATTCTTTCGGATGCGGAGTCAGTATACTTCTTTTGGGTATGAGTTCTAACAGGCTTTTGTCTGAGGCGATGATATTTAGGGCATCTGCATCAATTACTAGGCGAGTATGTGCTTTGCGAAGTAAATCTCCTAACCCGGATGCTGTCTGAGGGAGTTGCCCTAATCCGGGGCCAATCCCAATGGCCGAATACGGTGAGATATCAGGGAGAGTCGTATAATATTCGGGATGTGGGTCGAAACTAAGCATGGTTTCCGGAGAGGCGGTTTGCAAGATTTGTTCTCCACATTGCGGTATATGTGTGGTTAATAAGCCAACACCACTGCGTAAACAAGCTTTTGATGCCAGCAATGATGCACCCATTTTACCACGGCTACCGGCTATCAGCAGTGCATGTCCATAAAGTCCTTTATGGTCGAACTTCCTGCGAGGGAGTATCGTCTTGTAAATATCGTCTTCGGATATAAGATTATAGGGTGTTTTTGTTTTGTCTATTATTCCGGGATGGATGCCTATATCCAGCACTTTCCATTTTCCTGTAAATTCTTCATTTTCGGGCAACAGAAAGGCCAGTTTTGGGAAACTGAACGTTAAGGTGAGGTCTGCCCGGATAATTGCTTCCATATTGTTCTTACGATTATCTTCACCGAACAGGCCTGAAGGAATATCGATAGATACAACATAAGCGTCTGATTCATTGATATGGCTGATTAACTTAGCGAAGCCTCCTTCGATTGGTTTGTTGAGACCTGAACCGAATAATCCGTCAATTACAATGTCATTTCCGTCTAATTCCGGCAGTGTAAAATTAGAGACTATTTCATTAAACCCTGTAGCATCTGCGTCTACCAGCCGGTATTTATTTTCCAAACATTCGGGTGAAAGATGTTGCTTCGTGTTGAACAAATAGGTAATTACTTTATAAGATTCGTCTTTTAAGAGGCGGGCGATGGCTAAGGCGTCGGCGCCATTATTCCCAAATCCCGCAAATACAACAATACGATGTTGCTTTGAGAAACGACGGATAAACTCCTGTACAAACAAGGTAGAAGCCCTCTCTACCAAATCGACAGAGGTAATTGGTTCGTTTTCTATGGTATACTGGTCGAGGTCTTTAACCTTTTCTGTAGTAAATATCTTTATCATAACAATGGCTTTTAGTAATATGCAAATGTATAACAAAGTTCTGCTTCGGAATGATTGAGCAGCATAGTTTTTTACGAATTAATTTAAGTTGCTACCTTTGATGATATTCTTTTTCTCAATAGGCGCCTACCTCTTTGAAAAAAGGTTGGCATGAAATTTTTAACACGAAGGCCGATTGCACCTGTACGATTGTAACATGCAACAACCCACTTTTGGAAACAAAACGTTTGGCATGTTGAAATAATATTTATATTTGCCATTTCGGTTGCGAGATATATGAAAATCATTTTTAATACAGAACGTATTTTGAAACATAGAAAATATGGGAATTCTGTGTTTCGCATGCTTTCTTATAAGTTTATTAAAAACATTTTTGCTTTCTTTTCCCTATTCATTTGGGGAATGTTATTATGCCTGTTCATCAGCATGGGATATATAACGCAATTTACATACGAACAATTTATTATTGTCATTACCGTTTTGTGTAGTTTGTTTTTAAAAAAAGAAAACCAATATGCTATTATACCATATCTTATCAGGATTCCTAAGATAGAGATTAGAAAATACATTCTCATTAAAGAATCAATATCCGAATATAATTTTATACTATTACCGCTGATTATTCCTTTATTTCTTATAAATAAAGTTGAGTGGCCAGCCAATAATGCATCTATTTTTTTATTTATAAACTCTTATTTGGTTGGTTTATTTATAAACTTATTCATAAGAATAGTTAAGTTTTTCTGTAATAAAAACAGATTGTGTTATCTGACTACAATAGCAATCGTATCTATATATATAATAGTGCTTGTCATAACGCGTCACAGGATCATTGAATTTTCATATTTAAGCTTGTTGTGTAACTATTATAGTATTATGATATTATTTATAGGTGTATTTATCATGATTCCATTTTATATGTATGTAATTAAACAGGAAATGTATCAGGTGTATGATAGCAATATTAGATATAAATCAATTCGTTTCTTTGAACTACAGCCTATGCTTGATAATACTTTTAACAAGTTGTTTGTTTTACAGTTGATACGTTGTAAGGGTGCTCGGAAATTTCTACAGTCAATTTTATTATTTATAACCGGAGGACTGTTGCTGTATTTGTTCATGGATTTTAAGCTAATAGGATTATCCATATATATAGGCGCATACACGCTTAATATGATACAATTTACGATATATTCCAATTCGGATTACTTTGATACTTTATATACAAAACCTATTTCCATGAAGTCACTGCTTCTAAATGCTTTTTACACACATTTATGCGTAACCGGTATTTTGTTTGTATTGTTATTTATTTATATAGCAATATACGATAATCAGTTTATTTTACCTTTCATATCCATATACTTATACATGTCAGGTCCTATGGCGTTTATATTATTATTTAATATCCTATTTGCACAAAATTATGACTTGTATTCTGTAGAATCGGAATTTACCATACGGCGAACATTTGCTCAAAAAATAATAGGATTTATTGCCGGAGGTTCTTTATTTGTGATCCTTGCTATCATTCAATTCTTCTCAACAATTGGTTGTTATATTGTTATTACAGTCAGTATTATAGTTATTATGACGCACCATTACTGGATTCGTTATTTATACGAACAGTTCATGAATAGGAGATATCAGATAATGAAAAATTTAAGAAAGTAATATCCTTATGAGTTCTATTAACATAACAAACTTAAAAAAAGAATACAATAGCGCCATTGTTTTAGATATCCCATTATTGAATATTAAGCAAGGTGAAATTATTGGTATTGTAGGAAATAATGGCGCGGGAAAAACCACATTATTCAGGTTAATACTGGATTTAATTGAACCTACGGCAGGAACAGTTAAAATAAATGGAATAGAAGTAGCCGGCAATGATAGATGGAAAGCAACAACAGGAGCATATTTGGATGATAAATTTCTAATAAAATTTTTAACCGCAAAGGAATTCCTATCCTTTATAGGATCTGTATATAAATTATCTAATACAGAGATTAATAACAGGATAATGTCCTTTAATGAATTTATGACTAATGAGATCACATGCAATAAAAAATATATTCATGAGTTTTCATCCGGAAATAAACAAAAGATAGGGATTGTATCTGCAATGATTACACACCCCGATCTCCTTATCTTAGATGAACCGTTCAATTTTTTAGATCCGTCTTCCCAGATAATCATAAAAAAACTATTATTGGAATACAATCAGGAATATAATACGACGATTCTTTTGTCGAGCCATAATATTCAATATGTTATGGATATTTGTTCCCGGGTTATTGTTTTTGATTCAGGATATATCCTATATGATGAATCCGATATTACGAAAGAAACTAAAAATAAGATTGAGAGCTATTTTTCAAAAATTAATTCATAAGGCGTCACACTTCTTTTGATTCGGATATACTGACTTTATATAGCCGAGGAAGTGGACAGTATTGTCCGGATTCGGACAATACTGTTTTTGATTAAGTAGTTAATAGTTAATAGAATGATGTCTTTGGCATATTCGTTGCTTATTTAGATGATAAATAGAAATAGAAAGCGTCATGGAAATTATTCGATTAGAAAAGATTACAAAAATTTATCGGACAAAGGATGTGGAAACGGTTGCTTTAGAGAATGTGAACGTGGCTGTAAAGGAAAAGGAGTTTATATCGGTTATGGGGCCATCAGGATGTGGGAAGAGTACGCTGCTTAACCTGATGGGGTTGCTTGATTTGCCCGACGAGGGTAGGGTATTGATTAATGGAATAGATACAAGCGGTATGAAAGACGGGGCTATGGCTGAGTTTCGGAATGAGATGTTAGGTTTTGTCTTTCAAAGTTTTCACCTGATTAATTCCCTGAATGTGATTGATAATGTAGAAGTACCGCTACTGTACCGAAAGTCGTCTGCCAAAGAACGACGCGAGAAAGCCCTTGCCGTGCTCGAAAAGGTTGGCCTCGCTCATCGTATGCGGCATTTTCCTTCTCAGCTTTCCGGCGGACAATGCCAGCGGGTGGCCATTGCTCGCGCTATTATCGGCAGTCCCAAAATTATTTTGGCCGATGAACCTACCGGTAATCTTGACAGTAAGATGGGAGGCGAAATCATGGACCTGCTTTTCAAACTAACCAGTGAAGGAACCACAATCGTGATGGTTACACACGATGAGCACATCGCCGAATCAACCCAACGTATCGTCCGTTTCTTCGATGGAAGAAGGATAGAATAATCATTCATAATTCATTAAATATGATAAAGATTTATTTTAAACAGGCCATCGAAATGCTGAAACAGAATAAGTTTATCAGCCTTATCGCTATACTGGGAACAGCGTTGGCCATTATGATGATTATGTCGATTGTTGTAGTGGATGAGATACGGAGTATAAGCATTGCACCGGAAGGGAACCGAAGCCATACATATTATATTAAATACCAAAGGATAACACACCCGAATGGTTGGAATTCAGGCCTCGTTGATTATGATATTTGCCGTGATTATCTGTCAGATTTATCAACGCCGGACGATGTTTCTTTATTTGCATCGGAAACGTTCCCTGTGGGAAAAGAAGGGGAGGATGAAACAGTAAATGCAAAAGTAAAAGTAACGGATGCTTCTTTTTGGAAAATAATGAATTTCTCTTTTATAGAAGGAAAACCCTTTGGGCAGGAAGAATTTGAATCGGGGATTACACAAGCTGTCGTATCGGAAGGGCTTGTAAAGAACCTTTTTAAAGGGCAAGAGGCTTTAGGGCAGACATTGCTGGTAAATTACATGCCTTACCGGATTGTAGGAATCGTGAAAGACGTATCGCCTATCTTTCAATCGGCTTCCGGTGATGTTTGGATACCGGCTACTTCGCAGGAAGGCGTTTATGGATATACTATTCTGATGTTATTGGAAGACAAAAGCCGTTTACCGGAATTGGAGCGGGAAATAAGGAACGTAGAAAAGAAATATGACGCAAATAATACCGATAGGGAATTAAGGCTACGGGGCCCTGATTCTCACCGGGAAAGTTTAACAGACGGAAAAAGTTTAACTATAACGGGAGAAGAAAAGGTGGCGGAGCTTACTACACAATATCGGAAACAGTTGTTGATTTTCTTAATCCTCCTACTGGTACCCGCTGTCAATTTATCCGGCCTGAGCTTTTCAAGAATAAAGAAGCGGACAGCCGAAATAGGCGTTCGGAAAGCATTCGGAGCAAAAAAGTATATCATTTTGATACAAGTACTGTTTGAGAATCTGATTACCTCTTTAATTGGGGGCGTTGTTGGTTTAGGCTTGTCTTATTTTGCAGTATTCCAGTTAAAAACGTGGTTGTTGAGAATACCTGCCGACAGTTCGCTGCCGGGAGAAGCGTTTGTTTCATTTCCGGTGTTCGCGGCGGTGTTTATTGTCTGCGTACTGATTAATCTTTTGTCTGCGGGTATACCGGCCTGGCGTGCGTCTAAACTATCCATAGTAAATTCACTTAACGAAAACGATAAATAAAATGATACGACATATATTTACCCTTATCTGGAACGGGAGGAAAGCAAACGGATGGATATTATTGGAATATACCTTAGTCTTCTGCGTATTATGGTTCTGCGTTGATTATCTCTGCTTTATAGTAAAAAGTTATTGCGAGCCATTGGGCTTTGATATCGAACATGTGTACCAGTTGGAAATGGGGACAAGGAACGTTGCACAGTCCGAATTGAATAGTAGGGATAATATGGAGGATATTCTTCTTTTCATAGATAGGGTGTCACGATATCCGGGCGTAACAAGTGTTTGTATGGCCAGGCAAGGGCTTCCCTATATGAACGCTTCTTCGTGGACGAATTTTACATTACTCCCGGATTCATTAAACGAACAAATACGTGTAAGATGGGTTACTTCCGGCTTTTTTGATGTTTTTAAATTAGATATAAAAAGCGGTAGGATCTTTCAATGGGAAGATGAAGCGGAGGCGGATGAAATAATAATCGGCCCCGACAGATACAACCGTTTCGGCAAATATCCCGGTGCAACGATAGATATTTCGCAAATCAGCAAGATAGCAGACGAGATGGAAGAACATCCGGTAGTGGGAACAGTCGGCAAAGTAAAAGTGGCTTTCTTCAAACCCTACGAGAGTTGTGTTTATGCTCCCATGGGAAGAGATAAAGTCAGTTTGCGGCGGGTACAGATTGCTATCCGCATTACTCCCGAAACAGATAAAGACTTCGCCAAACACTTCATGAAAGAGATGAAAAGCCAGTTGGAAATAGGTCCTTACTACCTTACTACCGTTACTTCCTTTCAGGATATAAAGGCACAGTATATGGAAAACCTGGGTATTTCCGACCAGTTAAAAAGCATCTATGCAGTAACCGCCTTTCTGGTAGTCAATATTTTTCTGGGAATTATCGGAACGTTTTGGTATCGTACGCAGGCGCGAAGGAGTGAAATAGGCTTACGGATAGCCATGGGAGCCACCCGGCAGAACGTGAGGCAGATGATGTTTTTAGAAACACTCTTCCTCTTATTCATAGCCAGTATCATAGCCGTAAACATCTGTATAAACATCGGGCAAAACGAAGTGTTGGGAGCCTTTGATATCCCGGTAGGCGACCGGACAGTAACCGGTAGTGGCATTGAACAGGATTTTCTGAATTATTTCCTTACCTTTCTTTTCTTAGGAATGGTTTCACTGCTCGCTGTTTGGTACCCAACGTACCAGGCTTCTATTATTCCTCCCGCAGAGGCGTTGAGAGAAGAATAAATACTACTTAACTCCTGTGACTCCTTAACTACTTTTTTTTACTTTTGCATTCTATGATATTAATTTGTGACGATGATATGACTGTACGGACTTCGCTGACGTTGGTGTTGAAGCGGGCCGGTTATCAGGTGACGACAGCTTCGACACCGAAAGAATCGATTGACTTTGTGCGGCAAACAAACCCCGAACTAATCCTGATGGATATGAATTACACCCATACCACTACCGGCGAAGAAGGATTACAATTGCTGGCAGAGGTACGTGTTTTCTGCCCGGATGTCCCGGTAATCCTGATTACGGCATGGGGCTCGATAGGCTTAGCTGTAAAAGGAATGAAAGCCGGAGCATTCGACTTTGTCACTAAACCGTGGAATAACCTGATGTTACTCAATACTATTCAGACGGCTATCCAATTAAGTAAACAGGATGAGAAACAGAAAGATGCGGCACTAAGTACATTACCGTTGACGGATACGATTATCGGCCGTTCTCCTCTGCTGACGCAGGTATTGCAGACTGTAAACCGTATTGCGCATACGAACGCTTCCGTTTTAATTACCGGCGAAAGTGGCACGGGAAAAGAATTAATAGCCGAAGCAATCCATCAAACGAGCAATCGGCGGGAAAAACCTTTTGTAAAAGTAAATCTTGGAGGTATCTCGCAATCTTTGTTTGAAAGCGAAATGTTCGGACATAAGCAAGGGGCCTTTACAGACGCTCAACGCGATCGCGTCGGGCGTTTTGAATTGGCGGATAAAGGAACGATATTCCTGGATGAGATAGGCGAATTGGATATGGTATGCCAGGTAAAACTCTTACGTGTCCTTCAAGATCGTACCTTTGAAGCGCTGGGAGATAGCAAGCCGCGCCATGTGGATACGCGTATCATTAGCGCAACCAACCGGAACCTGGCGGAAATGGTTGTCCGGGGAACATTCCGAGAAGACTTGTTTTACCGGATTAATTTAATCACGATACGCGTACCTGCTTTGCGGGAACGCTTGGAAGACCTTCCCCTGCTAGTTGAACATTTTGTACGAAAACAGGCGGAAACCAATCGGACGGAACCGGTAGAGATAGCTGCTGATGCATACGATTTCCTGCGGAAACTTCCCTGGCCGGGCAATATCAGGGAATTGAAGAATCTGGTAGATCGTACCATTCTTGTGTCGGGGAAAAGTCTGATTACCGGAAAAGATTTGAAGGAACAGTATATCGAAATCCCGGTAAGCGTAGATGTAGAGCAACCTAAAGTTCAGTCATTGGAAAGAGTAGAGCGGAATATGATTTTGAAAGCGGTTGAACTTTATGGCGGCAACCTCTCGAAAATAGCTATTGCACTAGGCGTTACCCGCCAGGCACTTTACCGCCGGTTGGAAAAGTATGATATAACCTTGCCGGAGTGATTTCTTTATATGAAGCAGAAGTGGGTGTTTTGGATCATTGTCGTATTTGTTACGTTGCTTTTTGTAGGGATAGGTTTCGTTTTCTTTTACGAGCGGCATTTTCCCTTTTGGGTGATGCAAGGTATAGCGCTTGCATCATTGCTGTTTTCCATTTTCCTTTATCGTACGCTGATCCGTCCTTATCATTTACTGTTGAGTGGGATGGACTTGCTGAAAGAACAAGACTTTACTACACATCTCCGCCCGGTAAAAAACAAAGACGCCGACCAGGTAATTGCTATCTTTAACCGGATGATTACCCATTTACGTAATGAAAGATTGCAGGTAAGAGAGAAGAATCAGTTCCTCGATTTGCTGATAAACGCTTCTCCGCAGGGAATACTTATTCTTACTTTCGGTAAGGAGATTGCGGATATTAATCCTGCCGGTTTAAATCTGTTGGGAATTGAAGATATAAAAGACGTAAAAGGTCGCAAGCTGCATGAAGCTTCTTTCGACCTGGCTCCGGCACTGGCTGCTTTGAATCCGAACGACGATGTAATTGTGAAGAGAAAGGGTATATCAGCTTACCGCTGTGTTCGCTCTTCTTTTATTGATCAGGGATTTGACCATCCTTTTATTTTCATTGAAGAATTGACGCACGAATTATTAAAGATCGAAAAAGAATCGTATGAACGGATTATCTGTATGATGTCTCATGAAGTGAATAACTCGGTAGGGGCGATAGGTTCTACATTAAGCGTTGTTGCCGATATATTCAGACAAGAAGGGATAAAAGAGTGGGAAGACGTATTGACTGCTGTAGACGCTTCGTACGACAGGTGTGGTAATCTGGCGCATTTTATAGACAATCTGGCACATGTAGTCAGGATACCCGAACCGGTATTGTCTCCCATATCATTAAACGAACAAGCGTGTGCCGTAGAAGCTCTTACCCGTATGGAGTGTCAGCAACGCGGTATCCAATTAAAGCTGTTTCTTGCCGGAGACGACCCGAACGTTCAGGCAGATGGTATCCAGTTCGAGCAAGTATTGGTAAATATCATAAAAAACGCCTGTGAGGCGATTGTACAACAGGGTGAGATACGCATCGTTACTTCCTCATCCCCTTTGTCTATCTGCATAAAAGATAATGGTCCCGGAATAGACGAACAAATCAAAGAGAAATTATTTACCCCTTTCTTTACCACCAAACCAACCGGAAAAGGAATCGGCTTACTGTTTGTTCGCGACGTATTGATAAACCACGGTTGCCGTTTCAGTCTTACAACACATAACGGTTGGACTACGTTTGAAATCATCTTCTCTACTACCTTTCCCAGGAAAAGTCAAGGTTGACGAAAGGCGAAAAAACCATTGCGATGTCTTTAGAAAATCATTACCGTGTTTTTGCAAAGTCATTGTGATCTCTTTGCAAAGCCGTCGTAATGATTTCCTAAAGACTATACAATGGTTTTCTACCCTACCTTCTAAATTCGGCGCATAGGATGGCTGTGGCGATGGCTACATTTAACGATTCGGATGTTTTTCTGTTTGCAGGATAATTGGGAATGAATAATTTAGTTGTAACGAACGCTTCGATAGCAGGCCGTATGCCGTTTCCTTCATTGCCCATAATGATGACGCCTGTATCGGAAAGTTTTTCGGAATAGATATTCTTGCCGTCTAAAAAAGCGCCGTATATAGGGAACAGTTTCCCCTTATAACGTTGGATCCAGGCCTCCAAATCAATGTAATGCACCTTCACGTGCGCCAAAGCGCCCATTGTGGCTTGAACCGTTTTTGGATTAAAAGCATCCACCGTATCCAGACTGCATACGATATGTTCGATACCGAACCAGTCGGCCAAACGGATAATAGTTCCTAAATTGCCGGGGTCTTGTATACCATCCGAAACCAAGACCAATTGTTCGGAAGGGTTTGCGTCTTTTATGTCATATACAGGTTGTTTGAATACGGCAATCACATCTTGCGGGTTTTTCAGCAGGCTGGCCTTTCTGATATCTTCTTCATCTGCAACCAACAACTCTTTTGTTGGTATGTCGCCCTGGGTTGCCATCCAAGATGGTTTGGCTATGATTAGCTCGCTTTCGAAAGCAGCAAGCATGTCGTTTACCAGCTTGTTTCCTTCGGCGATAAATGTGTTATGTTCGTTCCTGAACTTTTTCAACTCTAAGGAACGGATGTATTTAATTTGATTCCTGCTAAGCATTGTTACTCTTTTTACAAGACAAAAATACATGATTTTCTCTAATTTAGACTACATTTGCGGGTGTAAACAGGTTTAGGCATGAAAGGCATACTTCGTTTGTTTCATATCATTTGTTTTGTATGGGCACTGACATCCTGTAGCTCTACGAAGTTTGTCATGGAAGGTGAATATTTACTCGATAAAGTTGAAATCAAAACCGATAATAAGCAATATAAATCATCCGAATTAAAGCCATACCTCAGACAGCAACCTAACTTTAAAGTATTCGGATTAATGAAGTGGCAATTGTTTGTGTATGGCTGGTCGGGAAGAGATGAAAATAAATGGATAAACAAACAACTCAGGCGAATGGGGGAAGCTCCCGTTATCCTCGATACAACTTTAATAAAAGAATCGGTTGACGAATTTGAACGTTTCCTTACAAATAAAGGTTATCCTAATGCAATAATAACGACTTCTATTGATACAGCCAAACGAAAAAAGGCAGTTGTTACTTATCATATTATAAGTAATAAACCTTACATAATACGTGATTATAAAATGGAACTGGACGATCCGGTTATCGACAGCATCGCCCATTTAAAGCCTCCGCCACGCTCTCCACTGAAAGCAGCTTTTCTTTCATCACAAGATGAATTTATTTCGGTTGTTAAGGAAGGCGACCTTTTCGACAGGGATTTGCTCGACAGAGAGCGCCAACGTATTACATCCCTGTTACGCGGAAGAGGTTATTATATGTTTAACCGTGATAATTTAGGTTATCAGGCCGACAGCTCTTTTAATCGTCATGTGGTTGATCTTGAGATGTTATTGAAACCTTATCGGGAAGTAAAGCCCGATGGTACAATTATAGAGAAGCCGCATAGGCAATATTACATAAATGATGTGAAAGTATTAACCGATTATGATCCGCTCCACCGGGAAAACGAAGCGCCTTTCACTCCTACAGATACGGTAAAAACAAGAAATATTACGGTTGTATATGGTAAGAATGGAAGAAGTATTCGTCCGGACGTATTAAGGAAAGCAAACTACCTTATGCCCGGTATGTTGTTTAATGAACGGAATTTGGAACAAACCTATTCTTCTTATGTAGCGTTAAATGCCTTACACAATGTGAACGTACGCTTTACAGAGTTTGAAGAGAACGATACCATGAGACTTAGCGCTACGATACTAACGTCTCCGGCGAAAGTACATGGTTTTGGGATAGATGTGGAAGGCACAAACTCTGCGGGCGATTTAGGTTTTGCATCCAGTATCAATTACAGGCACCGTAACTTGTTTAAAGGAGCCGAAGTATTTTCGGTCAAGATACGTGGCGCATATGAGTCGTTGTCGGGAAGCAATCAGTACGGGCTTGATAATTATTGGGAGGTAGGAGGGGAGGCATCGCTGTCTTTTCCACATTTCCTTTTCCCTTTCTTTACAGAAAGTTTTAAGCGAAGGCTTCGCGCCAATACGGAATTTAAAGTAAGTTATAACTGGCAGACACGTCCCGAGTACGAACGGGCTATCCTGTCCGGAGGTTGGGGATATAATTGGCAGAACCGTACCAATTCATTAGCCCGTCATTCCTTTAACCTGATAGATGTAGATTATGTGTATTTGCCTGATATAAACCGGGACTTCCTCAATTCCCTGCCAGAAGCAACGAGGCTATACAATTTTAATAATCAATTTATTGTAAGTGCGGGCTATTCCTATACGTTTAATAGTTATAATCCCCAATACAGGCAACGTAATACTCACTCTTTACGTATCTCCGTAGAGTCTGCCGGAAATGTGCTCTATACTGCATCATCTATTATAAATACAGATAAAGGAGATAACGGGCATTACAAATTGTTTGGTATTGATTATTCGCAATACCTGAAAGGAGATTTCGACTTCAGCAAAGGAATTGTGGTAGACGATCGGAACCGCCTGGCCTTCCATATCGGGGTTGGCTTGGCTTATCCGTATGGAAATGCGGAAAGGATACCTTTCGAACGCCGTTATTTTTCAGGAGGAGCGAATAGTGTACGCGGATGGTCGGTACGTTCGTTGGGGCCGGGTAGTATGTCGAGAGACTCTGCTTCATTTGCTACCCAGGCAGGCGATATACGTTTAGACGTCAATTTAGAGTATCGCACTAAATTGTTCTGGAAATTTGAATTAGCCACCTTTGTCGACGCCGGCAATATTTGGACCATCCGTTCCTATCCCGACCAGAAAGGCGGAGAGTTCGATTTCAGGGAGTTTTATAAAGAAATCGCTTTTTCGTATGGTATCGGACTTCGTTTGGATTTCGATTTCTTCCTGATACGTTTTGATACAGGTTTTAAAGTGTACGACCCACAAGCGGAAGGTTTCCGTCGCTGGGCCATTACGAACCCGAACTTCCACAGCAATTTCGCCTGGCATTTTGCCGTAGGATATCCATTCTAAATCAATTTAATACATAATAAATATGGACAGACGACATTTTTTCAAAACAACTGCTGCTACTGTTGTAGCCTCTGCATGGATACCCGGCAATCGGATTATGGCCTCTCCTGTTGCTACATCTTGCTTAGCAAATAAGAAAAAAATAGGACTTCAATTATATAGCTTGCGCGACGATATGGCAAAAGACCCGGAAGGAACACTGCACGAAGTAGCTAAAATGGGATACAGTTTTATCGAGACATATGGATACCGCGACGGAAAGTTCTTTGGTAAAAGCCCAAAAGAGTTTAGTGATTTTGTGAGTAGCCTGGGAATGAAGATGACCAGTTCACATACCGGTTTCGACGTTTACTCGAATGATACTGTGGAAGCCTGGGATGCTGTAAAGAAGAACATGGAAGATACAAAAGAAGCCGATAGTAAATGGATTGTACAGGCAGGTTATCCGGGAGCGCGCTATACCAAGCTGGATGAGGTAAAAAAGCTGGCCGATACATTCAACCGGATTGGCGAATTAGCCAAAAGCTTCGGGTTGAAGTTTGCTTATCATAATCACCGGGAAGAATACCGGGCAGTTGAAGGCCAGATTCCTTATCAACTATATCTGGAATTGACGGAGAGATCCTTGATTGCTTTTCAAATGGATATCGGCCACGTTGCCAACGAAATGGCAGATTACCGGATGTATCTCAAACTTTATCCCGGACGCTTTGGTTGCATTCATATCCGTGATACAAATGTTATTACTAAAATAGCAACAGAAATGGGGTACGGACATGTAGCTCTTGAAGACGTATTCAATCTTTTCACCAATGCCGGAGTGGAAGATTATTATGTAGAACAAGAAGAATATAATTACGCGCCTCTTGAATCGGTAAAAATGTGCTACGACTATTTAGCGGCAGCCAAATACGTTGCCTGGTAATATGTCTGCTTCGAGAGATAAGGTATTAATCCGGACGTCATGGATTAGTACTATTGGAAACACTATATTATCGGTCGCAAAGATTGTTATCGGATTAGTATCCGGAAGCCTAGCGGTTTTAGGTGATGGGATTGATTCGGCTACGGATGTCATTATTTCAATCGTAATGATATGTACGGCCCGTATCATGAATCGTCCACCTAACAGTAAATATGTATATGGATACGAAAAGGCGGAAAGTATAGCTACTAAAATACTTTCGTTGGTTATCTTCTATGCAGGCGTACAGATGTTGATATCATCAATTCAACATATATTCTCTGATGAAGCAAGGGAACTTCCTGCATTAGTAGCTATCTATGTGACAGTTTTTTCTATTTTCGGAAAATTAGGACTGGCATTTTACCAGTATAAACAAGGGAAGAAGATAAACAGCTCCATGCTGATTGCCAACGCCATGAATATGCGTAACGACGTGATTATATCCGTCAGTGTATTGTTGGGATTGTTTTTTACTTTCATTCTTAAATTACCCATACTGGATTCCATAACCGGCTTGATAGTCAGCTTCTTTATTATCCGGACGTCTGTTTGTATATTTATGGATTCAAATGTAGAACTAATGGACGGTGTGAAGGATGTTTCGATCTATAACAAAATATTCGATGCTGTAGAACGGGTTTCCGGAGCCTGCAATCCGCATCGTGTCCGTTCGCGCTTAATAGGAAATATGTATATGATAGACCTGGACGTAGAAGCCGATGGAAATATCAGTTTAAACGAAGCCCATAATATAGCCAACGAGGTAGAAAATAGCATAAAAGAGTCCATAGAAAACGTGTATGATATTGTAGTGCATATCGAACCCATAGGAAAACATCATCCGGAAGAAAAGTTTGGCATTGATAAAAAAAGCCTCCCCGGATGATGAACTCTTCAATAGGCGTAATACCTGGTATGCCGGCGAATACATCCAACATAGTTGCAGGCTTTTTCTCTTCTATTTCAGTTAAAACCGATAGAAATATCTGCCATCTTTGAAAAAACAGAAACAGGTTTTTCAGATGGAGCTGAGATAGAAAAAGCCTTCCAAACAGTTCGTTTGAAAGGCTTTATTTCTTGTCTTTTGGCAAAGCTATGCTCTACCAATTTAGCTATTCATGGATGCTAAAAATTCCATATTGTCGTGCGTTTGTTCCATGCGTTTCTTTACAAATTCCATAGCTTCAATGGAATTCATATCGGATAAGTACTTACGTAATATCCACATGCGGTTGACGGTTGCATCATCTTGTAACAGGTCGTCACGACGGGTACTTGAGGCAATAATATCAACAGCCGGATAAATGCGTTTGTTAGATAACTTTCTATCCAATTGCAATTCCATATTACCGGTACCTTTAAATTCTTCGAAGATAACATCATCCATCTTAGAGCCGGTTTCTGTAAGAGCCGTCGCTAATATGGTAAGGCTTCCTCCGTTTTCAATGTTACGGGCAGCTCCGAAGAAACGTTTGGGCTTTTGCAATGCATTTGCATCCACACCACCGGACAAAACTTTTCCGGATGCCGGTTGAACCGTATTATAAGCGCGTGCCAAGCGGGTAATAGAGTCTAACAGAATGACCACGTCATGACCACATTCTACCATGCGTTTTGCTTTATTCAATACAATTTCGGCTATTTTAACATGACGTTCGGCCGGTTCGTCAAAAGTAGAAGCAATTACTTCTGCATCTACGCTACGAGCCATATCAGTAACCTCTTCGGGACGTTCGTCAATCAGCAGGATAATCATATATACTTCCGGATGATTCGCTGCAATAGCGTTGGCGATATCTTTCAATAACATCGTTTTACCTGTTTTGGGCTGGGCAACAATCAAGCCACGTTGTCCTTTACCGATCGGAGAGAAAAGGTCTACTACCCGGACGGAAATAGTATCATGTACTTTTGGTGCTCTGCGGGCAGTTAACATAAACTTTTCATCTGGGAAAAGTGGTGTCAGATGATCAAAAGGAACTCTGTCGCGCACGTCTTCCGGCGTACGACCGTTAATCTTGTCTACTTTTACTAATGGGAAGTATTTTTCTCCTTCTTTAGGAGGACGGATAGGTCCCTCTACCACGTCTCCGGTACGTAATCCAAATAATTTGATTTGCGACTGTGATACATAAATATCATCAGGAGAAGTCAGGTAGTTATAGTCCGACGAGCGAAGGAAACCATAACCATCCTGCATAATTTCCAGAACGCCTGTACCGATTAATATACCGTCAAATTCATATTGTTTCTCTTGTGGAGTAGGAGATACCGCATTATTCGTTGTTTGTTGATGTTGATTTACCTGCTTTACACTCTTATTCTCCGGTTCCTTTTGTTCTTTTTGTGTTTTTTTAGCTTCAGGTTTCGGGGAAGCGGGACTTAAAGGGAAAAGCTGGTCGAGTAAAGAATTTGCACTCGGATGTTTAAAGACAATCCGTTTTTTCTCCTCTGTTGATGAAGTAACAGGCTCCACTACTTCTTCCGTTTTATTATCCGGAATTATTTCCGGTGTTTCGGGATATATATCTTCCTCATCATATTCGGCAACCACAGGAGGCAATAAAGGTTTTTCTACTTTTTTTACCTTCGGTTCCTCTTGTATTGCGACAACATTCTTAGACGGTTCTTTTTGTGAAGGAGTTTTTGATACGACAACTTCTTCATTTTGAGAAGTAGCTAAAGTAGCAGTTGCCACTTTTTCGTTTTTGTTGATACGATTACGTTTTTTACGTTCTAATTGTTCCTGTTTATTTTCAGCAGGAGCCATCTCTTCTTTAACTTCTACCGGTTTTTCTTTTGGAGTTTCTACTGGCTTTGTTGTAACTTTTTTAACTGCTTTTGCAGCAAAGTCTTCTTCTGTTGGTTCTTTAGTTGTTGTTTTGGGAGCAGTAGCTTTTGTTGTCTTTTTTGCTTTGGTTTGAGTTTCTGCTTTTTTCTTCGCTTCTTTCTCTTGCGCTTTTTTAGCTTCCTTTTCCTTTGCTTTCTCAACTTGAATGCCTGCTATAGAAATGGCTTGTTCGTCAAGTATTCTATAAACAAGTTCTTCCTTCTTGAAAGACGTAACTTTTTTGATTCCTAACTCGCCCGCTATTTCTTGTAATTCGGGCAGTAGTTTCTCATTTAGCTCTAAAATGTTGTATTTTTGCATATTAAGAAAATGTGTAAATCTAATTGATTATCTATAGGTATAGCTACCATAGGTATATAATACGGCTGATATATCTCAAACTAATTGATTAAATAATTACTTCATGTAAAAAAAACCGGATTGTTTAACTAACTTGAATAATTAGTAACATATCTGCGGAGTAATTCGTTGCAAAGGTATAATATTTTTGAAAACATCATTATTTTTTATCGGAAAAATTTACTCTTAAAACGTAATTTGTTGTTTTATCAATCCGAAAACGATTATCCGTCCGTTCGCCAATGAGCCATATGATGTTTTCTCCGCTGCAAAGAAGCCAGGTTTGTTCTTTATCCGGCAGGCTATATTTATGGTCGGAGAAATAATCACTCAGTTTCTTACGGCCGGTCATCCCAAAAGGAACAAACCAGTCTCCCGGTTGCCAGGTACGTAATGTAAGAGGGAAGTTCAGCTTATCATAGTTAAAATAAGCTATGTTTTTATCTTTTCTCAAATGAAACCCCTTTTCTAAAATAATTTTCTCCCAGGAAAGTTTCACGGGAGTTTGACATTCTCTTTGCTCTTCTCTTATTATATAGGTAATTGGTTCTATTTTTTCAAGAGGAGTTATTAAAAGATATTCTCTGTCTTTTATCAGCCTGTGAGTAGAAGAGAAGAATATTTTACCTGGTTCTTTATCAAAAGATAAAAAAATATCTTCAGTTACTCGACTAGAAAAATGAAAAGGAGTAAGTAGTTCGTGTAAGATTGTTTCCGGTGCAGGATAAGTGAGCAGTTCTTCAATAGAAAGCCGGTTGTTATCTTTCAAAATATGGGTCCTTGCTTTTTCTATTACAGACTGGTAAATAATTTCTACAGAAGAAAGGTATGTGCTTGTGCGCGCTATTGATTCTTTTACAGAAGGATTGATATTTTCAAGCAAAGGAATTACATTAATCCGGATAAAATTACGCATATATTCATCCGAAAGATTTGTACTATCGGTTACAAATGATAGCTGTTGTTCTTTCAGCCAGTATAGAATTTCATTTTTTCCGATAGATAATAAGGGGCGAATGATATAACCATTTTTAGGACGAATTCCCCGAATACCCTTTATGCCTGTTCCTCGCACCAGATTTATCAGCAATGTTTCCACATTATCATCTCTGTGGTGGGCTACAGCAATAGCCTGTGCATCGAAGCGTACACGCATTTCTTCAAAGTGATTGTAACGTAATTCGCGGGCGGCCATTTCTACAGAGATGTGTTTCTTTTTGGCATATTGATTAGTATTGAAATCTATCTTATGAAAAGGTACATCTAATTTTTTAGCAAAACTTTCAGCAAATGCTTCATCCCTGTCTGATTCCTCGCCTCGCAAATGAAAATTACAATGGACGGCAATACAAGAATATCTTAATCGTACCAGCACGGCCAATAAAGCAACCGAATCGGCTCCACCGCTTAATCCTACCAGTACTGGTTTATCTTCCGGAAGCAGGTTATATTTATTAATATATGTACAAACAACTTGAATCATAAAACAAAAGTACGATAAAATCAATTCATGCTGAAAAAGAAGTAGTTTGTTCGTTTAGAATTTTTGATGGAATCGTGTATATTTCGTGTTTTTGTATTACTAAATTAACACTACATAGCATCATCATTACAAAAAAATAACCATATTTACATCGACACATGAAAAAATAACGAATGGAACAAACGAAGATACAGAATAATAATAGCGGATTTGGTGTAGCTCCGGTTTATTTTACGGCTATATCCACTATATTAGGAGCCGTTTTATTTCTGAGATTTGGATATGCAGTAGGTACATTAGGCTTTTGGGGAACGATCGGTATCATTCTTCTGGGTCATTTAATTACTATTCCTACCGCATTAGCCATCTCCGAAATCGCAACGAATACGCGTGTAGAAGGAGGGGGTGAATATTTTATTATCTCCCGTTCATTTGGCTTGAAGATCGGTTCTACCATTGGCATTACTCTTTATTTTTCTCAGGCTATCAGTGTAGCCTTTTATACTATTGCATTTACTGAGGCTTTTACACCACTTTTCGACTGGTTTACCAATCAGTTTGGTTTTGTGCTTCCCCGGCAGGCGGTAAGTGTACCGACCTTACTTATATTAGGCGTACTTATTTTAGGTAAAGGAGCTGATTCGGGGATAAAGATGCTTTATGCGGTCAACATTATTTTATTTCTGGCTTTATTGCTCTTTTTTGCAGGCAATCCGATTGAACCAGGAGGCGATTTAACAAGAATACCCGGTAATAATTTTGGTTTTTTGAATAAAGAAAAATTCTTTATCGTGTTTGCTATCTGTTTCCCTGCATTTACCGGCATGACTGCTGGAGTAGGGTTGAGCGGCGATTTAAAAAATCCGGGAAAATCTATTCCATTAGGAACTATGGGAGGGACGATAACAGGATTATTGGTATATATATTAGTTGTTTGGAAACTATCAGTTTCTGCTTCACAGGCCGATTTGCTCGAAGACCAATTGATTATGTCGCGGATTGCTGTTTATGGGGTTATCGTAATACCATTAGGTCTTGCAGCCTGTACTTCTTCGTCGGCATTGGGTTCTATCCTTGTCGCACCGCGTACATTACAGGCATTAGCGAATGACGGGAGTTTCCCTTTTGCCCGTATAAACAATTTTTTAGCTAAAGGAAAAGGGAAAACCAATGAACCTTATAATGCAACACTTGTCTCATTTTTTGTTGCCTTCTTCTTCGTTTTATCAGGCAGTATAGATACGGTAGCCGAGATTATCTCTATGTTTTTTTTAATTACTTATGGTACGTTGTGCCTGATATCTTTCCTCAACCATTTCGGCTCGCCGCCGTCTTATCGTCCGCGCTTTAAGTCAAAATGGTATTTCTCTTTGGGTGGATTTATCCTTTCGGTGTGGGTAATGTTTATGATCAATCCGCTTTACACGGTATTGGCTTACGCTGTTCTGGTAATTATCTATTTAATTATAGAACATTATAATAAAGAAGAAAAAGGGCTTGTAGATATATTCGAAGGTTCTCTTTTTCAGCTGAACAGGCGATTACGGGTGTTTATGCAGAAACATCAGTCAATACTGGAGAACGAAGAGTGGCGTCCTTCCGCTATCTGTATTTCCCCTAATTCTTTTGAAAGAGACAAAGTGATCGAACTCATGAAATGGATTAGCCACCAACATGGTTTTGGTACCTATTTCCACTTTATTGAAGGATATTACAGTAAGCAGACACACAAAGAGTCGCGTGAAGTGTTGCGTTTGTTAATTGAAAATCAGAAAGAACACGGAGGGGCTCTATATATTGATACGATGATCTCACCATCTTATACTTCTGCTATAGCACAGGTGATACAAACTCCTTCTATTTCCGGCATGGAAAATAATATGGTTGTATTTGAATTTGATAAAAATCATCCGGATGAATTGGAAAGAATACTGGATAATATTAATCTGGCCAGAGCAGGTAATTTCGATATCTGTATCTTTGCCGGATCAACCTATCCTATCCGCAATAAAAACGGTATCCATGTATGGATAAGAGAAACGGATGAGAAGAATACTAACCTCATGATCCTCTTAGGATATATCATTATGGCACACCCCGACTGGCATAAGAGCCAGATAAAAATATTTATTACCAGTACAAGAGGAAGAAAAGAAGCTGTGAAGGAAGGTTTACAGGAGCGAATCGCCAAAGGACGATTACCTATTACATTGGCTAATATTGAAATCGTAATGCTTTCGGAAGGACAAACTGTAAGCAGCGCCGTTGTTGCACATTCCAAGTATGCCGGGCTAACTCTTATTGGTTTTCGTGAAGAAATTATCAAACATGATGCTATGAGTTTCTTTACTGATTTCAATGAAATAGGCGACATTTTGTTTGTAAATGCCGCCCAATCAAAAGAAATTAATTAAATCGTCTTGTATTATTCTTCTACACCTGCCAATTCAGGGTCGATCATAATACGGCCGCAGTATTCGCAAACGATAATTTTTTTGCGGAGTTTGATGTCCATTTGTTTCTGTGGTGGGATTTTGTTGAAGCAACCGCCGCAGGCATCACGCTGGATGTAGACTACAGCCAAACCATTGCGCGCACCCTTACGAATACGTTTGAAAGCGGTAAGCAAACGAGGTTCGATGTTTGATTCCAGCTTCTTTGCTTTTTCGCGAAGCTTTTCTTCTTCTTGTTTCGTTTCGGATACGATTTCTTCCAGTTCGTTACGCTTCTGGGCTAAGTCGGCTTTTCGTCCCTCTAATGTTTCGTTCAGTCCGGAGATTTCGGCTTTCTTAGTTGCTATCAGTTCGGTAAATTCACGGATTTTCTTTTCGGAAAACTCGATTTCCAATCCTTGAAATTCAATTTCTTTGGAAAGATTGTCAAATTCGCGGTTGTTACGTACGTTATCCAATTGACCTTTGTATTTATCAATCAATGCTGTAGAGTCAACAATTTTATTCTTTTGTTCTACAACGGAATTCTCATATTCTTTTATTTCGGATTGATAGTTGTGAAGGCGTGTTTCTAGACCTGCAATCTCATCTTCGAGGTCTTGAACTTCCAAAGGTAGTTCACCGCGAAGTGTTTTAATCTTATCTATTTCAGTCACCAAAGTCTGAAGTTCATACAGTGTAGACAACTTTTCTTCAACTGTATATTCTTTTTCAGCTGATGTTTTCTTTGCCATTCTATAAATATTTTACTGGGTTCAAATTAACGTTTGAAAAATGCAATGCAAAGGTAGGAAATTTTTTCGATAAAATAGTATAAAAGATATCTTTTGTACATACTTCGGACTCATAATGACCGATTACCGCCAAGAGAATATTATCTTCCACATCATAAAAATCATTGTATTTTGCTTCGCCTGTAATGAATACATCGGCGCCGAAGGCTATAACTTCAGGTATCAGGAAAGCACCGCTACCACTACAAACAGCCACCTCACGGATAGGCTTGCCGGTAAAAGCCGAATGTTTCACACACTCTACACTAAATATCTCCTTTATCCGTAAGAGAAAACCATACTCATCTTCGCTTTCCGGAAGTTCGCCTACAATCCCCGAACCGGCCATATTCCATACATTGTCTAAAGGATAGAAGTCAAAAACAGGTTCTTCGTATGGATGGACAGACAGCAATGTCCGGATGATTGAGCTTTTGCGATATGCAGGAATAATCGTTTCGATGCGCTCTTCCTGTTCAATATGCAATTCGCCGATTTCACCAACGAATGGTTTGCTTTTCTTGTTCGCACGGAAGGTACCTTCCCCTTTCAGGTTGAAACTGCACGAATCGTAATTACCGATATGTCCGGCACCAGCGTTGAACAATACGTTCCTTACTGTCTCGGCATAGGCCTCCGGCACGAAAGTAACCATTTTTAGTAACATATTCTTTTTCGGACTGAGGATACGGATGTTCTGCAAACCAATCAACTCGGCAATACGGAAGTTCACACCACCTGATACATTATCCAGATTCGTATGCGCAGCATATATAACGATATCATGTTTGCAGGCTTTCATGACGCAACGTTCCACATAATTGCATCCTGTCAGTGACTTAAAAGGTTTGAAAGCCAATGGATGATGAGAAATAATCAGGTTATAATCCATCTGTATGGCTTCGTCGACGACCGCCTCGGTAACATCGAGGCACAACAGAGCACCTGTTGCAAGCTGATTAACATCCCCAACCTGGACGCCTGCATTGTCGAACCTTTCCTGAAGCGAAAGTGGCGCATACTTCTCTATTTCCCTGATTATATCCTTAACCTTCAGCATAAAGGCGGTATATTTATAGCAATTCGAAGCTCATCCAACTGCGCCTGAGCTATTGCCGAAGGAGCGTCGAGCATGACATCACGCCCGGAATTGTTTTTCGGGAAAGCAATACAGTCGCGGATGGAGTCGAGGCCGGCAAAAAGAGATACCCAGCGGTCGAGGCCATAGGCAATTCCTCCATGAGGGGGAGCTCCGTACTTGAAAGCATTCATCAGGAATCCGAATTGGGCTTCGGCTTGTTCGGCTGTGAATCCTAGCAACTTAAACATTTTTTGCTGGAGTTCGTTGTCATGGATACGGATAGACCCTCCGCCCACTTCCACACCATTGATGACCATATCATAGGCATTAGCACGAACGTCTCCCGGATTCCTATCCAACAGATGGATATCTTCCGGTTTGGGAGAGGTGAACGGGTGGTGCATCGCGTAGTAGCGCCCGTCTTCCTCGCTCCATTCGAGCAATGGGAAGTCTACTACCCAGAGGCAAACGAA